>JBAXNF010000108.1:0-6510 GCA_037133935.1 bacterium
GTACCTGCACTAAAGCCCCAGTACGACGTACCAAAGAGCACAAAGCTCACACGAGGCACAACGGCAGCACCGTAGAACCCAATGTTGAAGAAGAAGTCGCGCCATGGCACCCAACCGCTCTTCAGCAGCCACCCACCATTTAACGATTCACCGTGATGAAAAATATCGATGTATCCAACACTGTTCGGCAAATGGCTCGTCCATATAAACAAAAACACTGGCACTACTACAAAGGCCAACCTCTGGCGTTCGCGACGCACAAAGTTGCGCTTGCCCCACACCACATCGCTCACCACAAGTGCAACTACTGCAACCAACACGAGGGGCAACGGCAACCAAGCAAACTCACGTCGTTCACCAGTAGAGGCCACCAATATTTCCGTAGTGCTCGACACCCACCATGCGCCAACAAGAACAAATGCGGTACCAAACAAGTTCGCCGCGCTCAACGTGCGCTTCCAGAAATGCGATACTCCATAAACAAGTGCCATGTACGCAGCGGCACCAGCGGCAAGCATCCACCAGCCATTCACATTTTCGCGCCCAGCGGCAACTGCACACTCGTAACCAAATACTCCTGCCACCAGCGCAACGCGCCAAAAATGCAGAGCCCCTGTGACTGGTGGTAATTCTTCTTCAACTACATGCAGCGCAATGTGCTCGTTTGTACCCACCAGTTCGCGCATCCGCACGCTCTGCGGAAACAGTTTCGGCAAAACGATGTATGTGGCCAACACCACTGCAGGAAAAAGAAACATCCACAATAAAAAGACTTGCCAGTACCTATCAAGAGGAAAGTTATTCACCAACGCATAGCCCATGCGGTCAGTCATAGGCAATGGCTTCTCTGGCCAAATGTTGACAAACAATGTGGTCACGCCGGCTGCTGCCAACACTGCAATCAACAAGCGCACTGCACGTTGACGCACAAGCACAATGCGCGAAGTAACAGGCGCAAGTTCCAACGCGGGCACTATTGCTGTTGATCGTGCAAACCACTTATCTTTCAACCGCAGCGCTGGGCGCTCGACCACGTACCACGACAACGCCGTCACCACGCCCGATAACACCAAGCCAACCACCAGCCGCACACCAGAATTCCACGTTGCACTATGGCGCATTACAATACGGAAAATAGGAAAATGCCAAAGATATAAGCCATACGACACTCTTCCGACCGCACGTAATGGCTTCACATCAAAAAAACGCGCGCCACGCCATGAACCATTCGCAATGGCAAGAACCAAGCAGCCCACACCAATTGCGCCAAGCGTGAGCCCACCTTTATATACATATGCCTGCAGTGGGTTCGTTCGCGCAACAGTTGCTACCACCACTGCTAAACCACACCATGCAGCAATATGTAGTGCTCGCTCGCGCACCGCTTGCCACTGAAACAAAAAGGCCACCAAACAGCCCACGAGTAACGCATCGAGTCGCGTATCGGTACGCACAAAAACATTTGCCCAACCCACACCGCTATTCCACACATGCAAGCGGTACCACGCCACCCACATCACGCCAAGTGCCAATGCCGCCACGCGCACAGATTGACGCTTCCATAGGGTCGCCATGGCTAACAACACCACCGGCCACACAATGTAAAACTGCTCCTCAATGGAGAGCGACCACAAGTGTCCGAAGTCGGCCACAAGATGTTTGTCGTCCCATACGCTGTGCCAGTTTTGGTAATAGAAAAGTGACGACCGCACTGTTGGCCACAACGACGACCACGTTTCTCCGTCGAGCACCAACACAATGCTCACCACACCAAGCATCACTACCAGCGCCGGCATCAGCCGTAATGCACGACGCCCATAAAACGAACGCATTCCTACTGCGCCACTTGACTCACGCTCATCAAGCAGTAATGACGTAATGAGAAAACCACTCAAAACAAAAAAGATGTCGACACCGAAATAGCCGCCACCCAAAAAGTCATCCAGCCACTGCGGCCCAAAGCCACCTGGCACTAATTCAAAAGAGTGGCGCATCAGCACCAACAGCACCGCTACACCGCGTAAGCCGTCGAGTGCCCCATTATGCGTTAAGCGCCGAGCCACGTTCTCTAGTACACCCAAACCCGTGCATCGAATTCAAGAACGCCTGTTTCCCACAACATGTCCATTGCAGGAACACTTACCCGAATGCACCCGTGCGATGCGGGGTAAGCCGGCACCACGGGGCTGCCATGAAAGGCAATGCCACCGTCAAAATAAATGGGGCGGTAAATAGGGCCCATATCGCCATCCCACCAGCCTTCGGTGCGGCGGCGTTGCACGCGAAACTTTCCTTCACGTGTTAAGGCAACGCCCTTAACCATCTCACCGGGCGAATTCGCATCGGGTTCTTCATACGGCTTGTCGTTTCCGGTCGACACATTGAGCGCCATCACCGTGATGCCTTCACGCATGACAAAAGCCAACTGCTTCTTCTTGTCGACCTGAACAACATCGCCTTTACTCGCCAGGCCCGCAGCAGGAAACTGCGCCATTGCCAAAGCCGCCGCCGTTTTCGCATCAACACTTCCCGTGGCCGTCATGCCCACATACTTCTGAAACGCCATCACCGCTTGTTTGGTGGTGAACTCAAACTTGCCATCAACGCTTTTCACCCAAAACCCAAGGTCAAAGAGCCGCAACTGAATAACCGCAGTGTCGTTTCCGTCTTTTTGACCCACTGCCACCAGCGCAAAGGGGTATGGGGCAGGCTCCACAGGGGCAGAAACCACCACATCGGCTCGCTTGGCCGCCTGAGCCACGCCCGAAACGCCCGCCACACCAAGAACCCCGCAGGCCAAAATGCCCGCAACGCTTCCAGCGCTCAAAATATGACGAAACTGTTTCATAACGTGCATTTACCCTAGTTGCATCCCACCCATATCGATGGGCAACTCACACCAAATGGTGAGGCTGTACTTCACACCACCCGTAATGGGGGCACTGGCATGGGGGTGGGTCACCAAACTTGGCCACGCCACCACTTCGCCCACCGCAAGACCTGCATTGGTCACGCCCTGGCGGGGGAACTCGAGCTCGGCGCCCGTGTAGTTCTTGTTCAACTTCACGCTCATCGACACCTGTGCCACATCGTGGTGAATGCGCAAACTCTCTTGCCCACCCAATTCGTATTTAATAATGAAGGCGTCGTTGATGCCGTGGTAGTCGATATACCCCCAGGTCTCTTTCAACTGTGGCCATATATATGCACCCACATGGTTTTGCATTGCCGCAAACACCACCGGGCTCAACCGCGCAATAGACACTTCATGCCCGGGCACCGGGTCGTGCGGGTTTGCTTCAAAAGCACGCGACGCTTCAGCTGCATCTATCAGCACCTGGCAATACTCGGGCGTCAGAAAAGGCAACACATACATTTCACTTGCCAATTCGCGCATGCCCTCGCGCAGGTCGGCTCCACCCTCGTAATCAAAAAACTCTGCCACTGTTGCCATGCATCTAGTTTCGCATGAATAGCGCCCATCTACTCGCGCATCGTCAACAAGACAAAGAAAAAGGGTGAGGCACCGTGTGGCGCCTCACCCTTTTTAATAGGAGGAATTAAAAGTAACTGGTATTACTTCTGCAGTTTGAGTGGCAACAGTGGCATATCCACAATGTGAATCACGCCGTTTGATGCCTCTACATCTGCTGTAACAACAGTTGCTGTGCTTGTACCAATGGTAAATGAAACAACACCGTCAGCTGACACAACTTTCGCCTTCTCACCACTGAGCATGTCGGCTTCCATACCATTCAATGCTGCGGTGTCTGCTGCCATTATCTTGCCGGCAATCACGTGTGAGGTAAGAACTGTCTTCAAGGCCTCAACATCACCTGTGAGCTTTGCTGACAATTCTTCAATGGTCACGCCCATTTTCTTGGCCAATGCTTCAAACGCTGCGTTGGTTGGTGCCAACACGGTGAATGGACCTTCGCCAGCAAGTGTCTCTGCCAAACCAGCAGCAGTCACGAGTGAAACAAGTGTGCTGAAGTCTGGGTTGCCTGCTGCAATGTCGACAATTGTCTGTGGGGCTGCAGCATCGGTTGAATCTGTTGCTTCTGCTGCTGTATCTTCTGTGACTACTTCTTCAACAACTGATTCTGTTGTTGCTTCTTCGGTTGCTGCATCGTCGCTATCGCTTCCGCAAGCTGTTGCAAAAAGGCCGAGGGTGGCTACTGCACCGAGGGCAATGAACTTCTGTGATTTACGCATGGTTTCCCTTTTCTTGTAGTTGGTTTGTCATCGTGCGGCGCAGGGGGGTATCTGGTGGAACACGCAGCACGTCGACAAATGACAAATTAGCACTAAAAGTGGAAATTGTAAAGGGTTTATAGGCAAACTTTTGGTGAACTAGCGCCCAATCCCTTGGTACGTAAAGCCCGCAGCCCGCCAGGCCTCGCGGTCCAACAGGTTTCGGGCATCGACCACCTGGGCATTGCCCATTGCCCCGGCCACTTCAACGGGGCTCACCCCAGCAAACATCGACCATTCGGTGAGCACCACCAAGGCATCGGCCCCGGCACATGCGCCAACGGCACTTGGGGCCACTGCCACCGCACCACCTGCATTGGCTTCTAGCTCGGGTACTGAACCATCAACCGTTGGGTCGAACACTGCCAAGCTCGCCCCAGCCAACAGCAACTTGCGGGCAATGGTAATTGCTGGTGAATGCCGGCGGTCGTCGGTGTTGGCCTTAAAGGTCAGACCCCACACCGCCACCAACTTGCCGTCCAAATTGCCACCCACCGCACGGCGCACTTTTTCTACCACGCGTTCAAGCTGTTGCTCGTTGGCTTCAATGACACTTTCCAATAAACCAAACTTGTACCCCGCCTCAGCGGCCAAAGTAACAAGACCAATGGTGTCTTTCGGAAAACAACTTCCACCAAAGCCCGGCCCTGGTTGCAAGAACTCTCGCCCAATGCGCGGGTCGCGCCCAATGGCATCGACCACCGTATGAATGTCGGCGCCCACGTGTTCGCAAATATTGGCAATGGAGTTAATGAAAGAAATTTTCGTTGCTAAAAAAGCATTCGCTGCATACTTAATTGTTTCCGACGACACAGGGTCGGAAAAAATAATTGGAGCATCTACACCTTTATATAGCGCACCCACACGTGCACACACCTCATGTGTTTCTGCACCCACCACCACACGCGACGGATGCAAAAAGTCATATACCGCAGTGCCTTCTCGCAAAAACTCGGGGTTCGACGCCACATGCACATCGCTACGCCCCAGCAACCGCGCAACGGTTTTACTCGCACCTACTGGCACCGTTGACTTGTTTACCACCACTGCATTCACTGCCAACATTGGCCCAATGCGCCCCGCAACGGCTTCGATATAACTCATATCGACCGAGCCATCGTCACGCTCTGGAGTGGGCAAACACAAAAAGACAAACTCACATGCGGGCAACACCTCGGCTGCCTCAATAGCAAAACGCAAACGACCACTCGCAATACCTTGCGCCATCAACTCGGCAAGGCCTTCTTCCACAATGGGTACTTCACCCGCACGCATGCGTTCTACTTTTTTTACATCGGTGTCTACACACACCACGTTGTGCCCTAGATGCGCAAAACACACACCAGTGGTGAGCCCCACATACCCCGTACCTACAACAACGACATCAGCCACGAAGCAACATTAGAAGCCGCACCGTCCTTTAATCTGTTTCTTGTGCCTCGCGAACCTCGCCCCTTGCGCCACCATGAACGCCAGTTGAACCGCCGCCAACGCATGGCCCTCATTTTGGAACGCGACGGCTATGAATGCATTTGGTGCCGCACCCCCATTGAGGTGGGCCTCAACCGTGCCACCACCGAACACGTGGTACCCCGCATTAAGGGCGGGCCCAGCTGGATAGAAAACGAAGTAGCAGCATGTCGCCACTGCAATGGCACACGTGGGCACCACAGCCCCTCTGCCTGGCTCGATGAATGTGAGCGCCTTGGCCTACAACCCAACCGCGAGGCTATTCGGCGCACTTTGCTCGCACTTCAACACGCAATTCTTGAGCGCGGTGGTCAGCGCCGTGCGCGACCGTATGTGGAAAGTCAGTTGAGGCGGGTGTGAGCGGGCAGAGCGTTAACGCGTCTTGTTGATCATGCAACGCAGGAATGCCCACTACCATTACAGTCCGATGTCATTTCTCACAAAGTTATTTCGCTCACAAAAAATACAAACCTCTCTTGATCCATTAACAGAGAAAGCCCTTTCGAAAATCGCTGTAGAAGTAGCAGCTCTGCACAATTTATTAGAACAGTCGGTCATAAATTTTGAAGCGAGTATTGCACTCAGTGAGCAACGTTCAGAGTCCTCATCTCGCAATCAACAATTTGAATCAGAACAGAAACTCACTGCACAATCTCGCAATCAACAATTTGAATCAGAACAGAAACTCACAGCACAATCTCGCAATCAACAATTTGAATCAGAACAGAAACTCACAGCACATTTTGAAAATAGGCTTATTAGCCTAAATGAGGCACTAGTTAGTCA
>JBAXNF010000109.1:0-6501 GCA_037133935.1 bacterium
ATCTAAAGCCTGACCACCAAACAATGCGCTGCTTGTAGCACTTCCGATTGATACACCAACGCTATCAGCAGAAGTTGCACCAACTTGGAAGCTCAAACCAGCACCCGCATTATTCAAACCAAGAGCATTAGATAATGCTGTTTGGAATGCAGAAGCATTTGAGCTACTTGACAAGTCAATCGCAGTATTTCCTTTACCTGTTACACCAGCACTAGAAATATTACCAGTTGTAAGAGTCAAAGTCTGGGTTGGATTGCTAGTGTTTTGTAGCGTAATACTGCTGTCAGTATTAAACTTGTTACCAATACCAGCTATCGTGCTATAAGTATCCCCATTGAGTACTACCGATATTTTTGCATCGCTTGAACCAGTGCTTGGCGCAGAAACAGATACTGAAGAAATGATAGGGTTAGAGAAATCACTAGAGTTAAAGGTAAGTGATGAACCCTGCAATGTCGCAGTCGTTGTACCGCTTACTGTCGCAGAATAGTTATTGTTATAACTTAATACGCTACGATCTTGGTAAGCAGAGACTGAAGATAATGCAGAATTTATACCACCTGCAAGCTGATCAGCTTGGTTTTGGCTAGTAACATTAGCTTGAGGTTGAAGATTTAGAGTGAAACTTCCACCTTCAGCAGCACTTGTTACAGTGTTGCTGCCAGTAAATGCTAAAGCTACCGGAGCAGTCGCACTAGATAGATTAGCATTGGTTATTGTGTTTGTAGTATAAGTATCATTACCAACAACAACACTAAATTGAACACCAGAAGTACTTGTTACACCAGTGTTAACATAGTTTGCTTTGATAGCACCAATGCTACCAGAACCACCAAATGAACCAACGAAGCTTGCGTTATTTGCAACAAGCGCAAGGTCAACTGGCTTACCATAATTGGTAACAGTTGTTCCAGTGCTAGATACAAATAAGTTGCCTACCGGAGTTCCAACCGCAGATGTTACACCCGCACCAAGACCAACTGAGCTAGTCGCAGTAACCACAGCACCAGTTACACCACTAAATACTGGCGTAGTTTTTGAGCTATAGTTAGTTGTGAGTGTTGAGGTAGAACCAGCACTATTTTGAGCCAATAACTGAGTTCCATTGCTAGAGAAAATGCTACCAGAACTGGTTGGGATATTGCTGTTTAGATAAGTAGCAGCATTAGCCAATGCAGTTGCAAGAGTTGGTGTTGCACCAATAGAAACGTTAGAAGTTGGCAATGTAGCAGCACTTGGAGCACCAGTTGGCTGAGTTTGCGAACCACTTGTACCAAACACCAAAGTATCAACACCGAGTGTCAATATGTTTTTGCTGTTTGAAGAACCAGTGTTAAGAGTTGAGAAGGTAGCAAGACCAACTGCACCAGTAGATACTTTGTCTCCACCAGTAGTAACAAATGCGTTAGCACCAGTTGCACCAGTTAATGCAGCAAGAGTATTATTGGTTGCAATTAAATGAGTACCATCAGTAGTGAAGGTTGCACCATTTAGAGCAGTACCAGTAACCGCTGCCTGACCAGTTGTGCTGTTTAAGTAAGTAGCTAAGTTGGTTAATGATTCAAAGTTATTGTTACCATATGCAACTGTTGCAACGTTACCATTAACTTTTGTACCAGCAGTAACTTGCGCTGCGCTTCCAAATTGAATGGTTGCACCACCAATTGTAACCGCAGTGTTAGCACCAATTGTTGGAGCAGTACCAAGCGTTAAGATGCTTTTTGCTTCGTTATTAGCAACAGTCAAGCCACCAGTAAGCGAAGTTGCACCAGCAGGTGTGCTGCTGAAAGTAACGTCATTACCAGAGGTTGTGCTTACTGAAGAGCCAGAAGCATTAGTTGCAATCAAATTAATGCCATCAGAGCTATAAGTCAAATTCTGATAACCACCAACAAGGTTAGCTTTATTGGTATTTAGATAAGTTACCAAATTTGTCAAAGTCGCTGCGTTGGTAGAACCAAGATTAATCTGGCTGTTAGTAGCAGTCGCACCTGCAGCAACGAAAGTTATGCTTTTGCCACCGATAGTAAACGCACTGCTAGTTGTAATGGTAGATGCGTTAGCAACATCATTATTATTAGCAGCTGTACCAATAACTACCACGTCACCCGCGCCAATTTTGCCACCACCACTAAATGTACCGACAACAGATGCAGCATTAAGAGTTGCACTTGAAGGAAGAGTCGCACTTGCTGGTGTACCTGTAGCAAAACTTACGATTGTTGGAGTTAATGCACTACCGGTATTATTTACTACATATAACTTTGTTGCATTACTTGTGTAGATCAATCCCGAAGAAAGACCACCAGTTGTAGGGTTATTAGCATTTAAGTAAGTAGCAATTGCTGCTAGAGTCGCTGTATCATTTGCACCTAAGGCTACTTCACCAACACCAGGAGTTGCACCATTTGCTACAAATGTAATTGTTTTATTACCAATTGTAGTTGTGCTTCCTTCGGTAAAGGTTGCATTAGCACCACCATTCTGCACTGAAACCAATGCACCATTTTGCGCAGTGATTGTTGCAGAAGTAGCCTGAGTTATAGTAGCAGCACCAGTATAAGTTACTGTTGCAGGACCTGTTATGTTAGCATCAGTTCCATTTAGCGCATATAAATGAGTAGCATCACTAGAAAAGCTCAAATTACTTATACCACTTGCAGTTTGACCTGCAGTAGTATTAAGGTAAGCAGCGATTGCAGCCAAATCCGCAGTATCACTTACACGACGAACGTTTAGACCACTAGTAGTACCAGTCGCATTAATAGAAAATGTCGCTGTACCGATAGCGATTGTCTCAGTAGCCGCTATGTTACCTGAAGTTACAGTTAATAAAGCAACTTTTGTGTTGGCATATGTTTGACCAGCAGGTAAAGCAGTTGCATAATCAGTGCCACCAACTGCAGTTGCTTGAGCAGAAGTAGAAAGTATTTTATTTGCAATTGTTGTTGAAACACCAGTATATGCAGCACCAGTTGTGTTAGTGTTGTTCGCATATAAATGAGTGCCATCGCTAGTAAATGTAGCACCTTCAAGCGAACCACCGACAAGAGCTGTTTGACCAACTGTACTGTTATAATATGTCGCCAAAGCAGTCAATGTATTGGTAAGGGTCGTACCAAGAGCAACTTCACCAGAAGCAGCAGGGGTTGTACCATTTTTAAGAAGCGTAACAGCAGCACCACCAATAGTTACAACCGCGCCGGCAGAAAGCTGATTTGCAGCAGTCAAAACAGATGAAGAAGCGGTTGCTATTTGCGAAGCACCACCACCAAAATTAGTTGGTGACAAAGCATTATATGAAGTGCTGATTGTTGGTTGAGAAGCACCAACACCAGAATATACCGCATTCAAAGCATATGCAGTAGAACCATTTGATGTGCTAGTAGTTTTGCTAAAAGTAAGACCAGTTAGATCAGTAAAGCCAGTTGTACCAGCAACACTGTTAAGATAGGTTACCAAATTATCAACCGCAGCTGAAGTTACTGGAGCTGTGTTGGTTGCAGTTGCTGCAGTTGCTGCACTTCCGATAGCGATTTGTTGGTTACCAGCAAGAGTGCTTGCACCAGCACCAGTGGTAGGATTAGTACCAGCAGCAGTAGAACCATTTGCTACGAAAGTTAAAGTA
This sequence comes from bacterium, assembly GCA_037133935.1. Taxonomy (GTDB): domain Bacteria; phylum Actinomycetota; class Acidimicrobiia; order Acidimicrobiales; family Ilumatobacteraceae; genus F1-20-MAGs119. The sequence goes on from JBAXNF010000109.1 coordinate 3,629, forward strand.
TGAGTACCAATAGTGAAAGTATCATTTGCACTCACTGTACCGCTGATAGAACCAATCTGAGTAGCAGTAGTGAATGACGGAGCAGCAGTTGCGGTTAAAGCACCAGTTGCAGTGGTTGTTGCACTTGTTGCAAGAGAAGGAATATTTGCAATCGAACTTGCAGAACCAGTATATGAAGCAGATACTGTAGTACCAGATGATTGGAATCTAAAGTTAGCCAACTGAGACAAACCAGAATTGTTAAGAGCAGAAGCAAGGTTAGAAGCAGTTGCAGCAGCAGTTGCACCGATGCCAACATTACCAGTTGCTGTTCCAAATGTTAAAGTGATTGCAGGCTGACCAGCAACAGTTAAAGTATAAGTATCACCAGCAGCAACAGTTGTACCACCAGTAACTGTAGCACCAACAGTAGCAATAGTCGCACTTACTGGACCAACAGCACTTCCGTTAGTTGTATTTGTATTTACTTTAGTACCACCTTGAATTCCACCATTAAGCAACTTAACACCGTTAAAATTGGTTGTATTTGCAAGCTGGTTAATTTGTGAACTTAATTGTTGAAATTCTTGATCAAGGAAGCCACGCTGTGTATCACTCAAAGAACCTGATTGAGCTGATGTTGCAATAGATTGTTGACGCTGAAGAATACTTTGAATCTGAGCCAAAGCACCATCTGCAACCTGCAAAAGACTGCTACCTTGAGAAGCCACAGTAAGAGCTGTGTTTAGCGCATTAACTTGGCTCTGCAAAGCAGTACCAGTTGAAAGGGCAGCAACGTCAGTGGAAGCACTCACGATGCGACTACCACTTGAAAGAGCTGTTACGTTATTTGAAACTGAATTATTGGCATTACCAATATTGACTTGAGCAACTAGCGCAGCTTGGTTGCTGTTAATTGATGTAATAGACATGGGTTTACTCCTACTTGGATAAATTAAAATTAATTTGGGCTACATGCCCGAAAACAAAGTCTTGAACGAAATATCCGAAACTTCATATCAATTATTACCATTAATGTATTAAACAAAGGTTAACAAAAACATGAATTTTTGGCGAAACAGCATATATTTGTAACAATTTTTATGTTAAAATTAGTTAATTATAATTAACTAATAACAATATATTATTGCAACAATACAGTAACTTAGGCTACGGATTGAAAAATTAAAACATTTTTTTACAATTGGCAAATTATTTTTTTATTATTTTATTAAATTTCCCTACAGCATCTGAAATTCCTTCTGGATTTTCCCAAACTGCGGTGATTGCGCCAATAAAATCCGCCCCTGCTTTTACAAGAGATTCACAGTTTTCTGGCTTCATGCCACCAATTGCAACACAAGGCACATTGGTATAATTTGACCAAAACTCGATTAACTCAATTTCTGGCACGCCCCATTTATCAATTTTTTCTTGTGGCTTTGATTTGGTTGGAAAAAATGCCCCAAATGCCACATAATCTGCGCTTTTTTCGCAAGCCTCAAATGCCATATCGCGTGACGCATGACAGCTAACGCCAATGATTTTTTCTTTACCTATAATCTTTCTCGCTTCTTTTGCGTCCATATCATCTTGCCCAAGATGCACACCGTCCGCATTGCAAACAGCAACCAAGTCTGGACGATCATTTATGATAAACGCAGCTTCATATTTCTGGCAAATCTTGCTAATTGCTTGAGCTGATTCTATAATAGTTGCATCATCAGCTTCTTTAAGTCGCAACTGAAATGCCTTAACTCCCCCTGCCTCAAAAGCCTCTTCAAGCAGATTTAAGAATTTTGGCAATTCTATTTTAGGGGGAGAAACGAGATATAGCGAGCATTCTGACATAAAATTATCCAAAATTGTTAGCATTTGAAAAAAATCGTTGATTTAATTTAAAAATCTAAGATAAATGGCTTTTCTATTAAAGTTTAAGGAGAGAGTAAATGGTTATTTCGGCAAATCTTGGTTTTCCCCGTATTGGTGCGAATCGTGAGTTAAAAAAGGCTCTTGAGAGCTATTGGAAGGGCGAGCTTAATGAAAATGCACTTAAGGAAGTTGCAAAAGAATTACGCAAAACTCACTGGAATTTGCAACATAGAAACGGAATAAAGCATATTCCTTCAAACGATTTCTCTTATTATGATATCGTGCTTGATACGATCGCTTTAGTTGGTGCAGTGCCAGAGCGTTATAACTTCAAAGGTGATAAAGTTGATCTTACAACTTACTTTGCAATGGCACGTGGCGTACAAAATAAACATGAGCATAAACACGGCGAAACTTGTAATCATTCTGCTGATGCTTCGGCAATGGAAATGACAAAATGGTTTGATACTAACTATCATTATATTGTTCCAGAATTCCATACAGGACAAAAATTTAGCCTTGCATCAGATAAAATCTTTGAAGAATTTAAAGAAGCTAAATTACAAGGTGTACATACTCGCCCTGTATTGCTTGGACCAATTTCTTTCCTATTACTCGGTAAAATGAAAGATGGTTCTAATTCACAAATTTCATTGCTTGCTGAGTTGCTCCCAGTTTACGAACGTATATTGAAACAACTCGCAACACTTGGTGCAGATTGGGTGCAGATTGACGAGCCTTGCTTAGTGCTTGATCTAGATGATGCAACACGTGCAGCCTATAAAACTACATATCAAAAACTAGTCGATATTGCCCCTGAGCTTCATATCATGCTTACAACTTATTTTGGTGATTTGCGTGAGAATCTTGAAACTGCGGTTTCATTACCAGTTGCAGGTTTACATATTGACTTAGTGCGCGCACCTGAACAGCTTGATGCAGTGCTTGCAAAATTCCCTGCGAAAAAAGCTCTCTCAGTTGGTGTTGTAAATGGTCGCAATATTTGGCGCACTGATCTTGAT
>JBAXNF010000110.1:0-6331 GCA_037133935.1 bacterium
GTTGCGAGTAGCTCAGAAGTCCGCGTTCAACACACATGGCAACGGCTGTAGCAGTAACACCTTTCGTGGTACTAAACACCAGTTGCAATGCATCGGCTGCGTATTCTTTTGTTTTTCCACGGTCGGCCCAACCCGCAACAAGGTCGACTACTAATTGACCTTTGTGATACACCGCAACGCTGCAGCCCACTTCTTCGCCTGCAGCAAAATTAGTGAGCACGGCATCGTGCACGTGTTCCCAGCCTGCAACACAGGTTCCGGAGAGAGGAAGACTAGACACTGCTAGATGCTGTCGATGATGTCGCGCAAAATTTCTACTTGCTTCACAGCATCGCCACCAACTGGATTCACAGATAGATGCGTGACTCCTGCCTCTTTGAAAGCAGCCACCCGTTCAGCAACAAAACTTCGCGGACCCACCAAGTTGGTGAGTTCAAGCATTTCGGCAGGAACAGCAGCAGCTGCTTCATCTTTTTTGCCGTCGAGGTACAGATCTTGCACCAATTTCGCTTCTGCTTCATATCCATAGGCCGAGCAAATGTCGTTGTAGAAGTTTTTGCCACGTGCACCCATGCCGCCGATGTACAACGCACTGTTAGGGCGAACAGCGTCAATGACCTTTGACTTTGCATCACCCACAAATTGCTCACCGATTGCAAGTACGCCGCCAGCGCTAATTTGTAAAGTCTTCAAATCTTTACTGCGCTTTGCTGCACCAGCCTTCAATTGCTTGCCCCATACTTTGTCGAACTTTTCAGGCACGAACATGATGGGCAACCAACCGTCGGCCAACTCTGCTGTTGCCTCAACACTGAGACCCTTCAAGCTTGCCCACCAAATAGGAATGTCGGCGCGCAATGGGTGGTTGATGAGCTTGAGTGGCCTACCCAAACCGGTTCCTTGTCCTGGAGGGAGCGGTGCAGTAACCGTTTGACCCTGATAATTCAGGTTCTTTTCACGCTTCCAAATTTCACGACATACTTCAATGTATTCCTTGATGCGCTGCATTGGCTTTTCGTAAGGAACACCGTGGAAACCTTCCACCACTTGTGGGCCAGATGCGCCGAGCCCAAGCACGAACCGGCCATCACTGAGGTAGTCGCAACCAGCACCGGTCATTGCCATGAGCGCTGCCGAGCGGGAAAAGACGTTCACAATTCCAGTTCCAATTTCAACTCGGTTTGTTACAGCAGCGAGGTAACCCACTTGGGAAATAGCGTCGTAGCTGTAGGCCTCTGCGATCCACACCTGATCGAGACCAGCTTTTTCTAGCTCTACAACACGGTTAGCAGATTCTTTGAAACCATGCGAATAGTGAACGGCCATTGAAATTTTCATGATTTCCCCCAACAGATTTACGAATTGCTATTTCTTCAATAGTAGGAGACTCACTGCTCTAAAGCCCAATTCAAGTTGCCCGAGCGAAAACCCGCCAGGTCGAGCGTGATGTATTGGTAGCCCAATGGCGTCAGTGCCTCAACAATGTCGCCGTGTACCTCGGCTGCACGGGCAAAATCGCTTGCATCAAGCTCAATACGAGCCGTTTTTCCTTCATGGCGAACACGCATATTTCCCGTGAATCCCAATTGGCGCAGTGCTGCTTCAGCACGGTCAATGTTGCTAAGCAAACCCACGGTGACCGCTGTTCCATACGGCACCCGACTTGCTAAACATGCAGCTGCCGGCTTGTTCCACGTACGCAACCCCATCGCTTGCGACAACTCACGAATTTCCGCTTTCGACAGACCAGCAATAACAAGTGGAAAGGCAGCACCTTTTTGCTCTGCTGCTTGTTGACCCGGGCGGTGGTCTCCCAAGTCGTCGGTATTGACACCCAGTGTCACTTGCGCATTGCGTTCGTGGGCAATAGGAACCAATACATCCATCAATTCGTCTTTACAGTGAAAGCAACGGTCGCCGTTATTTGCAATGTACTCAGGCCGACTAGTTTCATTAGTCAAAAATGTTTGCCAGTTGAGACCCCACTCTGTGGCAAGTGCGCGACAATCGTCGGCTTCGCTTGCCGCCAAAGATGCCGACACTGCCGTAGCGCACAGCACATTGTTGGCTCCTAGCACCAAAGTGGCAAAGGCCCCAAGAAATGCCGAGTCGGCTCCACCGCTAAAGGCCACAACCACGTTTCCCATAGACCGCAGTGACGCCTGAAGCGCATCGACCTTTGGTGATGAGGGAGGAAGGCAAATTGCGCTCGACATATTGCTCACCTGTCTATCGTGCCACGCCAGCATTACGCGACTTCACCCAAAGCGTGAGAAACTAGCCGCAATGACACAACACCAGATGCACGAAATTCGCTCAGGTTTGCATCTGCATTGCATTACCTGGGGTGAACCCACGCTTCCCCATGCCCCCATGCTCTTGGTGCACGGGCTTGCCTCCAATGCCAGGCTCTGGGACGGCGTCGCCCAGCATCTTGTAGACCTTGGCCACTATGTGGTGGCCGTTGACCAGCGAGGTCATGGCCAGAGTTCAAAACCCGATGACGGTTTCGACATGCAAACTGTTGCCCACGACCTTGAACTCTTCATCGAGCAACTCGGGTTGCAGCGACCCGTTGTTGCGGGGCAATCGTGGGGTGCAAATGTTGTTATTGAACTTGCAGCGCGTGCGCCACAACTGGTGCGCGGCGTGTGTGCAGTAGATGGTGGCACCATTCAATTGCAGAAACATTTCCCCGAGTGGGACACCTGTGCACAACAACTACGCCCACCAAACTTGCTCGGCACTCCTGCAAAACGACTCGAAGGTGCCATTCGCTCTCACCACTCCGATTGGCCAGAGGCAGGCATTCAAGGGGCAATGGCAAATATGGAAGTGCTTGCCGATGGCACCATTCGTCCGTGGCTCTCTTTGGAACGGCACATGAAAGTGCTGCGCGGGCTGTGGGAGCACAACCCTGAAGAAATGTTCCCGCATATTTCTGTGCCGGTGCTCTTCATGCCGGCAGTAGGCAGCGGAGAAGCAGCATGGGCGGTTGACAAAAAAGAAGCGGTTGCACGCGCGCTTGAGTTGTTGCCAAAAGGTGCTGCGAATTGGTATGAGCCTGCCGACCACGACCTTCATGCACAGTTTCCACAACGAGTTGCACAAGAATTACACGACGCCTCAGTGAACGGATTTTTCATTTAAGTCATGAGTACCACCGCACGCATTCTTGCCATCATGGGTTCTGGCGAAACCTCGCCAACCATGGTGAAAACACACCGCCAACTCATCGGTCGCCTCACACAGCCCAATGCAGTAGTGCTCGATACGCCTTACGGCTTTCAAGAAAATGCCTCCGAACTAGCGCTACGTGCTGTGGAATATTTCGACGTCAGTGTGAACACCGCAATCTCGCCGCTTGGCCTCACCCGCATGATTGGCGCCGACCCACTTGTTGTGCAACAAGGCCTCAGTGCACTCACCGACGCCGACTACGTTTTCGCTGGGCCAGGTTCACCCACCTATGCACTGCGCCAGTGGAAAAATACTCAGGTCTCACACATCTTGCATGAAAAACTGCAACGTGGTGGCATTGTTACTTTTTCATCCGCAGCCGCTCTCACCATAGGAACACGCACTGTTCCCGTCTATGAAATTTATAAATGTGGAGAAGAGCCCTATTGGCTCGAAGGCCTCAACTTGCTCAGTGAATTGAACATACCTGCAGCAGTAATACCGCATTACAACAACACTGAAGGTGGACACCACGACACGCGTTTTTGTTACCTCGGTGAAGTGCGTCTCCAAATGCTTGAGCAGCAGTTAGATGAAGGCGAATACGTTCTTGGCATCGACGAGCACACCGGTATTGTCATCGACCTCAACGAACGCACTGCTGAAGTTGTGGGGAACGGCGTTGTCACTTTGCGTGTGAAGGGAAACTCCACCACATTTGCTTCAGGTGAAATTCTGTCTATTGAACAACTACAGAATCCCTCAGTTGCCCCAAGTGCAACGCCTACGCCATCAGTTGTTGTGAAAGCAACGCCGCAAGTGGAGGCAACTTCCTTAGTGGCTGTTGCTCAACAACGTCGTGAAGAGTTTGAGACTGCACTCGATCTTGGTAACGCCAACGATGCAACACGCGCAGTTTTGGAATTAGAAAACGACATCAAGTTATGGTCAGCTGACACTCTCACCGGAAGTGACGCCGATGCGGCACGTGAAATTCTGCGCTCAATGATTGTGAAACTGGGAACAGCAGCAACAGGTGGCTTAGAAGACCCACGCGAGCGTGTTGCACCTTATGTAGAGGCGCTACTTGCCATTCGCAAAATAGTTCGCGCCGAAAAACGCTTCGACTTGTCTGACATTGTTCGCGATGCACTTGCTCTCGCACACGTTGAGGTGCGCGACACGCCCGACGGCGTGGAGTGGCTCTTACAAGTGCCCGAATGAGGCCATGCGGCGCCGGCCGCGTACGCCACTTCCGAAATACACACAGGTAAATGCGCTAGCACCCACCAAAATAATCATTGCGCTAGCTGACGTATTGGCGTGATACGCCACGTTCATTCCTAAGAACGCTGACGCAGCTCCAATGAGTGGCGAGATCCACAACATGCGTGAGAAACGATTGGTAAGCATGCGTGCTGTAGCTGCAGGTATGACCAGCAACGCAGAAATAAGCAGGGTTCCAATAACGCGCATGGTGACCAAAATAGTGAGCGACAACATGACCATGAGCGCCGCTTCCATGATCGATACCTTCACGCCACTTACTTCAGCAACTTCAGGGTCGAAAGTGGAAAAGAGAAACTTGCGGTAACCCAGCACAATGACCACCGTTGCCAATACTGCAACCACAAGCACCGCAATAATGTCGCTGCTCTTTACACCGAGCACGCTGCCAAACAACACTGCTTCAATGCTGCGCTTTGCTTGCCCGTACCTATTCAACAATGCCAAGCCCAGCGCAAATGACGCAGTGGTGACCACACCAATTGCTGCGTCAGCACCAATAATACGTCGGCGTGCAATACGACCAATGAGCACCCCGGACACCACACCCCAAATGCCCGCACCAACGAAGTAGTTGAAGTTCATGACTGCAGAAGCTGCTGCTCCACCAAACACTGCGTGCGACAAGCCGTGACCAATGTACGACATACCGCGCAACACCACGAATACACCGAGTAACCCGCACAGCCCACCAGCAATCAGAGCAACGAAAGTTCCATTACGGAAAAATTGAAAACCGTATGGTTCACCAAGGCTCAGCGCATAAATAAATGACGAATGCACGGTTATACGGCTTTACGGCCAAAGCGCCCGACCATGGGGTTTTCCGAGTGGTCGAGCACCACGGGCATGCCACCATGCTCAAGCACATGCATGGGAGCCCCATACAACTTCTCTAGTACGTCTGGCACTAACACTTCACGTGGGCTGCCGTCGGCAACAACTTCTTTATTCAAACAAATGAGGCGCGGCAAGTGTGCAGCAAGCCCGTTGAGGTCGTGCGTGGTGAGCAACACCGACATGCCTGCATCGTGCAGATCGGCAAGCAAGTGCAACACCTCATGGCGCGTTCGTACATCGACAACAGAAGTGGGTTCATCGAGTACCAAAATATCGGGCGAGTGAAAGAGCGCACGGGCCACAAACACACGTTGTTGCTGACCACCCGAGAGTTCGCGAATATGACGACCACCAAGGCCACCTAGGCCAAGTCGTTCCAAAACATCTTCTGCAGCCGCACGTTCTGCAGTGGTAATACGTGGCCACCACTTTTTCTCACTGCGAGTCATCATCATGACCTCTAAAACAGTGACGGGAAAATTCCAGTCGACTGTCTCCAACTGCGGCACATACCCCATGCGCAAGCCCTTCAACATGTCGATGCTGCCGTGCACCGGTGTAATGCTGCCCAGCACCGCTTTCAACAAAGTTGTTTTACCCGAACCCGACGGGCCAACGATGCCGGCAAATTCACCGCGCCGCAGAGTGAAATTGACGTCGTTCACCACAGCCACATCGCCATAGGCGCAGGTGACATGGTGACAATGCACCAGCACGTCTTTCTCGGCGATCTTCATATTCACTGAGGGTATACCGCAGAATCTTTCACTACATCACTTACATCTAAAGCTTTTAGTGCAGATGCGTCACCCCCGAGAGCCTCCACCATGGTGACGAAGTCAAAACGCATGAGACCCATCCACGAATGCTCAGGGTCGCCGGGGTTGCCCAAAAGGTCATCATCTCGCAATACATCGATGTACTGGGCATCGGTTTCCTTGCCTATTTGCTCAAGAACAGGCGACGGGAACACTTCACTACCAAAGACTGCTTTTACCTTTTCTTCTTTGACCTGAGTAATGAG
>JBAXNF010000111.1:0-6209 GCA_037133935.1 bacterium
CACCCAAGTCACACGAAGTGCCTTGCGGCCTACTGAAGCCATGTTGGTCATTACCTGAGCATCCCGTCCAGAAATCGAGTGCGACGCTGCCACTCAACAGTGGAATTGTTTTATTTGTGTAGCCTCGATATGACAGATCGCCCAATTTCAAGTCTGCGTAACTCGCAATGGCGGAATGATTTGAAGGAGATGCTGGGTAATTACTTGTCACATCTGAACATGAATTGTCCGTTACAAGGTTTCCACGGCTTCCTGAGACATCAGGACCACCGCTCTGACAGGCTTTAATCATGCTGCTACTGCTTTGGGCAATGACACTCTTATTAACTGTGATACCTCCATAAAGAACTGTCGTACCTGATGGCCCAGTGTTATCTACAAAAGTTGAATTATTAATGGTTGCACTTGCAAAGTTTGCAATTACTGCAGCTGCACTACGGCTAGTGATTGTATTTTTATAGAAAGTTGAGCTATTAATCGTCAGTCCAAATCCAAATAATGTGGCAACTGCACCACCGTCGAACACCGCAGTATTAGATTCGAATGTTGAATTATTTATTGTTGCAGGCACAGTTTGGTAATCACCAATGAGTCGTGCAACAGCTCCACCAATAAAAGACGCATAATTATTTTTAAAATAAGAATCGTTGATATTTACACGCGACTCGCTCTCAATGTATATTGCACCACCACACGTGCTCCCGTCTGCGCAATCACCGCTTGCTCCAAGAATTGTGGTGGCATAACCATTAATGAAACCAAGACTATTTACGGCGACAGTAATTTCCGAACCGGCGTTAGGTGTCAAGTTATTATCTTGAATAATCATGATCTGGGTGGTACCTAGTCCGTCAAGTGTTGACAAACTTGCGCCATCGCCTTCAATGGTGAGCGACTTTGTTACTTCGAGACGAGTACCGATTGAATACGTACCTTCGCAAATGTGAACCGTATTGCCACTTGATGCAGCGGTAATCGCAGATTGAATCGCAGTGCCAGTTGCACCGACGAAATCTGGTGAAGCGCAACTTGTTCCTCCACCTACCGACCCTGATGCAGCGACGTAAAACGTTCCTCCCGCTGCGTTCGCCCGTTCAGGCGCACTACTTGCCACTGGGATCAGACTGAACACCAACACTGCCAAAAGCCCTGCAAGGGGCAACGAACTCACTCGCTTTTTCCACATAGCCTTATCTTAGGCAAAACATTCTCAGACTGTTAGTCAGCAGTCAAAGTATGTTCAGTTGGGCAATTCTTTGGAAAAAGGCGTAACCTGCGCACCATGGCAGCGAAAAAGACCCCGGCGAAGGCTGCCGCTGCGAAAACGGCTCCGGTAAAGCGCCGTTCGCCCATTACCCGTGCCGAAGGTGAGCGTCGGCTCATTGATGCCGCCACCCAACTCATTCAGGGTCGGCCCATTTCAGAGGTAGGCGTGCGAGAAATAGCCATGCTTGCCGACGTCAATGCTGGGTTCGTCCACACATGGTTTGGCTCGAAAAATGACCTTCTTGTTGCCGTCTTGAACCAAGAGATTTCTCAATTTGTTCAAATTGCCATGCAAGCAACACCAGGAACACCAGTAGTCAATTTCTCCGATCCGAAAATTGTTTCTACCATTCGCCTGTTGCTTTGGTTAAACCTCGAAGGCGTTCAGTTACAGCATCTCTTACAGAATCAAATCTTTTTGGATACCCTCACCGCGCGCTACATCGACATTGAAAAACTCAACCCAGAAATCGCACGAGCGACAGCAACCATTGGTATCGCTATTGGTCTTGCGTCGGGAACATTTGCCCCTATGTTAGATATGGACTCAGTTGATACTGTCGAACCAGTCATGCAACTGTGGCGCCACGTCCTGACGCTACTTGCAAAATATCCACCCGAATAAGAACTTAATTGAGTCAATACATTTGTTGAAGCGGCAAACTTATTACTCTTCAGCAAAATACAAGCACCTTTAATATGCCTACACTTTCCATATGAAAGTGCCGCTCACCATTGTTGACCATTTGCGCCGTGCCGAGCTTGTGTATGGCAACCGCACAGCAATTACCGATGAACCCGAGCAGCCAGCAGCATCGTGGGGTTCGCTGACATACAAGCAAGTAGCGGAGCGTGCTCGCGCACAGGCCGCGGGTCTCGACGCATTAGGTATTCCACAAGGTGCTCGCGTGGCGATGGTGAGTCACAACTCGGCGCGCTTATACACCTCATTTTTTGGTGTGAGTGGTTTTGGACGCGTGCTTGTACCGGTGAACTTTCGCCTCGTGGCCGAAGAAGTGCAGTACATCATTGAGCACAGCGGCGCAGACGTTCTGATTGTTGACCCAGAACTCGATGAATCGTTGAAATCGGTGACCACCAAGCACCGATTTGTGATTGGTGAAGAGTCAGACAGCATTCTCTATAAATATGGTGTTGAACCAAAGCCCTGGATTCCCGACGAAGACGCCACTGCAACGGTGAACTACACCAGTGGCACCACCGCTCGCCCAAAGGGCGTGCAACTCACACATCGCAACTTGTGGGTGAACGCAGCAACATTTGGTTGGCAACTTGGCGTGAATGATCGTGATATTTACCTGCACACACTTCCGCAATTCCATTGCAACGGGTGGGGCATGGTTTATGCGGTAACGGCAATGGGTGGTGAGCACGTTATTTTGCGCAAGGTAGATGGCGCAGAAATTCTGCGGCGCATCGATCAGTACGGCATCACCATGTTGTGTGGCGCACCTGCAGTAGCAAACATGATTCTCGATGCGGCAGCTACATGGCCCGGAGAAATTCCTGGGCGTGGGCGCGTACGTATTGTTGTTGCCGGCGCTCCACCACCAACGCGCACCATTGAACGTATTGAAACTGAACTCGGTTGGGAGTTTGTACAAATTTATGGGCTTACTGAAACTGCCCCACTACTGACCATGAACCGCGGACGCAGTGAGTGGGATGTGCTCTCACCGCACGAACGCGCAGTGAACTTAGGTGCAGCTGGGGCTCCTGCATTGGGTGTAGAGCTGCGGCTTGATGACGAAGGCGAAATACTCGCGCGCAGCAGCATCATTATGGCTGGCTATTGGGAACAACCCGAAGAAACAAACAAAGCGATTGTTGATGGTTGGTTCCATACGGGCGATGGCGGCACGATGAGCGAAGGCAACTACATCACCATTTCTGATCGTAAGAAAGACGTCATTATTTCTGGTGGAGAAAATGTGAGCTCCATTGAAGTAGAAGATGCCGTGTTCTCGCATCCGGAAGTTGCCGAGGTAGCCGTCATTGGTGTGCCCGATGAAAAATGGGGTGAGTTGGTCATGGCCCTTGTGGTGAAGGCACCCAACTCATCACTCACTGAAGATGCCCTCATTGCCTATGTGAAAACAAAGCTCGCTGGCTACAAGTGCCCGAAGCGAGTCGAGTTCCGCACTGAACTCGCCCGCACTGCCACAGGAAAATTGCAGAAGTTCAAGCTCCGCGAACCCTATTGGGCAGACTTGCAACGCAAAGTGAACTAGTGCTTCTTCAAGCCGGCAACATACGTGTAGAAGTTGCACCACAAGATGGTGGCCGCATCGCACAAATTTTCTATAACGACCACGAACTTCTCATCGGTCAAACGCACAATGAGTCTGTTGTTACTACTCTCACTTGGGGTTGCTACCCAATGGCTCCATTTGCGGGGCGACTCGCCGATGGCACTTTTGCATGGAACGGGAATCGTTATTCCACATTGCAGACCCACGGGAAGCACGCCATTCACGGCACTGTTGTTACCAGACCATGGGAGGTATTAGATCACAGCGATACTCACGTGAACATGAGCATCTCACTTGATGATGGCTCACACGCGCTGTGGCCCTTTGCTGGCACTTGTGAGCACATCGTCCAAGTCACACCCAATGAAGTGAAATGTGTTTTGACAATTCATGCTCTTGAACCATTTCCATATCAACTTGGATGGCACCCATGCTGGCGGAAACCAGATTCTGCACACTTTACTTTTAGTTCCATGTTTGAAAAAGACATCGATCAAATACCTACGGGTCGTATGGTTGAACCCACAAATGGCCCGTGGGATGACTGTTTTACAGACGTCATCACGGAACCCACACTCCACATCAATGACGTTGCTATTTCTCTCACGAGTACCGCCGAGTATTGGGTGATCTACGATGAGCTAGCACACAGCACATGCATTGAGCCTCAAACAGGGCCCCCTAACGCATTCAACCTATTTACAGACGATTTTTTCGATGTCGCCCTACCACAACAAGAGGCTTGTGCAGAATTCACTATTCGTCTTGGGACTTCTGCCTGAGCCTATTTATAACTGCGGTATCTTTGGCATATGAGCATCTCAGTCATTCAATGGGGAACCGGAAATGTCGGACAAGCCGCTTTGCGATCGGTTCTTGAACATGCCAACTACAAACTTGTTGGATGTTACGTTTCATCCCCAAGCAAAGTGGGTGTTGACGCCGCCGACTTTGTTGGCCTTCCTGCTTGTGGCGTCAAAGCAACAAGTGACATTAATGAAATTTTGAAATTGAAAGCCGATGTCGTTTTACACATGCCACTTTCTGGTGCTCAAGTAAATGAAGATCCAACAAAAGACACTAAAGATATTTGTGCACTACTGCGAAGCGGAAAAAATGTAATTACTACTGTTGGCTACGTGTATCCAAAGGCATACGGCGCCGATGTCCTACGTGAATTAGAAGATGCATGCGCCTTTGGAGGTGTCTCACTTCATGGCACTGGGGTGAACCCCGGCTTTATGGCAGAACTCGTACCACTCATTTTCACATCGCATTGTCAAAGCATCAAATCCATCTTGGTACGTGAACATTCTAATTTTTCTTTCTACGCATCGCCACAAATTATTTTTGATGTCATGGGGTTTTCTTTAACCCCCGAGGCATATGAAGAACACACTGCTCGCTATCGCAAATGGCTCAGTGGACTTTTTGAAGAGAGTGTCTTGATGATGGCAGATGGCTTAGGCCTGGAACTCGATGAACTCACAGTTGAGTCAGAAATTGAACTAGCAGACGAAGATATCTCCATTGCCGCTGGCCTCGTTCCGCGAGGAACCGTTGCTGCTCAGCGTTGGGAATGGTGTGGTGTTGCCTACGGACGAGACGTCATTCGCCTAGAGGCCATATATAAGGTGCACAAAAGTGTTGCACCGCAATGGCAAAGTCCTGCTTGGGTCTGCACTATTGAGGGGACCCCGCGTTTGCACTTTGAAGCCGACAAGTGGACCACCAACGGTTTAGTGGGCACGGCAATGCGCGCTTTTCATGCAATTCCTGCAGTTGTGCATGCCCCTGCAGGGGTGCGTACATTCCTAGATCTTCCACTTGTGGCTGGAGCGAATGTAGTTCAACAATAAGTTGGTATTATTTCCTAATGCATGACATCGTGATTCGCGGGGGAACAATCGTTGATGGCACCGGGGCTGACGCCTACATTGCCGATATAGCCATTAATGCTGGGGTCATTACCCACATTGCTCCGAGTATTTCCGAAGACGCCAAACAGGTCATCAATGCCTCTGGCCATATTGTGACGCCAGGTTGGGTCGATGTGCATACGCATTACGACGGTCAAGTGACTTGGGATGAAGATCTTGAACCATCGGCAACAAATGGTGTCACCACATTGGTGATGGGTAACTGCGGAGTGGGCTTTGCGCCGGTACGCCCCGGTTCAGAAGCACCGCTTATTGACATCATGGAAGGCGTTGAAGATATTCCGGGTAGTGCACTTGTTGAAGGCATGCCATGGGGAGCATGGGAATCATTCCCTGAGTACTTAGATTTTCTCGATACGCGCAAGTTCAGCATTGACGTTGGAACACAAATTGCACACGGAGCATTGCGCTTCTATGTAATGGGTGAACGCGGTACCGATAACGAAGATGCAACACCAGCGGAAATTGCTGAGATGGCACAGCTCACCAAAGAGGCAATGGAAGCCGGAGCACTTGGCTTTTCTACTTCGCGCACTATTGGTCACCGCTCACTTTCGGGCTCACCTGTACCGGGAACATTTGCTGCAGAAGAAGAACTTGTTGCTATTGCTAATGCAATGGGTAAAGGCGTGTTCGAAGCAATTCCCGCCGGCACCGTTGGCGCACTTGAAGCTCTTGGTGGCGAAAAGGCAAAGCCAGTTGAAGAAGTAATGATGCTTGCCGATGTTTC
>JBAXNF010000112.1:0-6128 GCA_037133935.1 bacterium
TTTCATGAGTGTGCGCTTACACCTTGTGCGTCACGGCAGGGCAGCAGCGGGTTGGAACATTGATCGCGACCCAGCACTCGATGAACTTGGTCAGCAACAAGCAGTACATGTTGCGCAGCAACTAGCGAGCCTTGGCCCGTTGCCGGTGTATTCAAGCCCATTGCGTAGGTGTCAAGAAACTTCTGGCCCGTTGAGCACACTATGGAACACCGTTCCAATTATTGAACCGCGAGTGGCTGAAATTCCTTCGCCGGCCGGTGTTGCACTTGAAGAACGCGGCGAATGGTTGCGTGTTGCAATGGCTGGCACATGGACACAACTAGGAATAAGCGATGGCGATGTTTATACGCAGTATCGACGTGACCTTTTGAATACTCTGAGTGCACTACCGCACGATGCTGTGATATTCAGCCACTTCATTGCAATCAACGTGGTCATTGGTGAGGCGCTGTCCGATGATCGCCTTGTGGTGAAGAGCCTCGATAACTGTTCCGTCACATCAGTGCTCATTCATGAGGGAACATTCACTATTGAAGAAATGGGCCGCGAAGCCGACACCCTCATTCGCTGAAAAAATCGGATAGATTTTAAGAGTGCTCGCATTACTTTTGAAAGATCTACACGCCAACTGGGCGTGGTTTGTCATCATCGGAAATGGTCTTGCGGGCGTCTGGTCTTTAGGTGCACATCGCATTGAAAACTTGCGCACTCGTGCCTTGTGGTGGTTTATTGCCTTTGTGGAAGTTGCAGTATTTGTGCAGGTAGCTATGGGCGTTGCCTTGGTGAACCATTACAAACTGGAGTTCCCGCAGTTCCATGCGTTCTATGGCTTCGTTGCCATCATTGCAATTGCCATTATTTATTCATATCGCAATCAACTCAAAGGCAAGTTGTATTTGTTGTACGGCGGAGGAAGTTTGTTCCTCATGGGTCTTAGCATCCGCGCCATGCTCGTTGGCTAAAAAAAGAGGGTTCTCGGGTGTTTAGGCGAGCGCCTTTTCGAGCGAGTCGAGAGCTGCTGTCAATTGCTGTGGCAACTTTGCACCAAAGGTTGCATAGTGCTCACGAATTTGTGGAACAGCTTCAAGCCAGCCAGCAGTGTCGAGCGACAACAGCGTGCTCATGTCGGCAGCATCTACTTTCAAACCAGAGGTATCGAGGTCGCTCACAACAGGCAAGTTGCCAATCGGAGTTTCTACTGCACCAGCAGTTCCGTCGACGCGCTCAAAGACCCACTTCAACACGCGGCTGTTTTCGCCGTATCCCGGCCACAAGAAACGGCCATCGGTATCGCGACGGAACCAGTTCACAAAGAAGATTTGTGGCAAGTTCTCTGGTTTGGCTTTGCTTCCCAACTTCAACCAGTGGCCAAAGTAATCGGCCATGTTGTAGCCGCAGAAGGGGAGCATTGCCATGGGATCGAATCGCAAGTTGCCAACGGCGCCAGCCTGAGCAGCAGTGGTCTCTGAAGCCATGATGGAGCCAAGGAATACGCCGTGCTCCCAGTTGAATGCCTGAGTGACGAGAGGAACCGTGGTGCGACGGCGACCACCAAAGAGAATTGCCGAGATCGGCACACCCTTCGGATCTTCCCATTCAGCCGCAATTGACGGGCACTGTTCTGCCGGTGCGGTAAAGCGTGCATTGGGGTGAGCTGCTGGAGTTTCTGTTTCTGGAGTCCAGGCATTGCCCTTCCAGTCGGTGGCACGTGCTGGAGCATCGTCGCTCATGCCTTCCCACCACACATCGCCGTCTGGGGTGAGTGCTGTGTTAGTGAAAAGCGAATTGCCCCACAATGTTTCCATTGCATTGGCGTTGGTGTCGTAGCCGGTTCCTGGTGCAACACCAAAGAAGCCAGCTTCCGGATTGATGGCGTACAAGCGACCATCTTCGCCAAATTTCATCCAGCAAATGTCGTCACCAATAGTTTCAGCCTTCCAACCTGGAATGGTGGGAACAAGCATGGCGAGGTTGGTCTTGCCACAAGCCGATGGGAATGCGGCTGCAATATATTTAGCAACGCCCTGTGGGTTGGTGAGTTTCAAAATGAGCATGTGCTCGGCAAGCCATCCGTCGTCACGAGCCATGACAGAGGCAATGCGCAACGCAAAGCACTTCTTTCCAAGCAGCGCGTTGCCGCCGTAGCCAGAACCAAAGCTCCAAATTTCACGTGTCTCGGGGAAGTGAACGATGTACTTGTTGTCGGGGTTGCATGGCCATGAAGAATCGGCCTGACCTGAGGCGAGTGGCGCACCAACAGAGTGAACGCAAGGAACCCATTGGCTGTTGCCAAGTACGTCGAGTGCGCCTTGACCCATGCGGGTCATAATGCGCATGCTCACTGCTACATACGCAGAGTCGGTGAGTTGAACACCAATATGTGCGATGGGTGAACCAAGTGGGCCCATTGAGAAGGGGACCACGTACATGGTGCGACCCTTCATTGCGCCAGCGTAGAGCGACTTCATTTCTCCACGCATCACTTCTGGCTGACGCCAGTTGTTGTTGGGGCCAGCATCAGATTCATTAGCTGAACAAATAAAGGTGCGATCTTCTACGCGTGCAACGTCGCCCGGGTCGGAGTGCGCGTAGTAACTGTTGGGGCGCTTTGCCTCATCGAGTTTGGTGAAGGTTCCCGCATCAACGAGTGACTGGCACAGTTGGTTGTACTCGTCGGCGGTTCCGTCGCACCAGTGAATGTTTTGAGGTTGCAAAATTGCAGCCCACTCATCTACCCATGATTTTAACTTTGCGTTAGTTGTGGTGGCGCTCATAGTGGGCACTCCTGTGTGAAGCCAATGTCGGCGCGCCGGCATCGAGTGAATTGGGGGATGACATATTCTTACGTACAAGTGACGCCAAAGAGAAATGTTACGACCCAGGAGTTGCCATGTCAGATTCAGAGCCAAGGCTGAGACGTGTGGCACGCCCGTTTTCATCGAGTATGAAAACCACTCGTTGACCTTGACGCAACATTCGAAAGAGGGAACCCTCTAGCGCATTGGGCGCAAGGGTGTAGTCGGCGAGGTCGGTATCGCACATGATGACTCCGTCGCCGGAGCCTGGGTCGTACGCTTTGACGATCCCTTGCATTGGTCTATTGACCGGCCTTAACGACCTTGCCCGACTTGATGCAGCCGGTGCAAACGTTGATGCGACGGGTGGTGCCTGAAATAACGGCACGGATGCGCTGAATATTCGGGTTCCAACGACGCTTGGTACGCACGTGGGAGTGCGACACTGACATGCCCCACGATGGACCTTTTCCGCAAACTTCACACCTTGACGACATAGGGCATGACTCTAACAGCAAGATTTCCTAGACCCCAACTAGGAAATTGCGCTAAATAGGCACACCGTGCCCGAAATCATTACTGTTAGCCACGTGCCCACACTCGATCGGCTGTCAGCCGACCATCTCCGCCAGACCGTCGTGACCTTCCGCGACACCATGAAGGCTCATGCCGCGGGCATCAACCGACTCAATGTGTACCCCGTTCCCGATGGTGATACCGGTACCAATATGTCACGCACGCTCGACGCGGTGGTGGCCGAACTCGATGGGGCGCCTGACACCTTCGCAGATACTTGCCAGGCAATTAGCCATGGCTCGCTCATGGGAGCACGTGGAAATAGTGGCGTCATTTTGTCGCAAATTTTGCGCGGCATCGCCGGCACCTTCTCCACGGTGACAGAAGTGAGTGGCGCAAAACTTGCTGAGGCGTTGAAAGCTGCCTCAGTTGCCGCCTATGACGCAGTGTTGAAACCCATTGAAGGAACCATTCTTACTGTGGTGCGTGAGTCTGCCGATGCCGCAGTAATTGCAGCCGACGGTGGGGGTTCGTTACGCGCCGTGTTGTACAGCGCTCGCGTCGCTGGTCGTGCTGCGTTAGCAAACACGCCAGAACAGTTGCCCGTCCTCAAGCAGGCCGGAGTTGTCGACGCTGGTGGCGCTGGTTTCTTGTTGCTACTCGACTCTGCGATGCATGTCATCGACGGAGAAGCATTGCCAGAGCCGAGCGAAGAAGCCGGCCCCGATTTAGATGCCATCACCCACGAAGTAAAAAGTGGCGAAGTAGATGTGAGTGAATTGCGCTACGAGGTGATGTTCCTGCTTGACCTCGACGATGCGTTTGCGAAAGATTTCAAAAATGCATGGGGTGAAATTGGCGACTCTATTGTGGTGGTGGGTGGCGACGGTTTGTACAACTGTCACGTGCATACCAACGACATTGGTGCAGCTATTGAGGCGCCTCTGGCACTAGGCGGACGGCCGCGCGCTATTCGTGTCACAGATCTCTTTGAAGAAGTTGCAGAAGAGCATGCAAAACGTGATGAGCATGTGCGGGGCACTGGTGTTCATGCAATTGCACGTTCCTCTTCCTCTTTGCCGCCAGTTACATGTGCGGTAGTGGCAGTTGCCAGTGGAGAAGGAATCGCCGAGCTCTTTGGGCAACTTGGTGTTCATGGCGTCATTTCGGGTGGTCAAACACTCAACCCATCAACAGCAGAGTTGCTTGACGCTGTTGAACATATGAATGCACAACAAGTAATTCTCCTGCCAAATAATAAAAACATCATTCCTGTGGCACTCCAAGTTGCTGAACTCACCACAAAAGACATTCGCGTTGTTCCCACGTGCTCAATGCCCGAAGCCCTTGCTTGCCTTGTTGTGTACGATCCAGAATCTTCCGCCGAGCACAACGCCCGAGAAATGACTGCAGCAGCCAACAGCGTGGCCACAGGTGAAATTACACAAGCAGTGCGCGATACCGATAGCGATGCTGGCGCCATTACTGCTGGTGACTGGATTGGTATTGTGCGCGGAGACGGCATTGTTTCTATTGGCGGCACATGGCGTGTAGCAGCTACGCAACTTTTAGAAAGCCTCATTACCCCCGATCGGGAAATTGTCACCATTTTGGAGGGTGCCGAGGCAACGCCAGCAATGACCGAAGAGTTGCGCGTGTGGCTCGGTGAAAACTTTGGGAATGTTGAAGTAGAAGTGCATCGTGGTGGGCAACCTCTGTACCCCTACTTGTTTGGTGTTGAATAAATATTGTGGCAACAAGTGCTGATGCTCAAGTAGCTACTGGACCCATCACTTTTCGAGATCTGCACCTACGCAAAGTTGAAGAACTGCGTGGTGTCGGGGAAAAGCGCACCGCAGACCTGCACAAGCGCGGCATTAATAGCATTCTCGACTTGCTCATGGCGTATCCGCGGCGTTGGGTAGACCGCACTCACGAATGCCGCTTGAAAGATCTGCAACCAGGGGTAGAGGCAATGGTGCTTGTAGAAGTGCGCAGCGTGAATAAACGCATGACAAAGAACCGTCGTTCGCTCGTCACAGCTGTAGTTGGCGATGGGTCGAGCAGGTTAACCCTCACGTTTTTCAACCAGCCGTATCGTGAAAAGCAGCTGCGCGAAGGGCTCACCATTTCTGTATTTGGCAAGGCCGACGAATATCGGGGCTCGTTGCAAATGACAAACCCAGTGGTCGACCTCATCGGTGATCGAACGGGTCGTATTGTTCCTATTTACCCACAAAGCGAAGAGCACGGAATCAAAACTTGGGAGTTTGCGGGTTGGGTGGAAAATGCGCTTTCTCGATGTGCGACACGGGGCATTCTCGACCCATTGCCAGAAAGTGTTATTGCTCAGTTGGGTTTAATGCCGCGTCATGAAGCACTGCAAAACATTCATATGCCCGACACCATGGATGCCAAAGAGGCGGCACGCCGTCGCTTGGCATTTGATGAATTGTTGCGAGTGCAGTTGGTGCTTGTGGGGCGTAAACACCAACTCGAGCGTGAAGCACTAGGTATTAGTCACTCTGCCTCGGGGAAGATGGTGCAGCAATTCATTAGTGCATTGCCCTTTCCTCTGACTGCGGCACAACAACGCGCAATAACAGAGATATCGCAAGATCTTGTTGCCGGGCACCCCATGCACCGTTTGTTACAAGGTGACGTGGGCAGCGGAAAAACCGTTGTGGCTGTAGCTGCATTGTTGCAAGCAGTTGAAGGAGGCTTTCAAGGGGCGCTGATGGCCCCAACTGAAGTGCTTACCGAGCAACATGCAAGTGGCGTGCGTAAATTGCTGGAAGATCTAGTGGTGACCGATGC
>JBAXNF010000113.1:0-6056 GCA_037133935.1 bacterium
CCGGCCAGCTCATGGCGAACTACCTCAGCAATGCTGGTGGTGCATGGGACAACGCCAAGAAGTACATCGAAGACGGACACCATGGTGGCAAGGGCAGCGATGCTCACAAAGCTGCAGTTATTGGCGACACTGTTGGTGACCCATTCAAAGACACAGCTGGTCCTGCATTGAACCCGCTCATCAAGGTAATGAACTTGGTATCTCTCCTTGTTTTGCCAGCTGTCATCAGCTTGCGCGACAACGACGGTGCACGATTTGCTATTGCAGGTGCAGCGCTCATCATCTTGATTGGTGCACTCGCCTTTTCAAGTCGTAAAGCACCATCACTTGTTAGCTCACCTGTAGCTAAGTAATTCCGAACTACGCAATACCATGCTCGCCCTCTTCAACATTCAAAACTGGTTGGAGAGCGGCGGGCTGGTATTGCTCGGATTAATTGTTTTTGCAGAATCTGGTTTACTCATCGGATTCTTTTTGCCCGGCGACTCACTGTTATTTATTGCGGGGTTTTTGTCGTCAAGTGCAGGAAGCAATGTTCTCCCCCCACTCCCCTTGGTTGCTCTCGTCACCACACTGTGCGCCATTGCTGGGGACCAAGTCGGCTATTGGTTTGGCCATCGCGTGGGGCCAGCACTATTCGATCGCCCAAAGTCGCGTATTTTTAATCCTAAAAATGTTGAAAAAGCTCACGCCTTTTTAGAAAAGTACGGCGCCAAGACCATCGTTCTCGCGCGCTTTGTTCCTGTAGTACGCACCTTTGCACCCATTGTTGCCGGTGTGGGAAAAATGAACTACCGCACATTCGTTCTCTACAACATCATCGGCGGTGTCGTTTGGGGTGGAGGCGTGACCACTCTTGGTTATTTCCTCGGCGAAGTGAACTTCGTCAAAGAGAACATTGAAATAGCCAGCCTTGCCATTGTGGCACTCTCCATTGCCCCCATTGCCATTGAATTTATTCGCCACCGGCGCGCGTCACACCAGAAGTAAGACGCATGAGTACTGTTCGCTACCTCAGCCTCGACTGGATTGAAGCAATTGGCACACGTGCTGCAGAAAATGCGTACCTACAGTCACTCGGTTCCACCTTGAACATTGGTATTACCCAAATGGTCAGCAACGGCCCGGAAGATACCGTCTTGTACCACCTTCAAGTAAGAGACAACGCAGTCACATTTGGTGCCGGCCCAGCCGACCCAGAACATGTGCGTCTTGAACAAGAATGGGAAACCGCCGTTACGGTAGCTACTGGTGAAATGGCTGCCGAAGACGCATTCATAACTGGAGCAATACGTATTGGAGGTGACGCACAAATGCTTTTGCACAGCCAAGAAATTTTTGCGGCGCTCGACCCCATCTTCGAAGAAGTAGCGCAAATCACCGTTTACAAATAACTGCCCGACTTCAATGCAAGATATGTTGCCTCGGCATTATTTTCTTCAACTTGTACAGCGTCATCGGCCAGCGGGTTCACCCACACGGCCACAATGAGTGCCAGGTCATGTAAATTATTTGTACCAAAGACACCGCTGTCGCGTGCTTTTTGCACACCCCGCGCCACACCATGTTGAGCCGCACCCCAGGTGAGATCACCGTGATGTTCGGCTTCAATGGTTGCCTTGTTCACAAAAAGCGTCATTGGCTGCAACGGTTGGTTTGGTGCAGCAACCGCCACAAAACGCGTGTGCCCAGCGCTTGGCGTTGCCAACCCTGTTGCCCACGCGGTTCCTACTGCGCCTTCCCTGTCGCCCAGCACCGTATTGATGTGTGCGGCGTTGGCTCCTTCTCCGACGAATGATTCTCCGTATTCAGATTTCATTGAGGCAACCTTCCGTATCGTGAGAGCTTCAATTCATTTGACGAATCGGTGCCACTCTTTGTGTCGTAGGCCAACAGTGCAACAATGCGCAAAGTGTTGCCCTCAACAGGCGTCACTTTGTGCAGTGATGTACGACCATTGAAAATCATGAGCGTTCCTGCGTGCATTGGCTCTATACGAATACGGTCATGTGCGTTGCCCGATAACACACTTTGCACACCGTCATAATTTTCATCGGTTGCCGTGCGAAGTTTTTGTGCATTTTCAAATTCGCCGCCTGCTTGCGAGGGCTGTAATGCAAGCGATACCACGAAGTCGGTCATATCGAAATGCCAACCCAATTGATCGCCTTCGCCCATGACGGCAAGATTCAATGCACCAAAAGGATCGGCGTACCGGTAAAGCTTTTCTTGCCCAAGAACACCGGCAATAAAAGTCATGAGCTCATCAGACTCATACAGTTCACGCACCGCATGATGTGCTGGTACATGGTCATAAGCAATAACTTCGACTGCAGACGACTGCACGGTGCGGCGGGGGTGACCAACAGGAAAAGAGTCGTCTGGAGCACTTAAATAAGCGGTTTTATGAGACTCCGAGCGGTGAGCCAGCGCAATGAGCTCTTCGGTTTCTGCCACCATGCGCAGAACTACATCGCGCGAAATGAAGTTTGGCAACACCACCACGCCATCACGCTGAAATATTTCACGTAATTGCGTAATGGTCTGAAAATCAGAAAGCGGCCACTCGCTAGTATTCACGAGGGCCGCTATTGACATTGCAAATATTTTCGTTAGTGCTAGATCAGCCCAAGTTCGCGCACTGCGTCGCGCTCTTCAACAAGCTCTGCAACCGATGCATCAATTTTGGCTCGGCTGTATGCATCGATGTCGAGACCCTGAACAATTTTGTATTCACCGTTCTTGCACACACATGGGAAAGACGAAATGAGTCCTTCAGGTACGCCATATGAGCCATCGGAGGGAACTGCCATTGAAACCCAATCGCCTTCTGGCGTATCGGTAGCCCATGAGCGAACGTGGTCGATAGCCGCATTTGCCGCCGAGGCTGCCGACGACAAACCGCGGGCCTTAATAATGGCAGCGCCACGCTTGGCAACGGTGGGGATAAAAGTTTCATCGAGCCATTGTTGGTCGTTCACTGCTGCTGCAGCATTCTTGCCATCAACTTCGCAATGGAAAAGATCGGGGTACTGAGTAGTGGAGTGGTTGCCCCAAATGGTCATCTTTTTAATAGACGACACTGGCTTATTGAGTTTTGCTGCCAACTGCGAAATAGCGCGGTTGTGGTCGAGGCGGGTCATTGCTGTGAACTGACCTGGGTTCATTCCCTTTGCGTTATTCATTGCAATGAGAGCATTGGTGTTTGCGGGGTTGCCCACCACAAGCACTTTGATGTTCTTTTTTGCATTCGCAGCAATTGCTTGACCTTGTGGTTTAAAGATGCCACCGTTTGCCGACAACAAATCGGCTCGCTCCATGCCGTCTTTGCGAGGCATTGCACCAACAAGCATTGCTACATCGGCATCGCCGAAGGCAACGTCGCCAGAATCGGTGCACACCACTTGCTGGAGAAGCGGGAATGCGCAATCTTCGAGTTCCATTTTGACGCCCTCTAGTGCGCCAAGTGCTGGGGTTACTTCAAGCAACTGCAAAATGATGGGGGTGTTTGGTCCCAACATTGCGCCAGATGCAATACGGAATAAAAGGCTGTAGCCAATTTGGCCTGCTGCGCCGGTAACGGCGACTCGTACGGGGGTTGTCATAGACCTCTATCGTAGGTCGCACGTGCCCGCCACCCAAGCCGAAGCGACACAACCTATTTCACGGAAGTGGTGGTTGCCATCGGGGCAACTGAGGGGGTAGTGCTTGAGGTGCTCGTCGTTTGCCCCGGGGCCGTTAAGACCGCGTCTTCGAATTGCGGCCCAGGACGTCCTAAAGCCTCCATAATGAGCGCGGTGTACTTGCGCTGACCCATAGGGCGCAGGTGCGTGAGGTCGTCGTAGAGCCATTTGGGGTGCTCTGTGGCGTACTTCTTCCAATCGACGATCTGCACATTGGGGTAACGCTCGGGCAATGCGCGAATGAGGCGATTGTTTGATGCCTCCCAGTCTTTTCCGGGCACTGAGTTGGTGAGCACCAACACCTGGGGAACATCGGCCAACACGCTGATGATGCTGTCAATTGTTTCTTGTGAAGTGCCACTGTTGGTGCCCAAGTGAATGACCACAGCACTGCCAAGAGCGTTAATGGATTTCACATAGTTCACAATTGGCAAGGCAGCTTTAAACGGGCGGCTCTTTTGTGCATCAACCGTCACCCCATATTTTGTCATTTCTGGCGCAGCACCCAGCATGACAGAGTCACCAATTGCCAAAATATCGATCCGTTCAGCCGGCACTGTTGTTGGCGCAACGGTTGAAGTTGTTACCTGGCCCACAATGGAACTTGTAGGAATGGTTGATGGCACGGTGGTTGGCATGAGGTTGGTAATGAAACCATCAGCATCAACCAAGCTTTGACTAATTGCGTCGAGTTCAATCTTTGCTGTTGACAAATTTGCAATGGCAAAAACTGGAGCGAGAGAAAGCACTACTCCGATGCCCACCATTTTTCGCCGATGCAATTGGCGCTCCGGAGTAGGAGCACCGCGCCATGTGCGCAACCAGACACCAAGTTTCCCTTTTCTGATAGGAGTCTCAATGAATCGATAAGACGCTTCGGTAACAAGCAAGGTACAGGCCATCAAAAATGTAAAACGACCCCAACTCAGGGCGTTACCGGCAATATGGCGAGAAATTTGAAAAATAGGCCAGTGATAAAGGTACAAACCGTACGAGCGAACACCAAGCCAAACAAAAACTTTATTTCCTAAAACAACTCTTCCAAGAAAAGTTGAAGGATGCGTTACTGCGGCAATAACTGCAACTGTTGCTAACCCCACAAGGAAGAAGCCGCCACGATACAAAAGGTCATAACCATGACTTCCTGTTTCTGCTCCAGTGACCACGTTTGTAAAGCGCCATGCCATAAATGCAAGGGAAACCAAGCCAAGGACCCCAACCACATCTACAAGTAAGGATCGTTGAGCGATACGCGCCTGAGAGATATACCAAGGACGCCACCACACACCGAGTGCAGCACCTAGAAATAATCCACCCGCTCGAGTGATGGTGGAAAGATATACAAAATCAATACGTGCCACATCGCGACCAAGAAATGTGAAGTACTGATTCGCTGTATCGGTTGCGTTAGAAATTGGCCCGGTGCGATACATCACCGCAGTTAATACTGCAATGCCCACTGCGGAGAGAAAAAACCCTAGGCCGATAAGTCGCAACCGTCGTCGCGACAATTTCAACAATGCAAACATCAGAAGCGGCCATATCAAATAAAACTGCTCTTCAACTGCAAGCGACCACAGATGGCGCAGAGGCGCAAAAGCAAAAGCACTGAAATACGAACTTCCTGTATGGATTTGAAACCAATTGGAAATGTAGAAAAACCCTGCGAGCACGTCACCGCGCAAAGTTCCTAACTCGCTACGTTTAAACAACGAGACATAAACAGTGATGCCGACGAGCAATGTCCATAAAGCCGGCAAAAGGCGCCGTGCCCGCCGTAGCCAGAATTCACGCAAATTCACTGTTCCAGTGCGCTGCGATTCAGCAACCAAAAGAAGCGTGATGAGATAACCACTAATAACAAAAAATACTTCAACCCCTAAAAAACCACCCTGCAACCATGAATGGTTCGCGTGATAAAAAATGACTGCAATAACAGCGATAGCTCGCAGGCCATCGAGACCAGGCAAATAGGGCACTACTGCTGTCGCGCGCAAGCCGCCCGTGGAATCAGGAGGCAGACGAGACAACCGGTAACCCCAAGTTTGCGTAGATCTCACGTGTGGCGCTTGACCGATTCAACGTATAAAAATGCAGTCCTGGTGCACCCGCATGGAGCAATTGGGCGCACAACTCAGTTGCTGCTTCTACTCCAATACGCCGTACTTCTTCTGGGTCTTCAACCTTGGCGAGTCGTTCCGATAAATCTTGCGGGAAGGCTGCCCCCGACATTTCAGCCATGCGCTGCACTTGACTTTTATTGGTCACTGGCATGATGCCGGGAATAATTGGTTTATCAATTCCGAGCGCCGCAAGTTCTTCAACCAGGCGCACATAGTGTTCCACCTCAAAGAAAAATTGGGTGATGGCGAA
>JBAXNF010000114.1:0-5925 GCA_037133935.1 bacterium
ATTCAAACGACCACGGTGAGACATACCAATAACCGCACCTGCGAGATGTTCAGCAGCAGCTGCCGACAAAATGGTGTCGATAACGGGAATAGCAGTTTCACAGCCGTCAAGACCAAAGCGCTTGGTGCCCACATACTTTGTGGCCAAGAACTTTTCAAATGCCTCTGCAGCATTGAGACGCTCCATGATGCGGTTTTTCTGCGACAACGATGGATTAAAAGTGACACCCTCTAATCGATCTTGGAACCAGCGGTGTTCTTCGGTGTTTCGAATGTGCATGTACTCAACACCAATGGTGCCGCAATACGTTTCGCGCAAGACCGACAACAGGTCGCCAAGTTCCTGACGGTCTACGCCACCAACACCACCGGTGAGAAACGAACGCTCAAGATCCCAAATGGTGAGCCCGTAGGTTGACGGGTCAAGTTCTGCGGGAAGCACTGGTTCTTTCCAACGCAAAGGGTCAAGGTCGGCCATGAGGTGCCCACGCACACGATGCACGCGAATAAGGTTTGCCACCTGCATTTGCTTGTGCAACATTTGCTCTTCGGTGTCAGATGCGTTGTTGTCGGTACGCCACTGTTCTGCCTTGTAAGGAACACCAAGGCTTTTAAAAATGTCGTCATAGAAAGCGTGCTGCCCCATGAGCAATTCATGCAAGCGCTTGAGGAACATTCCACTTTCGGCACCTTGAATAATGCGGTGATCGTAGGTGCTTGTGACTGTGACAACTTTTGAAACGCCCAACTTCGACAAGGCCCGTTCATCGCTGCCCTGAAATTCAGCGGGGTAATCGATAGATCCAACACCAACAATGACACCCTGCCCTGGCATGAGACGAGGAACCGATTGAACCGTGCCAATGGTGCCCGGGTTCGTGAGAGTAATGGTGGCACCTTGGAAGTCCGTGACGGCAAGTTTGTTGGTTTTTACCTTGCGCACGAGCTCCTCATAGGAGTTGAGGAAGTCAGCAAAGCTCAAACCACCCGTATTACGCAATACAGGCACAACAAGTGTGCGCGAACCATCAGATTTTGCCACGTCGACGGCTAGGCCCATGTTCACTTCAGGGTTGCGAATAATTTGTGGTGCCCCTGCTTCGTCGGTGGCAAAACTGTTGTTCATTGCAGGAACAGCATCGGCAATAGCGCGCACAATGGCATAGCCAATGATGTGCGTGAAACTTACTTTGCCCATTCCGCCACGGCCCATGTATGCGTTAATGGCGCGACGGTTTACTTCTAAAAGTCGAGCTGGAACATTGCGAAAGCTTGTTGCTGTAGGAACAGTCAAACTGCGTTCCATGTTCGCAACAATGGCGGCACCCGAACCACGAATGGGTTCTGGAGGCGTCGCCGAGGCTGGAGCTGTCACAACAGGTTTGGCAACAGGTGCACTCTCTGCAGAGGGAGCGTTTTGTGTAACACCTGGCACTGCACCGGCATGGCCCGGCACATAATCAGTGAAAAACTCGCGCCATGTATCGGACACCGCTGTTGGGTCGATTCGGAACTGTTCATACATTTCGTCAACAAGCCAGGAGTTCGGGCCAAAGACGTCTTGCGGAGAGGAGGGGTTGCTATCTGGCATCGCTTCTGATCGTAGTCTTCACCCCTCGTCACGACTGTCTTCAAAAGTAGAGCCGTACAGAAAATTGCTTTTCATGCACCCCTGTGGACATCGCCAAGATTCCACTTGTAGAGTTCTCTCATGACCACTCGTCTCTCAATGCGTACCGTTTTTGCTGCTCTCGTCGCTGTTTCTGCCTTGTCGGCCTGTGGTGGCGGCACCTCTGCCCCGGCCCAAACAATTCCCGGTGATGCTGGGCTCGTTGTGAAGGCCGTTCAAGGTATCCGCTTCGATGCAAGTGAATATTCGGCAACTGCGGGCGACATCAAAGTTGCCTATTCCAATGAAGACTCTGTTCGCCATACTTTGGTAGTTGCCAAAGACGGAACCAAGGTCCCGGACTTCAAACTCGTGGTTGCCCAAAAAGGCGCCGTCGACGTTGCGGCCGTCAATTTAGCTGCCGGCAGCTACACCCTTATTTGTGATGTGCCTGGCCACCAAAATATGAAAGCCACGCTCACCGTTAGCTAGTAGGAACTGCGCGCAATGCCACCGGTATTGCGCTCATTACTGGAATACCAGTAATTGGGTCGTAACCACTTTGCAGGTCAATGAGAGCGCCAGTGGTAGAGCCCACCACCGACAAATCGTTGGGTGTATCGGGCAGTCCGCCCCAGGCATGTGCCAACGACACCATGCCACGGCGCACATCGTCGGCTGATTTCACAACTGCCTTAATGGAACCTTTCGGTGAAGCGACTTCAATAGTGTCTCCATCGGCAATGCCAAGTTCGGCAAGATCTAACGAGTTCACGTGCGCAAAGTTGGTTCCTTCGCGCGAGCGCAGTTTGTCGACTTCACGACCCGAAGAGTTGAACACACTCTTCAAACGCCGAGTAGTCATGCGGAATGTATGTACCTCAGGATCAAACCCGTGAATAACTGCACCAGACGACGACTCGTGGAATACGTCGTTCATCTCTTCGGCAATTCCTGCAGGAACCATTTCTAAGCGTGCCTGACTAGTCGGGTCTGCCGGCTGAACAGTTGTGATGTATTCAGGGAAAAGATGGCCACCCACATGCTTGCGCAACTCCGTTAGCGGCAACTTTGCATTGGCATAAATGAGGTCGAGCACATCGTCGCCCGTGAGTTGCATACCTGGCGTAATATTTCCACCTGGCAGCTTGATGGTGATACCAAGTCGCGCCGCAACCTCGGTGTAGACCTGCCACTCTTGGCGAATATCGCCACGCATTTCCAAAACAGCAGGCGTGTAATGCTGATACGGCTGATCGAACCAACGGTCAATGGTGGTTGGCACATCGGGTCGTTCCAAACTCAACGTACTGGCAATGACGTAATGGGCAAGTTGCGCCGACGGCGACACGTGTACGTCCATGAGTACATGCAAGTCGAGAGCACGTAGTGCTTCCACCGTGGTGCGCTGGTCTGGCCACGACACCACAGGGTTTCCACCCAAGGTGAAGAGCGCACGAATTTGCCCTTCACCTTCTAACAAAATTTCTTCGGCGAGCGTTGATGTGGCTGCTTGTCCACGCTGCATATAAATGTCACGCATCCGTGACTTTGAGCCCTTCGTGAGCATCTCTGGCTTCGGAGGAATTACACCTGCTCGTATTTGCCCAGGAGGAGTCATGAGACCACCTGGGTTGTACATCGTTTCGCCTTCGCGGTTGTAGCGACCACACAAGGTATTCAGTGCCAACACCAAATGCTCGGTGAGCGAAGAGTGCGGCGCCATGTCGGGCCCGGTGCCGGTAGTAACTGCCCCACGTGGACCTTCTGCAAACTTTTGAGCAGCAGTCACAATGAGTGCTTGCTCTACGCCCGCACGCTGGCTGACATAGTCGAGCGTGAATGGGTCGACCGCGATGCGCAGTTCATCGAGGCCATTTACATAGCGACCACAAAAATCTTTGTCGTACGCGTCGGTGGCAAGAATTTGACGAATAATGCCGGCGAGCAAAGTGGGGTCTTCTCCGGCACGCACTGGCAAATACAAATCGGCATAGTGAGCAACTTCGGTAAAACGAGGGTCAATAACAATGAGATACAAACCACGCTCTTTTGCTTGACGTAAACGCACAAGCGGGTTGAACCCAGGAATACCACCCGGGTAACCAAAAGTGCTCACCAGCGTGTTGCACCCAATGACCATGGCAACGTCGGCGGTTTCAAAACCTTGTACACCTGCAGCCCATGCGCCATGACGTAACGGCGCAATTGCTTTGCCAGGTTGGTCGATAGATGAAGAAGTGTAAAAACTCTCTGAACCAATTGCATTGTGAAATGCCGCGGCAATAGGAAGGCCAGTTGCATTTTGATACGCAGCAGTTCCGCAATAGGTGGCGATGGAACGTGGTCCGTACTTTTCTAGAATGCCCGCCACCTTGTCGGCAATTTCATCGAAAGCAATGTTGGTATCGATGGGGTTCAGCACATCGCCTGTGCGCTTCAAGCTGGCACGCAATCGACCAGGGTGCTCATGTTGGCCGCCCAAGTTACGACCTTTCACGCACGTGTAACCCTCATACATGGGGTCGTCTTGTACACCATGAACACCCAGCACTGCATTGCTCGCGGTGTCAACATCAACGTCGATGGCACAACCTGCGTGACAGAACCGACAGAAAGTACGTCGTGTTTCAATGCTCATGTTTCCCCCTTGGCAATTTCACCGTGCAAGTAAACACTAGGCGATTTACTTTGGCGTGTTTTCCTCGAGGCCCATGCCCAAGACAACGTCTTCGTAGTCAATGGTCCATAAACGACCCGAGTTCACAGAATCGGCTTCGTAACAGCGCCATCCCAATCGCCTTTGCACTTCAGGGCTGAAATTCTTCACAAGCTCCCATGGGTTCGCAATGGGGAGAGCCTCTTCAGGCGTGAGCCAACCCACCACATGCGACACATGCATTCCCATACGCCAGTTGTCAACCGAGGTATTTGCCCCTCCACCATGGAGCGCGCGACCGGCATAAAGAAGCCCACTACCCGGTGCCATTTCCGCTTGCACCACCAAATGCTCGCACGACCTGTCGGAAAAGTCTGACCACAGGTGACTTCCTGGAACAACGTTTGTCGCACCGTTCTCTTTTGTGAATTCACCAAGCGCAAGCATCCAACTGACAGTGACTTCAGGTGACTCTGGAGTTTCGAAAAACGGCCAGTTGTTCACATCACGATGCAACAATTGTGCATTTTCTCCGGGGCCAATGACCATCATTTGCGCCGAGTTCAACCACCAGTCGACTGCGTTGTCCAACAGAAGCTCATTGCTGATTGCCGTCATGAGCGGGTGTGTGAGCACTTCAATAAATGCTGGGCTGCGTTCTGCAAGTCGCCCAAATCGCTTTGTGTTCGTGCCCCAAAACTTCTCGACAATGGGGTCACCACTGCGTGTTCCCACGTGCATGTTTTGAGTAACAGAGTCGAGATCGTTGCGCAATCGTTGCACGAGATCACTCGACAAAAGGTTTGCCACAATGACAGCGCCATCGCTCTCCATCACGTTGAGAATCTCACCAATGGGCGCGGTGGACTCCACCGTTACTAATGCACTCATGGCTCTCAACAATCACTGGGGGATTATCACCGTAACAGGGGAAATAAACAAAAAACCCCCGGCATCAGCCGAGGGTTTTTTGACTAGAGCGAAAAGTGAATTAGCCGAGAAGAATTTCCGACAGGATCCACAACACGAGCAACAACACACCACCGGTGATGAGGGCATTTTTGTGGCTCTCATATGGCCAGAGCAACTTGTTGGTTGCTGCAGTACCGCCGAGAAGACCCAATGCGTTGATTTGCAAAATGGCCACAATGGCTATGGCAATGATGAAGAAGGTCCAGGCATTGCCGCTAGTAGCGGTAGCAAATGCACCGTTGTAGAAGTGCGCTGAACCGACCATGAAGAACAACATGGAGAACGAGAAAATGAAGTTCTGACGTGAAGCAAGAAGCGCCTTACGACCAGCGCCAGGAGCACCTGCGTTTGCTTCGCCACCGGCAAGCACATTTGCTGCGTTAGCAAGAACAATTTTTTGGTTCTTCCAAATAATCATCCATACGTTGGCGGCCATGAGAATACCCATCACCATGCCAATGCTGATGACAACGTCATGTCCAATTCCTTGGCCTGAAGTATCGGTCATGAAGTCTTTGAAGTAGCTCTTCACAAGACCGGTGATAAGAATACCGGTCACCAAAGTGGCGATAGACGCCCAGCGGAACCACCACAAAGCGCGTCGAGCCACTTTGTCGATAGCGATGTTGCGAGCCTTGCCCTCATCGCCAAATGCAGCAAAGGCTGGCACCTGAACGAGGTTGAAG
>JBAXNF010000115.1:0-5888 GCA_037133935.1 bacterium
CCCAAAAATAGTGTCAGTTACTTAGCCAAAAGCAACGCTGTACATAGACAGCGACGAATAGACAAAACCATCGGTCACGGTGTGCGGCGCTTCATTGGGGCGCCGTGCACCGAGAACGTAGAGAAGTGGCAAGAAGTGCTCTGGTGTAGGCACTGCGTATGACGCATCGGGGTGGCTTGCGTAGTTCACAATGGCATCAATGTCGTTGTTTTCAATTGCTTCAACGATGTATTGGTGGAACGCAACACTTGAAGGGTGTGGTTCGGCATTGTCTGACCAGTTGATGGCACCTAAGTTGTGCACAATGTTTCCACTTCCCACAATGAGCACTTGGTAGTCGCGCAGCTTTTGCAACCTGCGGGCAACTTCTAAGTGCCATGCTGCGGGCTTGGAGATATCAATAGACATTTGCACCACAGGAACATTTGCTTTGGGGAATACATGCCGCAGCACTGACCACGTTCCGTGATCAAGACCCCATGTTGTTGTTACGGAAATTGGTTCAGGAGCAACGAACTCGCGCAATAAATTAGTGACGTGTTGGGCAAGTGCCGGAGAGCCCGGAGCCGGGTATTCCACCTGTGAGAGCTCGGGCGGAAAACCTGAGTAGTCGTGAATAGTGCGCGGCAGAGGATTCATCGTGACACACACGCCTTGTGTGGCCCAGTGTGCAGAGATGACCAAAATGGCACTGGGGTACACGAGTGTTCCCTTGTCGGTATTTGGTATTTCCTTATGCGTTAAATGCATTTTGTTATCGCAAGTAATGCGTTCACCAAATTCTGCCCATCCATTTGTGAACTCATTATGTTCAATGGCGTTCATTGGGCTTCCGTGACCAAAAAATACGGTGGGTGATGCTGCAGGCATGATCCTTGTCTAGCATCTGCTCTATGAACTTTGGCAGGCAAAAAGCACTGATGGTAGAAGAAGCGGATGCGCTTCCGGGCAGAATCGACCAGTTCATGCCCATTCCTGAAAAACATTTTGTACTCGATGCGCCTCTCGTGGCGCCATGGCCAAGCGGAACTGAAACAGCCATTTTTGCTTTGGGGTGTTTTTGGGGTGCGGAACGAGTGTTTTGGAAAATACCTGGTGTGTATTCGACCTCAGTGGGTTATGCCGGTGGCTATACACCGAACCCAGCGTATGAAGAGGTGTGCTCAGGTCTCACTGGGCATACCGAAGTTGTGTTGGTTGCTTATGCGCCCGCACAAATTACTTTCGAACAACTTCTGAAAGTGTTTTGGGAAGCACATGACCCCACTCAAGGAATGCGACAGGGCAACGATGTGGGCACGCAGTACCGCAGTGCGATTTACACAACAAATGTAGAGCAACTCAAAAGCGCAGAGCAGAGTTGCGGTGTGTATGAAGAGCAATTGAAATCTGCTGGCTATGGCGCAATTACCACTGAAATTGCAACGTCAGAAACTTTTTATTACGCAGAGCCGTATCACCAACAGTATTTAGCAAAGAACCCCAATGGGTATTGCGGTATTGGCGGAACGGGCGTTGCTTGCCCCATCGGGTTGTCTCTGTAGATCCGCTGTTTGCTTTATGCAGCGGCAGCAAGTTGCTCTGCTGTTGGTCTGCGATACATCAATAACATCACAACTCCAGTTGCGAGTGCAGTGATGCCCACAAATATCCACCCTTGTTGTATTCCGCGGATGGGGTTATTGTCAGCAACTGCGGAAGACAGCAAGGAACTCACCGTGGCGAGACCCAATGCAGCACCAACTTGGCGTGAAGTGGTGTTGAGCGCAGAGCCCATTGCAAAACGGGTGGGCGGTAAGTAGGCACTTGCTGAACTCGACAATGTTGATACGCAGAAGCCAACACCGACACCGGTGAAAAATGCACAAGGGAAGTAAAGGGTCCAAAAATGTGGTGTGGTATCAAGTAGCAAATTCTGTGCAAACATTGCCCCGGCAAAGAGCACTGATCCAAGCGCAATAATTTTTGCATGTCCGTATTTCTGGGCGATTTTTCCTGCGGGCGCGGCAACAACTGCTGCCATAAATGGCCCGGGAAAAATAGCAAGACCCGAACGTAGGGTGCTGTAGTGCCAGACGGTTTGAAGCCATTGTGTGTTGAGAAAAATCATGGAGTAAAAACCCAAGCTGAAGACCACACCAGCCAGGTTGGCTGCGCGTACGAAGGGAAGTTTTAAGAGTTTTAAATCGAGTAGCGGAACAGCATTTGTGTTGCAGCGATAAATAAAAGCAATGGTGAACACGAGAGACGCTGCAAAGACAAGCGTTGTGGTGGCAGAGAACCAACCCCATTCGTCGCTTTGCACAATGGCAAGCGTGAGAAGACCTACTGAACCAACCGCCAGCACTGCTCCAGGTATATCTACTTTTTTGTTCGCAGTTTCATCGCGACTTTCGTTGAGCAATCGCATGCCAATAATGAAAGCGAGAATGCAGAAAGGGATATTGACGAAAAAGACACTGCGCCAGTCGAACCACTCCACAAGGAACCCGCCGACTACCGGACCCATTGCTGCTGATAGTCCAGCAACTGCACCCCATATACCAATGGCAACGGCACGCTTTTCAACAGGGAATTCGGGAAGCACGAGTGCGATAGATGCAGGAGTGAGAATTGCACCTCCGAGTGCTTGCAGTACGCGTGAAGCCACGAGCATTTCTGGAGACACAGAAAGACCACACAAAGTAGACCCGATACTGAAGATCACCAGACCGGTGAGGAATGCACGCTTACGACCGAAGGCATCGGCGAGGCGGCCGGCAGTTAATAAACCGGCCGCGTATGCAATGTTATAACCAGAAAAAATCCACGTGAGTAGTCGGCGAGAATCTTTTCCCCATTCGCCAAGAAGTGAACCGAAAGCAACGTTGACAATGCTGACATCGAGTGACACAAGAGCCACGCCGATGGAAGTAAGCGCCAAAACTTTGGTGCCCCGCGATGGACTCTTCATGGCTACCCCCAGCCGTTACTTCGAATACTTTCTCCGTCGGCATCTTGAGCTCTGCCTTGCCAACGCAACGCACCTGGTGTTTGTGACAGGTGTGCAATGAGCCCTTGCATGGGTGTTCCTTCAAGATGTTGAATCATCTTACGTGCAGCAAAATGGGGGTCTTGACCAATATCGGCCATGTCGTACACGGGACCTATTGCAGCATCGGCTTCTTCAAAAATGCGTAGCACTTCTTCCTGTGGGCGCGTTGCACACCACGTAATGAGAAGTTCATTGAGTTCTTGACGATGCTCTACACGCAAGTTGAAACTGGCAAAGCGTGGGTCGTTGGCAACACCAAGAATGTCGAGCACGCGAGCAGCAACAGTGTCGCTTGATGCAGAAATACCTACCCACTTACCATCGGCACATTCAAAGGTGCCGCGTGGAACGGTGTAAGGAATTCCGGAACCCAAACGTTGTTGTTGTTCGCCAGTGAGTTGATACACACTCAGCAGCGGGCCCATCATTTGGAAAATGGTTTCGAGTAAGTTGACATCAACAACTTGGCCAACACCTGAGTGCAGCGCAACCATGGTGGCGAATGCTGCAGCGAGTCCAGTAATTTCATCGGTGAGAGCAATAGGTGGAAGAAGTGGTGCGCGACCTTCCTCGCCGCTAATGGCAGCAAGACCACCCATCGATTCTGCGATTGAGGCAAACCCTGGACGTTGTGCATATGGGCCTGTTTGTCCAAAGCCAGTAACGCGCACAATGACAAGCTTTGGGTTGCGCGCAAGAAGCACATCGGGGCCAAGACCTAGGCGCTCCAAAATGCCTGGCCGAAAATTTTCCACCAACACGTGTGCATCATCGAGTAGCGACAAGAGCACTGCAGAGTCGGCTTCATCTTTGAGGTCGAGTGCAATGGTGCGCTTGTTACGGTTCACCATTTTCCACCACAGCCCAGTGCCATCACGTGGGTCGCGCCACGCCATGTTGCGTAGTGAGTCGCCAGTGTCGGGGCGTTCTACTTTGATGACATCGGCACCAAAGTCGCCAAGGTAACGAGCACAGTTGGGCCCAGCAAG
Organism: bacterium; assembly: GCA_037133935.1. Taxonomy (GTDB): domain Bacteria; phylum Actinomycetota; class Acidimicrobiia; order Acidimicrobiales; family Ilumatobacteraceae; genus F1-20-MAGs119. The sequence continues at coordinate 4,024 of JBAXNF010000115.1, forward strand.
AACTGTAGAAATATCAACAACGCGAATATCGCCTAATGGCAGTTGCGTCATATGTGAATGGCTTAGTACCAGGGGCGATCGCGGCGTGCGGTGCCCGGACGTGCCCACCAACGGCCACTGAACTTCCATGCACTGTCGCGATTGCGCAGTGGAGACGACACCATTCCGCCTGTTGCGGTATTGGCTTCAATGGCAGCAACAATTGCTGCGGTCTCTTCATCGGTTGGAGCCGGCGAAATGGAAAAAGATGAAGTGGTCATGATGCTTTTCTTACAGCGGCATGTTTCCGTGTTTGCGGCGAGGAAGTTCGGCGCGCTTTGTTTGCAACATCTTCAAACCAGCAATGAGCTTGATGCGTGTTTCTGCTGGGTCAATAACATCGTCGATGTAGCCACGCTCTGCAGCGTTGTATGGGTTGGCATACTTTTCGGTGTAGTCACTGATGAGTTCCGCACGACGTGCAACTGGATCTGCTGCTTGTTGCAATTCACGGCGGTACACAATTTCAACTGCACCTTGAGGGCCCATTACTGCAAGTTCTGCAGTTGGCCATGCGTAGGCAAGGTCGGCGCCAATTGATTTTGAGTTCATGACCACGTAAGCGCCACCGTAAGCCTTACGGGTAATCATTTGAATACGCGGCACGGTGGATTCGCAATATGCGTAGAGCAATTTAGCGCCGTGACGAATGATGCCGTCGTGTTCTTGGTTCACACCAGGAAGGAAGCCAGGAACGTCAACAAAAGTGATGAGCGGAATGTTGAATGCATCACAGGTACGTACGAAACGTGCTGCTTTTTCTGACGATTCAATGTCGAGAACACCAGCAAACTCTTGTGGCTGGTTGCCAACGATGCCAACTACTTGACCATCGAGTCGTGAGAAACCGCAAGTGATGTTCTTTGCCCAGAATGGGAAGTATTCGAAGTATTCGCCGTCGTCACATACTTCACGAATAACTTTTTTCATGTCGTATGGCTGGTTTGATGATGGAGGCAAAATGTCGCGCAACATGGGGCACAAACGATTGGGGTCGTCACTGCTCTCTATTGCTGGCGGGTCTTCCAAGTTGTTTTGTGGAAGGAATGACAACAAGTAGCGCACATCATCGAGGCATGCTTTTTCATCGGTGGAAACAAAAGTGGCAACGCCACTCTTTGAAGCGTGGCTCATTGCGCCCCCGAGTTGTTCAAGTGTTACATCTTCACCAGTCACGGTTTTTACTACGTCTGGACCAGTAATAAACATATGGCTTGTTTCGCGCACCATGAAAATGAAGTCGGTCATTGCTGGTGAGTACACCGCACCACCGGCGCATGGGCCAAGAACGACCGAGATTTGTGGAACAACACCTGACGACAAAACGTTGCGGTAGAAAATGCCGCCGTAGCTAGCAAGTGAAACAACACCTTCTTGAATACGAGCGCCTGCGCCATCGTTGAGGCCAACGACAGGAGCACCAACCTTTAATGCAAGGTCCATGAGTTTGTGAATTTTTTCAGCGAACACTTCACCAAGCGCTCCACCGAAAACGGTGAAGTCTTGTGAGAACACAAATATTTTGCGACCTTCTACTGTTCCCCAACCGGTAATAACACCGTCGGTATACGGGCGCTCTTCTAAACCTGCAGCATGTGCGCGGTGGCGAGCAAGGAGGTCGAGTTCATGGAAACTGCCTGGGTCGAGGAAGTAGTCGATGCGCTCACGGGCAAGCATCTTTCCCTTTTCGTGCTGGCGCTCAACGGAGCGAGGAGAGCCGGCGTTGTAGGCGGCCTCTTTGCGCTCGCGGAGGTCTTCAATTTTGGCGGTCATCGGGTTGTCACTCACGCGTCAGACGCTAGTTGGCGAGGCGGTGGTTCTCCCAC
>JBAXNF010000116.1:0-5875 GCA_037133935.1 bacterium
CGGCGTGCTCGCGGGCACTGTGAGCCGCTTCGCCGGCAGCCGGATACGAGCCGAAGAACTTCACGCCACCCTGTTTGGCACGTAGTTCACGCAAAGCATCGGCCATGAGCTCGCTGTCGATATGCCCATCGGCATACATAATGAAGCAGTAGTCGCCCAGACCACTATTTTTCGTGGGTCGTGAACTGAGATGCGACAGGTCTATACGACGAGCAGCAAATTCCTGCAAAATCGAAATGAGACTGCCCGGTTCGTTGGCACGCTGGAACACCACAAGGGCGGTGCGGTCGTGACCTGTTGCTTGTGGAATGAAATCTTTCCCCACCAACACGAAACGCGTTTGATTATTTTCATGGTCAGCAATATTGCGCGCCACTGCTTCTAAACCGTAGAAGGTTCCGGCAACTTCAGGTGCAATTGCAGCAACGCCTACAAGCTTTTCTGTTGCAATTTGTCGTGCTGCTTCTGCAGTACTTGTTGCGGCGCGCACTGTTGCCTCACCTAATTGCTTGCGCAAATATGAATGGCACTGCGCAATAGCAACTGGCATCGATAGCACTTCACGAATGTCTGCCAACTTCGTACCTGGCAATGCAAGTAAGCAATGCTCAATGTCGAGCACCACTTCGCGTTGAATGAAGAGGTCATGGTCGAACACCAACGCATCTTGGGTGAGGTTCACCGTTCCTTCAATGCTGTTCTCAATAGGAACAAAACCCAGCGCTACTTCCCCGGCTTCAACGGCATCGAGCACGTCGGGAACCGTACGGAAAGGCACCAGTTCACACAGTGCAAGGTCGGCCTGCGACCGGGCAGCCTGTTCGGTGAAAGTGCCAAGAGGCCCCAAGAAACCGACCCGCGTACCAGGGGCAACGGGGGTGGAAATAGGGCTTGCGGGAGTGGATTGTGCGCTCACATCATGAAGGTTAGGCGTAGTGGTGGCAACATAGAGGTGTGTTTGAAGAAACCCTGCGCCAATTGCTCACCGACGTCCGCTCTGGGGAGGTCTCGCCCGACGAGGCAGTAGCCCAACTGCGCCGCCTCCCCTTTACGGAAGTGGGCGATGCGCTCGTCGACCACCACCGGGCGTTGCGCACCGGAGTTCCCGAAGCCATCTATGGCCCAGGCAAGTCGGCTCAACATTGCGTCGACATTGTGGGCGAACTTCTTGCCAACGGCAGTGGACCTGTCATTCTCACCCGCGTCAATGCCGAGCAACGTGCAGCAGTACTTTCCGCACATGTTTCTTATGGCGCACCCGAAGAGGCATCGAACACTCTGGCTTGGCGTTTGCCAACAATTGACGCATCGCGTCCGGCCCCACGTGTTCTCACCATTAGTGCCGGAACTTCCGACGTGCCAGTAGTTGATGAATGTGTGCTCACCTTGCGTGCTTACGGTTACGCGCCTACTCGAATTGTTGACGTAGGTGTTGCGGGTATTCACCGTTTGCTTGCACATATCGATGCCATACAAAATGCCGACGCAATTATTGTTGCAGCTGGTATGGAAGGTGCGTTGCCAAGTGTTATCGGTGGTCTCACCGGTGCGCCCATCGTTGCTGTACCTACAAGCGTTGGCTACGGCTCATCACTTGAAGGAATTACTGCGCTCCTTGCAATGCATTCGTCATGTGCGTCGGGAATTTCAGTGGTAGGCATAGACAACGGTTTCGGTGCTGCATGTGCAGTGGCGCGAATGTTGAGGAGCTCTACATGATGAAGCGACTATTGGTGTGTCTCGCCCTGTTCAGCGGAATAGCTCTCACATCGGCGGCTTCGCCAATTGCAGCTGCCGACCCTGTCACCGTGTTAGTACCGCGGGGTGGGTGGATAAATATGACCGGACCACTCAATGCTGTGAAATGCTCATACAGCAGAGCAACCCTTTGTGTTGACACCATTCGCATTAACGGGCAAGAAGCAACGTTGGTCGAGGGCTATACGGGGTCATGTATTTCTATAGCGATCTCAAACTCATCACCAATGATGGGCTGTAGCAAATCAACAGATCTCAATGGCAATACTCAACTCACCGACTTCGTTGCCGATCTCCGGTTTGATGAAACTCCCTGTGTTGTTGAAGGTGCACAAACTGCATGTAGATCTTCTAACTTTTCACTTGTGCCCAATGCTGGGCAAACGGGGCAACCCATAATCGCTAACGCTGAAGTGACCTTACGCACTTCTCCTGGCCTGGGATTCAACAAACAAGTGGGGATTGTTGTTGCTAATGCAAAAATTGTTTCCTTCACACCATCAAGTGTCACTAGCGATGTGGTCAAAGTAGATCTGCTTGCACCTAGTCGCAACACAGGTCAACTCGTTCAATGCAGTTGGTTTACCATCACAATCGATACATGTGTACTATCGGAAACTACGTCTGCAGTGGAAAATAGTTTGCGGATGTACATGTACACAGCGCCGCTGAAAAATGTGGCGCTCGAAAACAATCTTGTAGAACCAAATCCCGCCGGTGTTGGTGCGTACTTCACCACCGATGCACAACACGTTGGTTTATCAAGCATCAACTTCACTACCGGCAGGTTTGGTGTGCGAGTAGCTGGCCCCCACAGCACTGCCGCAGGCGGGCTCAATACGTCGTACACCGAGTGGTACTGGCCGGCTGCGTTCGTTGATTCGTTGTTTGGGCTGCAACCCGAGCAAGTAAACAGCAGCACCGTTGAAGTCAACCGCTCCACCACCAGCTCGTCCGACGCACTTGTTGCCACGTTTGCGGCCACTGCAGCAGGTGTCAAAATTACCGCTACTGGAATTACCTTTTCTGCACCAAACGTTGGATTGCGACGCATTGTGACAGTGAAGAAGGGAAACATAATTCCCGTCTCTCTCCTTGTTGCCGCAGCCGGTCTCAAAAATGACCCCGCTGCAAAAAATGCCAAGGTGACATTGAGCGCAAAATTGAAGAAATCTTTAGCCCTTTCAAACAAGTCAATTAAGACACTGAAAAAAGGTTCCTTTGAAATCCCCTTCTCATTCAAAGACGCTTCAAAAAAGTCAATTACGAAAATTGTGAAAATCGTAGTTAAATAGACTCAGTCATGAACGCTGAGCACGCTCCGAGCACCAACACCGTTTGGGTTAATGCCAGTGCTGGCGTTGCAGGCGACATGTTGTTGGGCTCGCTCATCGATGCCGGAGCCAACATTACTGAAGTGGTCAATATTCTTTTTGGCCTCGGCTTAAACGATTGGGCGCTCACTGCCGAGCCCGCCATGCGCTGTGGCATTGCCGCAACTCACGTTGTTGTGGTGGAACATCATCACGATGACCATCATCATCACACGCATCGTTTGCATAGTGACATCGTTGCACTGCTGAATGCTGCCGACCTTCCCCCACGCGTGCGTGAACGTGCACTTGCCACCTTTGCAGTGCTCGCGTACTCAGAAGCAGCTGTTCACAATGTTCCTGTTGACGACGTCGAGTTTCATGAAGTAGGCAGCATCGACGCCATCATCGACATTGTTGGTACTTGTGCCGCACTTGAAGTTCTAGGCATTGACCGCGTCACAGCCTCACCTATTGCCACCTCGCATGGTGCCATTCGTAGCGCACACGGCATTCTTCCCAACCCAGGGCCAGCTGTTGCCCACATGCTTGCAACACATGCGGTGCCTACTCGCGGAGCAGATGTTGACTATGAAGTGTCTACTCCCACTGGTGTTGCACTGCTCATTGCGCTTGCAGAATCTTTTGGCGCATCGCCTTCCATGCCCATTGCAGCCATTGGCCATGGCGCTGGCACGCGCAACCCCACAGACCGCGCCAATGTTGTGCAGGTGCTGCTGGGTTCAACCGACACAGCACGTGATGGCGACACAGAAACTTTGGTGGTGTTAGAAACCAACACCGACGATGTCACCCCTGAAGTATTGGCATACACCGTTATGCAACTCATGGAAAACGGTGCAAACGATGCATGGGTAACGCCCATCATCATGAAAAAAAATCGACACGGGCACTGCCTGCAAGTGCTCTGCACACCACAACTTGCACAAACACTCTGCGGCATTATTTCTTTGGAAACTGGGTCTTTAGGAATCCGTCAAAGCACGGTAGAGCGTTTTGCATCTGCGCGTGAAGTGATGAGTGTTGATGTGCTCGGTTTTTCAGTCGATGTCAAAATGAGTAGCGCGCGGCTCAAGGCAGAATTCGAACACGCTGCTATTGCTGCGAAAGCAACTGGGGTTCCACTGCGTGAAGTAATGCGCTTGGCCGAAGAAGCTGCGCGCGGTTTTTTCAGTTAGAGCAACTTCATTCCGGCCAGCAGTGCACCGGTACCTAATGCTTGAGCGGTAATTACCAGACCGACTAGCCACTTCAGTTGCTGGTTGAAGAGCATGTGCATCTCACTGCGCATCTCGAGACGTAATGCCTGCATTTCCATGCGCAATGCTTCCATGTCGCCGCTTATTGAAATGCGCAGCATGTCGATGTCTTTCTTCGTGAGTACTTGCAGGCCAGCAACATCTGACCTGCGCGCTACGTCACCCCACCCTGTTGGTGGCAAATGTTCCATAATGATGTTTGCCACCTCCTTGCCATGTGTATGAATCAAAGATTCATGCATCTGAAAGCGTTCTGCTTCAGTAGTAATCATCGTAAGCCACTTCCTTCCCATAGTGAACACTTATGTGTGTGCTTTCCTCATGGGAATGTGGCAAGTATTTACACCGGCAAAAACTCCTGCGCCCATGCCTTTAATTCATCAATGCTTGCTTCGCCTGAACGACGCGCCAGTACTTTGCCATCACCATTGAGCAAAATGAGCCCTGGGTAACCCGACACGCCAAATGCCACCGCTGCATTTTGATCTTCGTTATCGGCCATCACTGGCCACGGCCACGCTTTGTCGACTACCCACTGCGAAGGCGGCCAATTCGGTGCATCGTCACGAGCCCCAGTGCTCACACCTACAACACCCAAGTCGACAGGCATCGCGCCGGAATCTTTCCACTCAATAAGTCGCGGAATTTCTGCATTGCAATGTGGGCACCAGTGCGCAAGGAATACCACAAGCATCGGTTTTCCTGTGGGCGCAATGGTAAGTGGCGCGCCATCAAAACCAAATCCGTTGACCACGGGTGCAATTTTTCCGCGAGCAGGGTCGTTATCGGGATCTTCCAATGCAAGAAGCATTTCACCCTCTGCTTCTACCGCTTGAAATTCCGCAGCAGTAACTACATCGCCACTGTTTGAAGCAATAGTTGATGTAGTAGTTGATGATGAACTACTGCCACCACCCACAACAAGAACCACAGCAACAATTGCGGCAATAGCTGCGGCAACTCCGCCAGCGATGAACTTGGTCTGATTTTTTTGAGCGGTCATACTTTCTCCAATTGTTCAGCAGTGTCACTTACTTCTCTATTTTTTGTATACGTCGCGCAAAGCAATATGGCAACACTTACAAAACCACACAGCGCCATAAATGGTAACGACACAAATCCAAATTGGCGAAACCAAATGGTGGTGCACGGCACATCAATGGCACACACATTTGTTTCCCACGTGGGGTTCCATTCCAACAAGTAGTGGTACAACGAAATCACACTGCCCACCACTGCAAGTGGCACCGCATACACCGTTACCTCTTGTCGCGTCGCAACTTTATTTTTACGCACAAGTGCCACCAGCAAAATCACAGCAAGTGGGTACATGCACGCCCGTTGATACCAGCACAACTTGCAGGGGTTGTAATTCGCCACTTCTGAAAACCACAGGCTGCCAAACATCGCAAAAGCCGGCACCATAAATGCCAAGGGCAGCGCCACGGGGCGAAATGCCTCAACAAAATTGCCAGCCGCAGAAAAGCGCCGCGCCGTTAACCGCGCCACCAACAGCACCAACGA
>JBAXNF010000117.1:0-5854 GCA_037133935.1 bacterium
CGACTCTGCCAATGGCAATCGCTATTTCTTTCACTGCATAGCTATTGCTGACGGTTCGCGCGAAATAGCGGTGGGTCAAAAGGTACTTTTTGAAATTGTCATGCGTTTTAATAAGTCAGAAGCATGGAATATTCAGAAAAACGACTAGCCCATCTCCTCTTCGTCTTTCAATAACGCATCTTTAATTTGTACAAAGGCAATACGAATATTGTCTAGCGCCAACTTTAAAGTTGCTTCCTCGTCACCAAGGCGTCCTTCGAGACCCTCCACCAAGCACGCCACCGAGTCGATGGCGAGAGCCGCTTCAAAGAGGCGAGGCGGTTGAGCAGACAAGTGAATAGCGGCGAGTTCATAGAGACCCATGACGTGGTTCACCACAACGACCTCGGCAGGAACTTCGGCGAGGCGCTGGCGGGTCTCGGCCAAGGCTTCGGCTGCCTCAGCTAAGTCGATGTCTGATTCTTGGGGGATTGCACTGTCGTTAGGCATATTCACGGAGGTGACGGTACTTGGCAAAAGCGGTTGAAGGCAGCATTTTGGCGGTAGTCTTTCCAGCAATACATCGGCAAAAGTGGGTTCGCCCCACCCAGCCACCCCGTTAGCGGGAGTGCGTCTGGGTCCCGTTGCACGCGTTGCGTGCTGCGCGACCTCGCGTGCCCCTTTTAACGGTTATCCAGGTTTATTGGGCAATCGAAAGGGAGAGCCACTTGCACAGGAGTGAACGGCCATAGCTACGGCGACGAACGAACCACGGTACAACGATCGCATTCGGGCACGAGAAGTACGTCTCATCGACGCACTAGGCAACCAGTTGGGAATCAAAACCCTTCCAGAAGCTCTCGAACTTGCCAAGCAGTCCGACCTCGACTTAGTTGAGGTTGCACCGCTAGCAGTTCCGCCCGTGTGTCGCATTATGGACTACGGAAAGTTCCGCTACGAAGAAGCACAAAAGGCAAAAGAGTCGAGAAAAAAGACCACGCAGGTCACCATTAAGGAAGTGAAGCTTCGCCCGAAAATTGGTAAGGGCGACTTCGATACCAAGGTGCGTCACATGCATGACTTTTTAGAAGACGGACACAAAGTGAAAGTCACTTTGCAATTCAGGGGCCGCGAAATGGCTCATCCTGAGTTGGGGTCCCGTTTGCTCGACAATGTCATTGAACAGTTAGGTGAGGGAGTCCGAGTGGAAACCCAAGCCCGACTCGAAGGGCGAAATATGACCATGGTGTTGTCTTCAGACAAAAAAGTAGTGAAAAAGGCAGACGAAAAACCTGCTGTTAAACCTTCAGAGAAGCCAAAAGTAATTGCCGAAGCGGTACCAGTACCAGCAGCAATTACACCAGAAGTTGAAGTAAGTGTTACCGAGTCAGGAGAAGTACATGCCGAAAATGAAAACTAGCAAAACAGCGTCAAAGCGGTTTCGTAAAACAGGTACAGGCAAGTTGCGTCGCCAGCAAGCCATGCGTCAGCACTTGTTCGAGAAAAAGTCATCAAAGCGCACGCGTGCATTAGCCGGAACCGTCGATGTGCACTCAGGTGATGTGAAGCGCATTAAGCGCCTCCTCGCCGAAAGATAATCATCCACCGTTGTCAACAAGTTGTTTAAAGAAAGTTAAAGGAGAACCACTATGGCCCGCGTAAAACGCGCCGTTAATGCTCGTAAGAGTCGTAAACAGACTCTCGAGCGTGCAAAAGGTTATTACGGTAACAAGAGCCGTTCGGCTCGTGCTGCCAATGAGCAGGTAATGAAGTCAGGGCAGTACGCCTTCCGCGACCGCCGTGCAAAGAAGGGCGAATTTCGTCGTCTTTGGATCCAGCGCATCAACGCTGGCTGCCGTATTTACGACATGAGCTACAGCCAGTTCATTGCCGGCCTTAATGCAGCAAACATTGAAGTCGACCGCAAAATCTTGGCCGATATGGCAGTTCACGACATCGACTCATTTGGTCGTTTGGTGCAAGCCGCAAAGGCAGCACTCGGCTGAATCAGCCCCTTGTAAGTTTTACGAGCACCCCAGTTCGTCGGCTGCGCCAATTGCTCTCTGAGCGAAAGGAACGCTACGAATCGGGGTGCTTCGTTGTTGAAGGGCCCACTTTGGTGCAGGCCGCCATCGACGCTGGACTTGAACTCATTGAGCAGTTCGTCTGCGAGGGTGCGCAGCCATGTGTATCTGCTGGCGAAGTGCACTTCATCAGTCAAAACACGTTAGAGCGAGTGTCTACCACGGTGACCCCGCAAAAAGTCCTTGCTATTTTTGCCATGAATGCAGGCGATGTCTCCACTCTGCGAGCGATGTCGCCAGAGCATTCCTCGAAGGCCGAATGGATACTGGTTGCCGATCGGGTAGCTGACCCAGGCAATCTCGGAACCATGATTCGCAGCGCAGTGGCTGCAGGGGCAAGTGGCATCGTCGTTACCCCGGGCACAGTTGATCCGTATTCACCCAAAGTGGTGAGAGCTGCGGCTGGAGCCATCTTTAGTTCGTCGCTCTTTTTATCGGTGTCGTTAGAGCAACTTGCCGACATGAAGTGGCCGCTACTCGGAACAACGTCACATGAAAAACTCGGCCCCATGGCGTACGACGAAGTGAACTTGGCGCAAGGGGTGGCCCTTGTGATGGGCAACGAAGCTTCTGGGCTCGCTCCCAACCTGCCTATTTCTCAGTGGATCACTATCTCGCACCAAGGGCCGGTAGAGAGTCTCAATGTGGCGATGGCCACCACTGTTTTCTGTTTTGAAGTCGCGCGACAACGAAAACACCACGCTTCAGGTGCCTGAGACCACTAACGTCGGGGTCTATGACTTCATCTGTGCCCTTTGTTGAGCAAATTGCCGCGGTTGTCGACGCTTCGCTGAAAACCATTGCAGGCCTCACGTCGTCGGAAGAAGTCGCTCAGGCTACGCCTGCACTGGTGGGCAAGAAGTCTGCACTCAGCCAACTGAAGTCGTCAATGGGGAGCATTACCGATAGCGAAGAGCGTAAATCTGCTGGTCAAGCCCTGCACGCTGCCCAAACCAGCGTCGATGCGGCGCTCGGTGCAAAGAAATCTGACTGCGAAGCAACAGAGATGGCTGCACAATTGTTGCGTGAACAGATCGATATCACAGAACACCTAGTGTCAGGAACTAGTCGAGGGCGGTTGCATCTCGTTACGCAAGCAACACAACGACTTGAAGATGTTTTCATTGGGTTGGGGTTCCAAGTTGCTGAAGGCCCAGAAGTGGAAAGTGATTTCTACAACTTCGAGGCATTAAATATGCCAAAGTCACACCCAGCGCGCAGCATGTGGGACACCTTGTTCGTTGAAAGTGAAGAGCCGGGCAGCGTTGTACTACGTACGCATACATCACCCGTTCAAATTCGTGTCATGCAAAATTGGCCACCTCCCATTTATGCAATCATGCCGGGCCGCGTGTTTCGTCGTGATACCCCCGATGCAACCCACATGCCGGTGTTTCATCAAATTGAAGGTCTCGTCATCGACCGCAACATCACTTTTAAAGATCTTGCCGGCACGATCGAGGCATTCACCAAAGCATTCTTTGGTGATGACTTCACGAGTCGACTTCGTCCTTCGTATTTCCCCTTCACTGAACCAAGTGCAGAATTCGATATTCGTCGCGCAAATGGCTCATGGATTGAGTTGGGTGGCTGCGGCATGGTGCACCCCGATGTCTTGCGCGCTGGTGGACTCGACCCAGAAGAGTGGTCGGGGTTTGCTTTCGGGTTCGGTATCGACCGTATGGCAAAAGAACGCCACAATGTGGAAGACATCCGTGAGATGTACACCAACGATCTTCGTTTCTTAAGGCAGTTCTCGTCATGAAAATTCTCTTGTCTTGGCTCAACGAGTTCGCCGACTTCGGCACCGATACTGAAAACCTCAGTGATGCATTGACCTCATTGGGTATGCCCGTTGAAGAAGTCATCGAGTCGGGTTCGCGCTTGCAAGGCGTTGTTGTTGCACAGGTGTTACGTACCGAGCGTCACCCCGATGCCGAGAAGGTTCATCGCGTATATGTGACCACAGATGGAATCAACGAACTTCATGTGTGGTGTGGCGCATTCAATATGGCGGCCGGCGACAAAATTCCACTTGCTACTCTCGGCACAACGATGCCCGATGGTCGCCAAATATTGAAGCGTGGAATTCTTGGTATCGATAGCGAAGGCATGTTGTGCAGCGCTAAGGAATTAGAGCTGAACGAAGATCATGGTGGAATATTCATATTGCCATCGCACCTGCCACTCGGCACTGAACTCTTCGATGCACTTGGAGCGACAACCGACACCATTTTCGACATTGACCTCACCCGTAACCGCCCAGAGTGCTGGGGGCATTTAGGTGTTGCTCGCGATCTTGCTGCGCACTTGGCCATTCCTTTCCAAGCGAAGAAGATCGATGTTCAGGCTGCGCCAGTGCACAAAGTTGATATCAATATTGCAAGTCAAGATGCCTGTGGTCGCTTTACGGCAACGGTAGTGAAGAATATTGCAGTACGCCCATCGCCACAGTGGCTGCAAGACCGGTTGTCTCGCAGCGGTATGCGCTCTATTAACAACGTTGTTGATGCTTCAAACTTCGTCATGCTTGAGGTCAATCAGCCGACACACGCTTACGATCTCAATGCCGTCAGTACCGGTTTCCGTGTACGTTTCGCACTACCGCAAGAAACCCTGGTCACTCTCGATGGTGCAACACGCGAGTTAGACCCAACCGACATCGTTATTGCAAATGGTGAAAACACCGCAGTTGGCCTCGGTGGCGTGATGGGTGGTCTGCACTCTGAAGTCACTGATACAACCACAGAGATAGTGCTTGAAGCTGCATGGTTCCCAGCCGACACGGTTCTAGAGTCTGCCGCTCGGCATGGTCTGCGTTCAGAAGCATCTGCGCGATTCGAAAGAGGAGTCGACCCATTTGGTGCGGAATATGCAGCATTGCGATTCATTGAGATCTTGCAAATAACATGCCCAGATCTTGCGGCATGCGGTTCATCTCAGGTTGTTGCCAATGACACCTGCCCGCAGCAACTCACGCAAATCACCTTGCGGTTGTCGCAAGTGTTACGCGTTCTTGGAGTTTCGCTCAGCGCCCCTAAAGTGCATGAACTCATTGCGCCAATCGGATTCGTCGTTGCCGACCAAAAAGATGGCAACGTCTTGGTTGGTATTCCTTCTTGGCGGCCCGATTGCACGAGCGAAGTAGATGTCATTGAGGAAATTGCCCGACATTACGGATACGACGCATTAGGGAAGTCGGTTCCTCATTCACCAGTTCATGGGCGGTTGTCTTCAGTGCAGCAACGCCGGCGCCTTGTTCATGAAGTGATGGTGGAAGCCGGTTGGTGCGAAGCAATGCCGAACCCGTTTCTCGACCCTTCAGCAACGCGGCTTGCCGGCATTGACGACAGCGCACAACTTGCACTGGTCAACCCCCTAGTTGCAGAAGAGTCTGTGTTGCGGGTTTCATTGCGACCAGGTTTGTTGCGAGCAATTGCGTATAACCAATCGCATCGTGTCGACAACATCCATCTCTACGAAGTAGGGCATGTGTACCCACGGGGCGCAAGTGCGTTGCCTGATGAGGAAGAAATGTTGTGTGTGATGTCGATTGATTCTGATAGTAGAGAACTGTCTGCACTTTCTACATGGAACCTGCTTGTTGATGCCTTAGGTATTGGCGCGCAGATAGATCAAAAGAATCCTCCTGCTGGCTTTCACCCAAGGCGTAGTGCAACTCTGCGTCGGGGCAAAACCATTATTGGCGCAATCGGAGAAATTTCTCCAATTGTTTTGAAGCAATATGGCATTACGGGGCGTGTGAGTTGTTTGGAGCTGTCGCTCTCTAC
>JBAXNF010000118.1:0-5824 GCA_037133935.1 bacterium
CGCCAAATTATTGATGTCAACCAAGTTGGGGTTTTTCTTGGCATGCAAGCAGTGTCGGCAACGATGATTGCGCAAAAGTCGGGTTCCATTGTGAACATCTCTTCTGTTGCGGGAATGCGTGGTTTACGAGCCATTGCTTATGCAGCAAGTAAATGGGCAGTACATGGCATGACCAAAACTGCAGCGCGAGAACTTGGCGCACACAACGTACGCGTGAACTCGGTGCACCCCGGCTTTATTGAAACCGACATGTTGCCCCAAGGTATTGAAAGCATCATTGCGAACCAGGTGCCTATGCAACGCACTGCTGACGCAAAAGAAGTGGGCGAAGTCGTGATGTTCTTGCTAGGTGATGCTGCATCGTACGTAAATGGCGCCGAAATTATTGTTGACGGCGGATTTATTGCGTAAGGAAGTTAATTCCAACCCAGGCGCTTAGTTGTTGCTTTGTGTTGAGCAATTTCATCGAATGCCATGGTGCGAATATCGGCCGCTTCTTCAGGCGTAATGCCGAAACTCTCCATAAGAAACAATTCAGACCACAACAGAATGCCCGACTTCACTGCAAGCGCTTGGGCGATCCTTGGGTTCATTCCCATTTTTTGAAACTGAATGGCTAATTCGCCATTGAGCTCACGTGATTTCTCCGCGAACCTCTTCGGCTTCACTCCGCATGTAATGAGGTACTGAATGACCTGTTGGCGTTGGCTCGTGTATTTCCGACCGACTGCCAAAACGGCGAGGTCGAATGTGATTGGCTCTTCACCACGCTTAATGCGGGCCTCAATTTCCTTTTGGGTGGCCGCTTGCGCCAAACGCGCCAGTTCGTCGGTGACGGCAGTAAAGAGGTCAATGCGGGTACCGAAATAACGAAACACGTAGCCATGGTTGAGCCCGGTAATTTCTGCTATTTCCTGCAGGGAAATATCGGGGATGGGTTTCTTTGCAACGAGCGAAATAGTGGCATCAAGAAACTTCTGGGTGGCAGCTGCGCGGCTGTAGCGGACAGGTTTTGTCTCAACTTTCGCAGCAGGTTTCTTCTTCGCACTTGGCACTTCGCTACTTTACTTCTTTTAGTACAAAGGGTTTGTTTCAACTACCCGCATCTAAGAGCGCAAAAAGATCAGCCGGCTCTTCCAATTGAACTTCAAGCGGTTGTGGCCAAATACGGCTAAGGCAATTGACGACAAAGGAAATAAAATTCCGAAGTCAACGCGCATCATGAAGTTGAAGATTGGTAAAACACCAACGAAATAGCAAGAGGTAGGGGTCGTGTCCGCTGATGTGCAGGCGCGGCCCCTCTTCTATTGTTTTGCCAGGGGGTACACCAATGGCAACACTGTTAGCTCATGTCACTATTAATGAGGGCTGCGAAGCGCGCTTCGAAGAAGTTGCGCGACAAATGTACGAACGTACGCACGCCGACGAAGAAGATGTGCGTCGCTATGAGTACTGGCGGGGCGCTGAGCCACGTACGTATTACTGCATTGAGTCGTATGCCGACGTGGCTGGTTTTTTAAAGCACCAGTCAAGTGCTCACCATCATCATTTCGGGCCCGATTTTCGCGACCTCATTGAAGCCATCACAATGGAATGGGTAGACCCCATTGGCCAGGCATCGCCATTGGCGCCAACAAACAATCAGCAACTGCCAGCTGATGCGACTGAGCAAATGAAAGCGATATATCCACGTTTTTCCAGTATTTACGCTTCGTGGTGGGGAAAGTTGCGCTGAGTCCTCGAGGCATGATGACAAAAAGTGTCATATTTATTACGTCACCAAGATAAGGCATACTTTTTTGTGCATCGCTAAACTGCCTTAGTCTTCAATAAATAACTAGTGCAAGAGAGATCACCTCGCATGGAATTTAATTACCCTCCCGCAGCCGATGCCTATCGCGCAAAAGTTCATGCATTTTTAGACAAGCACCTGCCTGCACAATGGAAGGGCATTGGGGCCCTGAGTCGAGATGAAGCTGCATCCTTTACTGAAACATGGCGCGAGACACTTCGCGACAATGGTTTTCTTGCAGTGAGTTGGCCAAAGGAATACGGCGGGCAGGGCCTCAGCTCTATTGAAGCTGTTGTGATTTCTGAGGAATTTGCGCGTGTTGGTGTGCCCACTGTTGGCCCGAACGACATGTTTGGTATCAACATGTTGGGCAACACATTGCTCGCCATTGGAACCGAAGAACAAAAGAAGCATTACCTTCCACGCGTATTGTCGGGTGAAGACCTGTGGTGTCAGGGTTTCAGTGAGCCAGCAGCAGGTAGCGACTTGGGAAACTTGGGTTGTCGTGCAGTGCTCGACGGTGATGAGTGGATCATTAACGGGCAAAAGACCTGGAACACAGGTGGACACCATGCAAACCATATTTTTGTTCTTGCACGAACTGCGCCCGATGAAGTGAAGCACCGCGGAATTACTTTTCTGCTTGTTGACATGCGTCAGCCGGGTGTTGAAGTGCGGCCCATTCGCATGATGTCGGGTGACTCGGAATTTAACGAGGTCTTTTTTACCGACGCCCGCTGCCCGAAGGGCAATGTTGTTGGTGAAGTGAATGGTGGCTGGATGGTTACCATGACATTGCTGGGCAATGAACGTGGTGCCGGTGCAGCAATTAATGCCCTTGGCTTTCGTGCCGAGTTAGACAAACTCATTGAACTAGCTCGGGAAAAAGGTGTTACTGACGATGCTGTTATTCGCCAGCGTTTAGCAGTTGCCTATACGAAGGTTGAAGTGATGCGCTTCCTTGGATACAGCGCGTTGACGTCATTTTTAAATGGAAAAAAACCCGGACCCGACGCCTCAATTGGAAAACTCTTTTGGGCGGAATATCACAAAGAAGTGACAGAACTAGCTGTAGATATTTTGGGTGCCGATGCGTTAACCCCAAGTGGTAAACCAGCACTTTCCTACTTACGCTCCGATGCAGTGGGTTCGCCGAACTCAAGTGCAAGTTGGGTCGACGTATTTCTTAATGCCCGTGCTGGCTCTATCTATGCTGGCAGTAGCCAAGTGCAACGCGGCATTGTTGGAGAGCAAATGTTGGGGCTTCCTAAAGAACCGCGTGCCGATGCTGGGCCATGGCGCGCTATTCCTGGGCACGGCTAATAAAAACTTTCTTTTACGAGTAATTTTTCTTGCTGTAAGGTTTTGAAGTGACCAACATTGCCGACACTCGAACGCGCATCTTAGAAGCTGCGATGTTTGCGATTTCAGAAAATGGCGAAGGTGCGATACGTGTACAGAAAATTGCAGAGTCGGTCGGGGTGCGAGAACCCTCTGTATATCACTTCTTCAAAAATCGTGAAGCACTTGTTGAAGCAGCACACGTAGAGCGGTATCGCCGTAGTTTTATTGAGATGGTGCAGCCTTTCCAGGCCGGAGTAGCGTTATCCGATAATGCAGAAGATTTTCAACGCATCGTCAAGAAAATTCTGAGTCTTGTGTACACCGCAGAACGCGAGCATATTCGCAGCACACGCATGAGCGTTCTGGGAGCTGCTCAATCGAGCTCAATTGTTGCTGAAGCCATTAATCAAATCAATTTTGATATTTGTGGTGGAATGGCCGAAGTTTTCGTGATGGCGCAAGAAAAGAATTGGATACGCAAAGATGTAGATCCACTGGCAACTGCCTATTGGATCAATGGTCAAATTTTGGGTCGTGTGATGGCCGAGATGAATCGGAGCCAAGTGAACTTAGAACAGTGGAATACAGTATCTGAAGATGCAATTTTGCATGTTTTATTTGGGTAACTAGTAATTCGTTACTGAGCCTGTTGCCATGGTGGTACCGGGCGCAAACGTGGGTACCACGGGCTGCGTAATGGATCACCATATTTCAGTTGCAACGATAAGCCAGGCGTTAACGGCACTGTTGGTTTTCCTGGCGGGCGCGGTGCGTAAACAATGTCGTCGCCGTACATGCGAATGGTAATTGCACGACGACTGCTGGTGGGTCCGGTTGGCCCTCCGCCATGGAGAACTCCAGGGTGAGCAAGAATGATGTCGCCAGGTGTGATGTCCCACGAGACAATGTCCCACGCATCGCGGTCGGCTTCAATGTTGGGTAGTGGTGGATACTCACTTCCAAAATACGGAAGCGTTGGGTCTTCGCTCACGCGCCGCGGGTTAAAACCGTCGTAACGCACACCGTGATGAGTGCCGCGTACATATTCCAAACACTCATGTGCAGGCAACGTGTCGAGGCTGATCCATGCAGATGCAATTTTGCTTCCCTCCATTGGCCAATAGGGAAGGTCTTGATGCCAAGGTGTGCGACCACCATTGGGGCCTTTCACAAACCACTCATCGGAGTACAACCAAATATCGGGGGAGTTAAATAGCACTGCCATCATGTCGGCAAGAGGTGAGTCGTACATGAAACGCTGCAGTTCGGGCGACACTTCAGTAGTGCGCACAAGCTCAATAAATTCCTGATCGGTACCGTCGTAGAACAGATGTTTTTTCTGGCCCGAATCACCCATCACTCGGTCGAGCCCGAGTTGCAGTAGAAGCAACCATTCTGGGTGCAGTGCTTGTCTGAGAATGACAATGCCATCACGTGCGTAGGTGTCACACACGGTGGGTGTGATGAGCTTCACAGCTTCGGCGGTAGTAGTAGGAAACTCCATAGCACGAGACTAGATCACGTGTGAGCACAGATTTACTAGACCATGTACCGTGCAGTTATGGCTTTGCCGAAGATTCTTGACAATGCATTAGACACCCTGGTTGTTCCCGGTTTTTCACGAATTGGCTACCTCGTGCGAGCAGGACAATTTGACCCGCTTGACCACAATGCATTGGCAGGCAAAATAGTTGTCATTACTGGCCCAACGTCGGGGCTGGGAAAAGCAACAGCCCATCAGCTTGCAGCGATGGGTGCAGATCTGATTCTTGTGGGTCGATCTGCAGAGAAGCTTGAACGCACGAAGAGCGAACTTGTTCAAAACTCAGAAACACAGAAGTTTGAAATTGTGGTTGCTGACATGGGCGATCTAGATGCAGTGCGTAAAGCTTCTCAGCTCATACTTGAATCCACCACAACTCTTCATGCACTCATTCATAATGCGGGTGCTCTTTTAAAGACTCGTGAAGAATCGCCGCAGGGCTATGAAACAACAATCGCCACTCATGTCTTAGGGCCTCATCAGATGACGACAGATCTTCTCCCGTTATTGAGGTCTTCTTCAGGGCGAGTGATTACGGTTTCTTCGGGTGGCATGTACGGAGCCACGGTGCCAAATATTGCGGGCAATCAATCTCCAGAGATGTCGCCTACGAACTACGACGGCACGCGCCAGTACGCCATTGCTAAACGTATTCAAGTCACACTTAACGAGATGTGGGCTGTTCGCGAACCACAAGTTTTATTTGCGGCAATGCACCCCGGTTGGGCCGATACGCCAGGCGTACAAGACTCGCTTCCGGCATTTCGACGTGTCATGAAGCCGCTCTTGCGGAGTCCCGAACAAGGTGCCGACACCATTTGTTGGCTGGCTTCTCGAAGCGAGAGCGTCGATTCGGGCGAGTTCTGGTGTGACCGCGCGAGCCGAACAATTCATCGCTTGTCGCGCACACGGAAGTCAGATACCCCCGAAGCTCGTGGGGCACTTGGTTGTGGTGCAAAGATCACATCACGCAATAAATCGGCGGAATAGGCGTTTTTCGGTGTGGGGGAACTAACATACGAACGGATCTTTTAGGCGTTCCGAGCGGTGTTTGCTCAGAATTCCAATCGTTCTGCGCCTTTAGCTCAGTTGGTAGAGCAACGGACTTTTAATCCGCAGGTCCTGGGTTCGAGCCCCAGAGGGCG
>JBAXNF010000119.1:0-5786 GCA_037133935.1 bacterium
GCGTGGGCCTGCTGTGCGTGGGCCACGGTCACGGAATCCACCTTCGCGTGGTGCTTCATCGCGTGGGCCTGCTGTGCGTGGGCCACGGTCACGGAATCCACCTTCGCGTGGTGCTCCATCGCGTGGGCCTGCTGTGCGCGGGCCGCGGTCACGGAATCCACCTTCACGAGGTGCTGATGAACGCTCTGAAGTGCGCGGTCCACGGTCACGGAATCCACCTTCGCGAGGTGCGCCTTCGCGTGGGCCAGAACTACGAGGAGTAAAGGTGCGCTCTGGACGAGGGCCGTCATTGCGCTCTGTGCGCTCCGGGCGTGGGCCGTCATTACGGTCTGCACGTGGTGCATCGGACCGGTCAGAAAAACGAGGAGCACGATCACGATCGCCACCGCGCGAACCGCCATCACGGCGTCCACCACGTGAACCACCATCACGGCGTCCACCGCCACCACCGTCACGGCGTCCGCCGCCACGTGCTGAGTCGAGACGCTCTTCATGCAACACGATGCTCGTTGATTCACGGAATACGCGCTCACCAGGGGCAAGCTCGGCTAGGAAGTCGTCTTCTGGAGTTACACGAGTTGTGGTTGGCTCAATGCCTGCGCTCTTGGTGAGTGCGCGCACATTGCGACGTTGGTTGTCGGTCATGAGGGTAACAACAGTGCCAGTTGCGCCGGCACGTGCGGTACGACCCGAACGGTGCAGGTACGCCTTGTGCTCTTCTGGTGGATCTGCGTGAATCACCAAAGCAATGTCATCAACGTGAATTCCGCGAGCGGCAATGTCGGTTGCTACCAAAGTCTCGGCGCGACCAGATGAGAATGCAGACAAGTTACGTGCGCGTGCAGCCTGCGACAAGTTGCCGTGCAACTCAACGCTCGGAACGCCAGCCTTCATCAGTTGTTCTGCAAGACGGGCAGCACCGTGCTTGGTGCGTGTAAAGACAAGTGTCTTTCCAGGCGCTGCACACAGGCTTTTGAGTACTCCGAAACGGTCGTCGTTACGAATGTGCAACACGTGGTGAGCCATTGCATCAACAGGTGACTGCTCTGAGTCAACTTCGTGTGTCACTGGGTTGTGCAAGTAGTTGCGCACCAAACGGTCAATTCCGCGGTCGAGAGTTGCCGAGAACAACAAACGCTGTGAATCTTCAGGAGTCTGGCGAAGAATTTCTTCAACGTGCTGTAAGAACCCAAGTTCAGCCATATGGTCGGCTTCGTCGAGAACTGTTACTTCTACTTCAGAGAAGTTGATGTTGCGTGAATTGAGGTGGTCAACCAAGCGACCTGGGCAAGCAACAACTACGTCTACACCTTTGCGCAAAGCGGTGAGTTGTCCGCCGTAGCCAACGCCACCGTAAATGGTGGTGGTGAACATGCCAAGAGCTTTTGCCAACGGCATGATGACCTCATTGACCTGGTTCGCAAGTTCGCGAGTAGGTACCAAAATGAGGGCACGGGGTTTGTTCGGCTGGCGGCGGCGATTGCTTTCGGCCAAACGGGTGAGAAGTGGCAAAGCAAAGGCAAGGGTCTTTCCAGAACCTGTACGGCCACGACCAAGTACGTCACGGCCGGCAATTGCGTCGGGGATCGTGGCTTCTTGAATAGGGAACGGGGTCGTAATGCCTGCGTGGTTGAGGTATTCGACTAATGCTGAATGAAGCCCAAGTTGGGCAAAGGAAATAGAGGCGTTCGACGCCATGGGGGGTCTCCGAGGGACTAGGCCACGGACGCCGGAATGCACCCATGGAACCGCAGAACAACTGCGACGGGGAACATAGTAGCGCCACGTGAGCGGATTTGCACGACAATGGTCGTTTGCTGTAGGACAAGCGGAAAATCTGACACTTAATGTCAGGTGCTTTCGTTATGGGTTAAGGCCTTCAGCAATATTCTGATCCGCATTTAATGCTGTGAACGTGACACAATGAATACGTGGCGCTGATGGCGCCACGTGATGCGGGAATAATCAGGAGGAGTTTTCAAATGGTTCATATGCCTACACGAGGATCTTTGCCAGCGCGACTTGGGCCACAGATCGACAATGTTCCCGACTATGGTCCGACCAAAATGCGCCGTGACCCATATACCGATCCTGTGCAATATGAACTAGAACGCGAGCATGTGCTTGCCAAACATTGGATTCTTGCTGGCCGTTCCGCGCAAGTTGTTGAACCGGGCGATTGGATTACTTTCGAAGGACATGGTGAGACCATTGTCATCACTCGGCAACCAGATGGCTCACTTGCCGCTTTTCACAATGTGTGTCAACACCGTGGCCCAGCAATGGTGACCGACCTTTCCGGTTGTGGTGCTCGCCGATTTACTTGCCCCTATCACGGCTGGGTCTATGACACCACCGGAAAACTTGTTGGTGTACCAGAGCGTGAAGATTTCTCGAGTGAGCACCTCAAAGATGTTCGCGCAAAGCAAGTGGCAGCAGACGAGTGGGGTGGTTGGGTCTGGATCAACCTTCTCGGACCAGACGATGCACCTTCGCTCATCGAATCAATCGGACCAGAAATTTCTTCCGACCTCGGTGCATTCAAAATGGAAGACATGATTTTGCATGATGTGCTTGAGTGGGATGTTCCCGTGAGCTACAAGGCAATTATTGACGGGTTTAACGAGATCTACCATGTTGCTCAACTGCATCATGCCGAGCCAGAATTTGTAAAAGCATGTCGTAAAGCATCATTCCACTTCGTTGGAGATAACTACATGTGCTTCGTGCCACGTCCTACGAACTTTGATAAGTGGGATGAATCGTACGACCACCAGCAGAATGCCATTTGCCATTACACGGTCTTCCCAAACACAGTGTTCAACTGCAACCCCGAGCACATTCAAGTGTTTAACCCAATTCCAATCGATGTCGATCGCACGCGCTTTTTATGCTGGCAAATTATTTACCCAGGCGACATGAACGACCCGGAATACGCTGCATATTTTGCGAGAATGGCAGACCTCTGGTCGGGCTTGAAGCGAGTTGTTGGCGAAGATATCGCTATTTACGACCAGCTTGCACGTACAAAGAAATCAAGCGGATACACCGAGCACATTTTGTCGGAGCGCGAATGCAAAATTCATCGCTACCACGAAACCATAGCGCTTAAAATCCGCGGCAAAGGCTGAGATTTACAAGCCTAAAAGTTCACGCGCTTCAGCAATTGCTGCAGTGTGATCAGTAACGTGAACAACCTTCATGCCTACTTTTCGTGCTGCCTCAACCATGGGTAGAAAATCGTCAAGGTAAACAATTTCTTCTGGTGAGTAGTTCAGTTGTTGTGCTGCAGACAGGTAAATAGATGTATTGGGTTTGCGTAATCCAACGTTGCATGAATATAAGACCGCATCAAAGAGGTCGTGTGGAGGAGTAAAGTCCACCCACCATGGCAGCCATTCGCGAATGACATTTGAAATAATGCCAGTGGAAAAACCCGCATTCCTCACTTCGCGTACAAACTCATGCATCACAAGTGCTGGCTTGAGGTTATGCATGATGAAGTGTTCAGAATCTGGGTGAAGTACCTTGCGTATTTCCTGACCATTTTCACCCATGATGTCGACGAAATGATCTATGGAAATTTCACCGCGTTCTAATTGATGCCCAGGGTTGTCGGTGTCGCTATCTGAAACGAACATCTCCATAAAAATGGGAGCAAGTTTCGCAAAATCGACACCAGATGCCGAGATGCTCGCTGGCATCACGGAGTCCATGGAATGCGTCAGTACTCCGCCAACGTCGAAACACACTGCTTTATAGGGGGAAGACATGAAACGACTTAACCAATTTTTTCAAGAAGGATCAGCGGTATTTGACGTTGAGTGCGCGATTGGTAGCCACCATAGTTTTTGTACTTCTCTACAATTTGTGGCCACATGGTGTTGCGCTCATCGGCGGTAGCAATGCGTGCCCTGCGCTGGTGCTTCGCCTCATCTTGGGTTGCCACCTCAACAAGTGGCTCGTCGCGCAAATTGAGAAACCAAGCAGGGTGCTGGTCGTCGCCGCCGCGTGAAGCCACAATCACCATTGTGGAATCAAATTGCAGTGGGGAAGTAAGCATCACTTCGCGCTTGTCTCCACTTTTGCGACCCACCGTGGTGAGTTTCAATACGGGCATATTGCCAGCGTTCCACCCTTTGCGACCACCGCTCACCTTCAAGATGGTGCGGTGAATGTTGTTCATTGATTTCAAGACAAAGTCGCTCGGCATGGGTTCTACGGTACTTGTTACTCCCAGTCACCCTTGCGACGCTGACCCTTTTTCTCGCTCTCACGTTTCTTGCTCGTGAGGCGACGCTCAATAGAGCCCTTAGTGGGTCGTGAGGGTCGGCGTGGCGGAGCTGGTGGTGCCGCGGCTGTATCAATCATTTCGACCAACTGAGTAATGCAATGCTGGCGGTTTCTCCACTGGCTTCGACTGACCTGCTGGGTAATGCGAATGCTCTCTGGGTAGGCGGCAAGGACCCGAGCAAGGGCGGCGCGAGGGCCTGTGATGAGTGGCGTTGCAACGGTGAGTGAAGCCTTGCTCGAAGTTTTGTTCACGTTTTGGCCACCGGCGCCGGCCGAACGGGCGAATGTCCAAGAAAGGGCGGTCTCGGGGATGCAGAGCCCGCGTGGGGTGCGAATGTTGCCGTCCGAGTCCATGTCTCATTATGTCTCTTGGGTACTCTTACAACAGATCATTCATATAGGGGTAAGGGGCACATATGACGCACACTGCACGCAACGAGGTTTCTACAACCCGTACAGGAATCAATATTTTTATTGGAGAAGGCGCTGCGCCAGTCATTTCCGACACCTGGAGTGTTGGCGGCTGGAACATTCAATTCGTGCGTCTCGATGCCGGACAAAGTTTCGCGTTGAATCACTCTGCAGGCGCTGTGCACATCAAAGTGGTCACCGGGCGCCTTGCCAACATCAACCGCGGCGCATACGCGCAAGACAAAGTGGTGCGTAACACCAAAGTCACCGAAGCTGAAGTGGTGGCTGGCCCCGATGGAGCAGTTTTCACCGTCTTCACAGGAACTGCACAGGTACCAAAGAAAGTCACTTCAATGAGCCAGCTTGCTTACAGCGGCCCACTCGCTAACGAACTGTCGTGGATCACTTTTGAAGAGCGCTATCACGACGTCATTCCTTTCTTTGATGGTCTCGATTGCTATTTGTCGCCAGGCTTCCATTTACTCGATGCAGACGGTGAAGAAATCACCTACATGTTCGTTTGGACTGCAGGTAAGGGTGTTGACTTGTCGACACACAACCATGGTCATGACCCAGCACCAACACGTCCGGCGTTTGCCGAAGTTCACTGGGTATTGCAAAATGGCACCGGTACTGGTGGCATGTTTGAAACATCAAAGCCGGGCGCTGACGACCGAGTACGCACACCATTGCAACAAGGTGACGAGCATGGGCCATTCTTTATGTGGGACAAAAAAACCGGCCGCCCAACGTTGCGCGAAAATGGTGCAGTGGAGTACCCATGGCACGGTTGGCAAGGTGGCACCGATACAGAAGCAGGACAGTCGTACGACGTTGTTGCTGCCTTTGAAATTACTGCGCCGTACGCAATTATTGCGCCGTAACTGTGGCTCACTCTTCGGCAACAGCAAAGTTGCGCTTCGGCTGGCTTTCTCCTGTCATCGGTAATAAGTGGAGCAACCATCAACCCATTGTTGTTTTTCAAGAGAAGCACATTTTGCCGACGGCATTACCGCACTTTGATTCACTCTGGGTTGCCGATCACTTCTATGGCATGGACACTCACACCGACCCATTCATGG
>JBAXNF010000120.1:0-5681 GCA_037133935.1 bacterium
AGCTGGTGCTGTTCATAACCGCGGCGACCGCAAGGCGTCGACCTCTGACTGGATGGATATTGAACGCCAGCGCGGCATTTCCATTTCGTCGGCTGTTTTGCAGTTTCCCTATCGCGATCACGTATTCAACTTGCTCGATACGCCAGGCCACAAAGACTTCTCGGAAGATACCTACCGCGTACTCGCAGCTGTCGATGCTGTCATCATGGTGCTCGACACCGCTAAAGGTATTGAGCCACAAACACTGAAACTTTTCCAAGTGTGTCGCTCACGCAACTTGCCTGTAATTACCTTCTTCAACAAGTTCGACCGCCCTGGTCGTGACCCTTTCGAACTTCTTGATGAAGTGGAGAAACAAATTGGGTTACGCCCCACCCCGGCTACTTGGCCCGTGGGTATTCCTGGCGACTTCCGCGGTGTTATAGACCGCCGCACAGGTGAATACATTCGCTTCACTCGCACCGCTCGCGGCTCTTCATTGGCTCCTGAAGAAATTATTCCTGTTGAGCGTGCGGCAGAAGAAGAAGGTGCTGCATGGACAACTGCGTTGGAAAGCTGCTCGTTACTCGACGCCATTGAAGCAGACGTTGACGTTGAGTCTTTTCTTGCCGGTGAATCAACTCCTGTTTTCGTTGGCTCAGCACTCACCAACTTCGGTGTACGCATGTTGCTCGATGCTGTTATCGATATTGCACCTGCACCGAAGCCACGTACCGATATTGACGGTAACGACCGCGCACTTGCCGCGCCGTTTTCCGCCTTTGTTTTCAAAGTGCAAGCGAACATGGACCCTAACCACCGCGACCGTTTGGCATTTGCTCGGGTCTGCTCTGGCGAGTTCACGCGTGGCATGGACGCAACCTGCTCGCGCACCACAAAACCTGTAAGCACGAAATATGCAACAACAGCATTTGGTGCCGATCGCGAAACAATTGAAGTTGCCTACCCTGGCGACATCATTGGTCTCATTAACGCTGCTGGCCTACAAATTGGCGACACTATTTTTGCCAGCAGCCCAGTTACCTACCCCGGCGTTCCGCGGTTTGCCCCTGAGGTTTTTGCTACTGCTCGCCCCACCGATGGTGGCCGTGTGAAGCAGTTTCGCCGTGGTCTTGCACAACTCGATGAAGAAGGCGTTGTGCAAGTGCTACGCGACCCCGACCTTGCCGACTCTGAACCCATTTTGGCTGCAGTTGGTGCACTACAAATTGAAGTTTTTGCCTACCGACTCGCTAGTGAATTCAATTCGCCTGTTGAGGTAAACCCAGCTATTTACCAAGCCATTCGCATTACCGATGAGAAGAGTGTTGACCGTTTGCGTCGCATTGGTGGCATTCGCATTTTGAGGCGAGGCGACAACGCTCTCGTTGCTCTCTTTGAAAACAAATATCGCTTGCAACGCTTGGAAGCCGACGAACCAGAGCTCACTCTCACTCCTATTTTGGCCGACACCGACTCGTCAAGATAAGCGCATTACAACGAAGTAATACTATGCACGTCTACAACACTTGGGTTGTACGTCAATTCACCCAGTAAGTGTTCAAACTTATTTGACAGTATTTGTGCACCACCAAAAGATGTCTCAAAAATAATTTCACGAGCGCCACGGTTCGTTGTGAAATACACAAGCCCCTCGCGGTCGCACTCCAATAAATAAACGCGAACAGCGGCATCGCCCAATTCATCACGAATGCTAAATTCTGTTGCTTTCACCACGCGCCAGGCCCGCTGTGAATAGATGCGAGATTCCACGGTGAGTTCATCACTTTGCATCTCATTACTTCCGCTCATACGCCACTGCAGTAACGACTCTGCATCAATATGCGATTCGATACGAGAAGACAAAAGAAGAGGCATTTTCTCAGCCCCAGTAAGTACGCCAGTGAAGGTGAGCATTTTGCTGTGCTCGAGCGATGGAGATATTCCTTCCGATTGCATCTCGCCGACCCACGATGCAATAGAGGCAACATCGTGGCATCGCTCTAGTGATACGTATAAACCACCAGCAACAAGGTGCTGAGCAACACACTGCGACAATGGCGATGATTTTGCGGTGAGCGCATGTGGAAGTTCGGCAATAGCTGAAAAATAGCCAAACGACCCCTGTCGTCCAGACGACATCTCTTCGCGAAGCGCAACCGAAAGAACGCAACCAAATGTTTTACCTAACTGGAGTCCAGCAATTTCTGCCTGATGGAACTCAACATTGGAAAGCCCCAGCAGTTGTGCAAGTTTTTTCGCTGTCGCCACTACGTCGGGAAGAAGGTCAATTCCTACAACAGTTTTTTCTGGATACTTCTTTGCTAGAAAACACGCGACAACACCAGCCCCGCTTCCCAATTCCAAAATGTCGCCAGGGGGAAGCTGAATTGCATCAAGTTCTTGCAATAGAACATTGAGGTAAGGCGACACCACGTGATGAAAGAACTGAGTATTTTCGATTGATTCAAAAAAGAATGACGAGTGCAGTGGGTTCACTCGCCCCGACTGCCTCTCTTCGAAAATAGTGCGCGCAATAACTGCAGAATCTTTATTTGGTAGCCCGTGAAGGCGTTCCCAGAACTCTTCTGGTGAGCTGAAATGAGCAATATCAACACTGTCGAGAAACTCAGTGATGCTCATTGCAGAACTTTAGTGCTCAAACAATGCGGCGGAACCATCGCAACGACAGTACAGAAGCTGCGAACATTGCCAACAAGCTAAGCATGGTGAAAACATCTCCGTGTTCGTTTACATTTGTTTTACGCACCACAGCTTCACTCAGCGAATCGTAAATTGACTGCAGGTCTTTCGCGGTTGCTGCAGTAAACGACTTGCCACGAGCAACATCGGCAATATTGCTCAGTGCCTGCTCATCGGGTGGTACTGGCACCACTTGTCCATCGGGAGTTGTCACTGTTCCGTCTTTTGTACCAAATGCGATGGTATTGATTTTGATGCCGAGAGATTGAGCCTCTGCAGCCGCTTCTGTATCGGGGCGACCCGTTGTTGTAGTTCCATCTGAAAGCAAAATAATGGTGCCTGCATTTTTGGTGTCGCCGCTTGGGTCGACGGCCGATGAAATGGTGTCGAGCGCGGCATAAATTGCTTCGCCAATGGCTGTTCCCGTTCCGGGCTGAAGCGCGGTTACCACCCGAGTAATGGCTGCCTTGTTGTCGGTAGCGGCAATAATCTGCCGTGCATTGCTATCGAATGCCACTACGCCAATGAGCGTGTTGCTTGGCGCTTTTGCCACAAAACGCAGTGCTGCATCTTTTGCCACTTCAATACGCGATGGCTCTACGTCAACAGCGCTCATCGACAACGACACGTCGATGGCTAACACCACTACTGCCTTGCTGCCGGCATCAATTCCATTCGTTGCCGGGCGGGCAAAACCAAAAACTCCAAGAAGTAGGGCTACCACCACAAGTGCTGCTGGCGTAGCGCTTTTCCACTTTCGTGGCCTTTCTACCAAACCCTCCAACATGCCGAGCGTGCTGAATGCAACTGCAGATTCTGCTCGCTTCTTTCCTGACAACGAGATAAGCACAAGAAGTAACGCAGGAATGATGAGCAACACAAGTCGCCATGGTTCAAGTAGGTATAACGCAATCATCGGCGATGCCCCATTGCTAAGCGTCGCTTTCGCGTGCGCAAGAAAGTTGCAAGCTGCGCCACCCAATCTTCATCGGAACAAATGGAGAGGCCGTCAGCTCGTGCCAGGCGAATATCACTAGCAATTTTTTGATGCCGCTGTTGCGCAGAGTTAGCGAAATTGTTTCGCCATTCTTTTTGTGACGTGTCAACGCGAAGTGTTTTGCCCGACTCTGCGTCGCGAAACTCAACAACTCCAACATCAAGGAACTCATGCTCACGGCGGTCGGAAACTGCAACTGCAATGACATCATGTTTTTGCGCAAGTTGCGACATCGCATTTTGCCACGGCGACTCGTCGAAGAAGTCGGAAACGACAACTACAAGACCGCGGCGTGTGCTTGCCGACAAACATTTTTCCAGCGCTTGTGTCAAAGTTCCTGCATCGTCATTGTTCTTTGCCAGTCTTCCTAGTACCTGAGCAAGTTGATGTGTACCGCTTCGTGGCATGAGCGATTCGCCAGAGCGTGCGGTAGTGATGCAACCCAAACGATTGCCGGTGTGCGAGATGAGATAGCCAAAGGCACCTGCTACATCGCTGGCCATCTGTGCTTTGGTAATTTTTGCTGTTCCAAACTTCATACTCGCTGAAGTATCTACAACTAGCCACGCTTCTAGCTCATGGTCGGCAATGGTGTCATGCACCTGTGTTTCATTGGTGCGAGCAGTTGCCGGCCAATCAATGCGACGAACATCGTCGCCCTCCATATACCTACGTGTGTCACCAATTTCTGAACCCGCCCGATGCAAGAGTCCGGAATAATCACCGTGCAATAGCCCCGAGATTCTTCTGCTCACAGGGAGAAGTGAAGGCGGCAAGCGTGGTGGAGCAGAAAGCGCCATGTCACCAACCCACAGGTGCGAGCACTCGCTCGAGCAACGCAACAATGAATTCGTCTACCGATGCTCCACGAGTAACTGCATCCCATGACAAAACAAGCCTGTGGTTGAGTACGTCGTAGGCAATGTCGTAAATATCTTGCACCTGTACCACGCTGTGTTTGCGCATCAGCGCCAAGCCGCGGCCCGCTGCTAAAAGGCCAATAGTGGCTCGTGGGCTTGCACCAAATGACAACCAGCCGTCGAGCGAATCGAACCCAAATTCGCGTGGGTTACGTGTGGCCATCACCAAACGCACTGCATAGTCTTGCACTGCATCGGGCACGGGCAACGCGTTGGCCTGCAGTTGCAAAGCAATAAGTTCATCAAGCGACAGCACCTGTTGTGGAGTACGTGGCGGCGTGGAACTGCGACGTGCAATTTCATGCTCTTCGGCAAGTGTTGGGTAGTCAACCGGAACACGCATGAGGAAGCGGTCGCGCTGCGCTTCGGGCAGTAGGTACACGCCTTCTTGCTCGATGGGGTTCTGTGTTGCAAGAACCATGAACGGCAATGCAAGTTTTGTGCTGACTCCGCCAATGGTCACTTGGCGCTCGGCCATTACTTCCAGCAACGCCGACTGAACTTTTGCTGGAGCGCGGTTAATTTCGTCGGCCAAAACAAAGTTGGCGAATACAGGGCCAAGCTCAATGTCGAATGACTCTTTAGATGCACGATAAATACGAGTTCCAACAATGTCAGAAGGTAAAAGGTCTGGCGTGAACTGAATACGGGAAAAGGTTCCACCCACCATTTGCGCAAGCGTTGAAGTCATCATGGTTTTTCCGACACCTGGAACACCTTCTAAGAGGCAGTGCCCATTGGCAAGCAACGACACAATGAGCCGTTCAATGACTCGCTCTTGGCCCACTACATGGTGTGCCAATTCATTTTTTAATACATTGAGTTGATCGCTCACGTGATTACTTCTTTTCTTTCACGGCATCTGCAATTGTCTTTAAGTCATTACTTGACACATCGCCAAAACCTTCAACAACAACTGTGATGTCTTCGCCAATCTTGCGCACTATTCCATTTCCTTTGTACTGCTCGGCAACTTGAGAGCTACGTGAACCCTTGGTGCCCGAAACATTTACTTGTCCACTGGGGCCAATGAGCGTGATGCTGTGCACACCTTCTTCCCCAGTTGGGGTGTTATTCAAAAA
>JBAXNF010000121.1:0-5680 GCA_037133935.1 bacterium
GTGCAATAACGTAGAGCCTTCATGGAACTTCTTATCATTCGTCACGCACTCCCCGTCCGCCGCGAGCTCACGGAAGGAATTGCCGACCCCGAATTAGCGCCGGAAGGTCTTTTGCAAGCGGAACATCTAGCGAAGTACCTCGCCACGGAGAAGATCGATGCCGTTTATGCCAGCCCGCTTCGTCGGGCACAGCAAACAGCTGCTCCGCTCGCCGCCTTGCAAAAAGTGGCAGTCACACTCATTGATGATGTGGCTGAATGGGATCGCAACTCGAATGAATACGTACCTGTGGAAGAACTCAAGGCTACAAACGATCCACGTTGGCAAGCCATGCTCAGAGGTGAATGGAATGTCCCCGAGGAGTCGGCTGATGATTTCAACAAGCGCACTATTGGGGCCGTTGACAAGCTCATTGATCTTCATTCAGGACACCGCATTGCCATTGTGTGCCATGGCGGGGTAATCAATGCATATCTCACGTACATTCTTGGACTCAGCAACTACCAACAAGGTTTCTTCTATCCGAACTACACCTCCATCCATCGTGTAGCTGCGGCTCGAAGTGGTGAAAGATCAATTGTCACCATCAATGAAACTTCCCATCTTCGTGGAACTGGTTTGCCAATGGGTCTCTTCCAAAAGGGCTAAACAATGATTTCACTACAAGAGTTTCTCGACGTGAGCCCCACGTCGTTTCATGTAGTGAATAGCGCTTCGCAGGAACTTGAACAAGTTGGATACGCCTCACAGCCGTATAAAGACGCCGGCGGTTCCCACTTCGCAAAAGACAAAGGGGTTGTCACCCGTGGTGGTGCATTAATTGCGTGGCATTGGCCACAGGAAATAACTACTCCTGAAGGTGTGCTGATCTTTGGTGCACACAGCGATTCGCCTGGTCTGCATTTAAAGCCCAACAGCACATCGACAACACTCGGATGGTCGCAGTTAAATGTTGAAATATACGGAGGCATACTTCTGAACTCGTGGCTCGATAGAGATCTCGGAGTCGCTGGTCTTCTTTATTTCGCCGATGGAACGTGCAAACTTATTTCCATTGATGAGCCCATCGCTCGCATCCCTCAGCTGGCAATCCACTTGGACCGCGAGATCTCAGAAAAAGGCTTGATGCTTCATCGGCAAAATCACATGAAACCAATATGGGGCACGAATACCTCGTTGCTATTCACGCAATGGTTATGTGAGAAGTGCGAAGTGTCGCCATCTCTCCTCACCGGTTTCGAACTGCAATTGTTTGATACTCAGAAATCGGTCGTGCTGGGGGCCATGGGTGAGTTTCTTGTATCGGGGCGGCTCGATAACCAGGTTTCGTGTTGGGCAGCGGTGAAAAGCCTCATTGAAAATACTCAACTGACTCAGCCGACTCTTGTAGCTCTTTTTGATCATGAAGAGGTCGGTTCACAAAGCATTAATGGCGCTGCTGGGCCGCTTCTGGAGCACGTTCTAGGAGAACTGTTGCACGAGCGAAAAGCTTCTCAGAGTTTCGCAGCAATTGCCAAGAAATCTGTCATGGTGTCCGCCGACAACTCGCATGCTATTCATCCTAACTATTTGGAAAAACATGACCAGCAGCATGCTCCTATGGTCAATTTAGGGCCAGTGATCAAACGAAATGCGAACAAGCGCTATGCAACAAATGGAGAAATAGCTTCCCGCGTTGTTGATGCAGCTCGTCGCGCGAACATTCCTACTCAAGACTTTGTAGCAAATAACGCGATGCCTTGTGGAAGCACTATTGGGCCAATGAGCGCTACGCGATTAGGAATAGACACCATCGATGTTGGTGTGCCACAACTTTCAATGCATTCAGTACGCGAAATGTGTGGAACAAAAGATCCTGACTACTTGGTAGATCTTTTCAACCTTCTCGGCTCAACTGACTTCTGAGCAGCATCAAAAAGACTTTGTAATGACGCCTGTAATTCCTCGGAAATAGTTTTGACCGAGGAACGTGCTGTTCGCGTACCATCGCTAGTGCCCACATCAATTGGCTTTCCAATGACCATTGCGCAACGTACGGGTCGTATCATCTTTGAACCTTTTTGCATTGCTAATCCTGAGCCACCAATTCCTACAGGAATGATGGGAACGTTTGCTTTAATAGCTACATAGACGGCGCCGTCGAACAGCTTCTCAACAACTGCTCCGGACTTTCGTTCGCCTTCAGGAAACATCACCAAAGGTTGACCACTTTGAAGCACATAAACGCAGCGACGAAGAGCTTCTCGATCTGCGGTTCCGCGAGTAACCGGAAAGCCGCCGAGCGCGGAAAATAACCAACCTGTTACGGGATTTTTCCACAGAGAATCTTTTCCCATGTAGCGCATGCGGCGAGGCGTCACCGTACAGGCCAACATGGTGTCAATATTTGACCTGTGTACAGGAGCAAGTACAAAGGCTCCTGACAATGGAATATTTTCTCTACCAGTCACGCGCACACGCCAAAAAACTCTGCAGAGCAAGTTAATAATGAAACGTGCAAAACGGTAAAACGCTTTACTGCCGAGACCTTCACCCGCCAAAAAACTCTCTACGTCACTCATTCATGGAACTCTCTATGGTCGCCACCGAAGATGTAATTTGCTGCACAACTTTATCGATACTCAAATTAGTGGTGTCAATGAATAGCGAATCTTTAGATTCGCGCAAGGGGCTATCGGCTCTTGTTGAATCAAGATGATCTCGTTTACGGATTTGTTGTTCTATGACCAGTACATCACCGCCTGATTGCGCAACGCGACGCTGAGCACGCACCGCTGGTGACGCGGTGAGAAAGACCTTAAGGGTTGCGTCGGGGAAAACGACAGTGCCAATATCGCGACCTTCAACTACTCCACCGCCAGCATTAGCGACCCATGTCCGTTGTGCAGTTCTCAGTTCATTGCGAACCGCACTAAGAGCAGCAACAATGCTCACTGCTTCAGTCACTTGCGGACCACGAATGATGTCAGTCACGTCTACTTCATCGACAAGAAAACGATCTGTAGACATGACGGCTTTCATGCGCCTCGCTGCATCAGCCACGGTATTTTCATCTTGAAGGTCAACACCATCCCGTAAAGCCACATAAGTGACCATCCGATACATCGCACCGGTATCGAGGTACGGAATTTCGAGAGCTAGTGCCAAAGCTTGCGCAATTGTTGATTTTCCGGCTCCTGCTGGGCCGTCTATTGCCACTATGCGTAGGCGCTTGGTCATCTGTTTACCAGGTAGTTCCTTGAGGACGTCCTTCGTCGTAACCAGCAGCACTTTGGATACCCACCACTGCGCGCTCATGAAATTGGTTGATATTTGATGCACCGGCATATGTACAGGCAGAACGTACGCCAGCGACAATTTGATCGACAATGTCTTCCACCCCTGGCCGATCAGAGTCGAGGTACATACGAGAAGTACTAATGCCTTCTTCGAAAAGCTCTTTACGTGCGCGGTCCAAAGCAGTTTCAGTACTTGTTCTGTTCCGTACAGCACGATTTGAAGCCATGCCGAAACTTTCTTTATACAAGCGACCCTCAGTGTCTCGCAAAGTGTCGGCTGCCGACTCGTAAGTACCAGCGAGCCAAGAACCGAACATCACACTTGCTGCACCACCGGCAAGAGCTAGTGCAACGTCACGTGGGTAACGCACACCACCGTCGGCCCATATATGTTTGCCAAGGTCTCGAGCAGCTTGCGCACATTCCAAAACAGCACTGAACTGCGGGCGGCCCACGCCTGTCATCATGCGTGTAGTGCACATAGCGCCAGGCCCAACTCCAACTTTTACAATATCTACGCCTGCCGAGATGAGATCGCGGGTGGCTTGTGGTGTCACTACATTTCCAGCTACAAGGGTTGCGTTCGGAACAGCCTTGCGCACCGCTTCAATGGTGGAAATCATTCTTGATTGGTGTCCGTGTGCAGTGTCGATAACAAGAACGTCTACACCCATGTTGTGAAGGCTCTTTGCACGTGATGCAACTTCTCCATTAATACCCACAGCAACAGAGACAATGAATTTACCTTCTGCATTCAATGCTGGCTTATAAATGGTGCTGCGCAGTGCGCCTTTACGCGTCATGCAACCTTTTAGTGCGCCGCTTCCGTCTACTACTGGCGCAAAAGAGAGACGATGATCGGTGAGAAAGTTAAAAGCTTCCTCTGGCGACATCTGATCGTCGAGCGAAATGATGTCTTTGTTCATTACATGTTGTACTTGTGTAAATCGATCAAAACCAGAAGCGTCGTGCTCTGTGAAAATTCCAATTGGCTTATTTGACTCATCAACAATAATAATTGCGCCATGTGCACGCTTGTGAATGAGACTCAGTGCATTGCCAACAGTATCTGTAGGTGCAAGAGTGATGGGCGTTTCATATACGGCGTGGCAACTCTTCACAAAACGAGTAACAGACTCAATAATGTCAAGTGGAATGTCTTGGGGCATCACTGCTAGCCCACCTCTTCGCGCAATGGTCTCGGCCATTCGTCTGCCAGCAACAGCTGTCATATTGGCTACAACAACTGGGATTGTTGTTCCTATGAGATCAGGCGTAGTGAGATCTACGTTGAATCTGCTGGGGACATCTGACCGACTAGGGACCATAAACACGTCGTTATAGGTCAGGTCATGGGCGGGAAGCTCGCTTAAAAAACGCACTTGTCTTAGGATATGCCTCTATGAGTCAGAAAACAGTGGTTCTCATCCATGGATGGGGCGGATCTTTCCTAAGTACGTGGCAAGAGCCGGGTGTAACCGACATCGTGTCCGAATCTGGTTTCCATGTGAAGGGCGTCGACCTTCTCGGTCATGGCACCGCGGAAAAACCCCATGAGCCTGCTGCATATGCAGATCTAGCGGGTTACCTCCTGTCGCAGCTCCCTCTGGAACCAGTAATAGCGGTTGGCTTTTCCCTAGGAGCACTCACTTTGGCAAGAGCCGCTATTCGTTCTCCTCAGCGCTTTATTGGTCTGTGTTTCGCCGGAATAGGCGACGGAGTCTTCGAGCCTCATCAGCCTGAGGAAACCGAAAGGATCCTTGCGGGGTTAGAAGGCCGTGCTGACCCCAGCGACAACGTCGCTCGATTATTCGGTCAATATGGCAATCGAGAAGATAATGATCCGGTTGCACTTGCAGCAGTATTAAGACGGACCCCATCAGAAGATATAACTACAGCTGGTTTATCTACTTTGACACAGCCTTCTCTTGTCGCCATTGGCGATAAGGACTTCGCTTTCCCTTCTGCAAAACTCAGTTCAGCAATGCCCTCATCAACGCTGAAAATTCTTCCGCGCACCGATCATTTCGCTACACCCAACTCGTTTAGTTTCATTGATGCTTTGGTTCAATGGCTGGAAGAGAATTTTCGTGAATGATGAAGCACGCCAGTGTCTGCAATTACAGAACAGCGTTACCGATATTGCCAAAGCCGTAGAGATTCTTTCTTCAGGCGGATTAGTAGCAGTTCCTTCTGAAACGGTTTACGGCCTAGGAGCCGATGCAACCAGCTCTTCAGCAGTACGGAAAATTTTTGCAGCTAAAAAACGGCCTGCAGGACACCCGCTCATCATCCATGTAACAAACATAGAAAGTGCGCGCACCTTTTCGAGTGATTTTAATGAGGTTGCAGAAACTCTCGGATCTGCATTCTGGCCTGGACCACTCACCCTTCTTGTAAAA
>JBAXNF010000122.1:0-5635 GCA_037133935.1 bacterium
CCCCCGACCCCACGTTTGTGGAACGTACGCTTACCACCTTGCGCGAGCACACCATTGAGCCCATGCAGGTGTGCTTTGAAGTAACCGAAGCAACCATGATGAACGACAACCCCAGCATTTTGCGCAGCATCAACGCGCTGAAGCGCAGCGGTATTCGTATTGCAATTGACGACTTCGGTAGCGGCTTCTCTTCGCTTTCATCTCTGCGCAAGTTCCCAGCCGATGTATTGAAGCTCGATGGCTCACTTATTCGCGATCTTGGCCAACAGGGTTACGACGACCCCATTGTGCGCTCCATTATTCAACTCGCCCACTCACTCGACATGACCGTCATTGCCGAATGGGTAAGCACAGAAGAACACATGAAGCGTTTAAAAGTTTTAGGTTGCGATTACTTGCAGGGCAACCGCATTGGCGAAGCGCACAACGCTGAGACCTTCGTGCGCGAACTCACGCGCACGCACTAACTAATTACGCCGGCGGCTCTACCACGGGTGCCGGCCCAATGCCTGCAAAGTACTCGAGCACACTGCGCGAATTACCTGCCAACTTCACCACCGACATGTCGTTCACCACATCGTTTTCCACGTCGAGCCCGTAAGAAGCAATGCTGCCATCGGCTGCTGGCTTTAAACGCTTTAAGAAACTCGCAATGTCGAGCGCGGGGTCGGCCGTTACTGCACCCACAATGGAGCGCATCACGCCACCAACACCAAATGGGTTCGCCGCAGAATATTTCACGGTGTCTTTCAAGAGCGCAGCAACAAATTGACGCTGGCGAGCGGTGCGACCAATATCGCCCGTACCTTCAAGTTGCCATTTGTTATTAATGAACTGGTAATAATGCCGGCTGCGCGCGAATCGCAATGCCTTCACGCCATCGAGCAAGTTGCATCCACGATGAATGCGCAACCCAGTGTTTTTGTCTTTCGCGCCATAGGGCACGCACACACGCACGCCGCCCACTGCATCAACAAGTTCTTTAAACCCTTGGAAGTTAATTTCCACATAGTGATGAATAGGAATATTGAAGTTGGCGCGAATGGTGCGAATGAGCATGTCGGCACCCAGGCTGTAGGTCGTATTGATGCGGTTCTTTTTCTCGCCGTTGCCGATGGTCACATATAGGTCGCGAGGGAACGACATCAAAGCCGCAGTCTGCGCAACAGTGTCGTAGCGCAAAATCATGATGGTGTCGCTGCGTTGGCTCCCCAAGTCGCCGCCCATGGTTGCGTAGTCGGGGTCGTTTGGGTCAACACCCTCGCGGCTGTCGGTACCCACCAACAAATAGTTTTCAAAGCCATCAGACGGCGGAGCAAGTTCTGCAACAACCACGTCTACTCGCGCTACACCTTCAAGCTGACTTTTCGCTCCAGACACCAAACCAGCAGCACCAGCACACGCAACAATGATTGCAAGGCCAACGGCAACGAGGTAGCGCATTGACTTCATTGAAAATACGGTAGTGCTTCTTGGCTAACGAATGCGGTCAAGCAAGTCGTAGGTGCATTACGTCGGCGGTATCAATGTGATGTGTTACAGCACATTCATCGAGCACGTTTAATCGCCCATCGGCACCAACATCTACTGCACGACCCACGACATATGAACCATCGGGCATTTCGCATTGCACTTGCTTGCCCAATGTGTGGAGGTGTTTGCGATACAACGCAAAAGACTCACGCTCGTCAAGACCACCAATGTCGTCGAATCGCGCTAACACCAAGTCGAGCATTTCAATGGGCTCAGGAACATCTGTGTGCCCCAACAACGCAGCCATGCACGTGGCATCAGCTACCTCTGGTGGCGGCGCCCACTGCACATTGAGCCCCATGCCCACCACCACGTTGTTGCCCACCGCTTGAGCCAAAATGCCAGCAATTTTCACGTCAACATCGCCGCCCTCTCGAGCCACGGTCACCACCACGTCGTTTGGCCATTTCACACCAGCACGCAACCCATACTTTTCGCTCAATACCAACGCCGCCGCAAGCCCTAGATGCTGGGTGACCCGGTGCAACGGGCCAGCCACATCGCGCAAAAGAACCGAAACCAATAAGTTCGCCCCCGACGGCGCCTCCCATACCCGCCCCAGACGCCCCTTGCCGGCGCTTTGGAACGCAGTGGTTAGTACATAGCGGTGAGGAACATCTAGGCTGTTCCCCGCAAGGAGATCAGCATTGGTCGACCCCGTCTCGGGTACTCGTTCCACTTGCCAGTTTCCGCGCCACTTCGCTTTATCCATGTCCATCTACAAAGATTGTCACTCGTGCTTAAGAAAATCCTCATCGCCAACCGTGGAGAAATTGCTGTCCGAGTTATTCGGGCCGCCCGAGAACTAGGAATTAAGACCGTTGCGGTCTATTCCGAGCTCGACAGGAACGCGCTCCATGTGCGTTTAGCCGATGAGGCATATGCCTTAGGTGGCCAAACCGCAGCCGAGAGCTACCTCAACACCGAGGCCATTTTGAATGCCATTAAGGAAAGCGGCGCCGACGGCGTGCACCCTGGTTATGGCTTTTTCTCCGAGAATGCCGAGTTCGCCCAGGCCATTACCGACCTTGGGGTTGCCTTCATTGGGCCACCACCCGCAGCCATTGTAGAAATGGGCGACAAGGTGTCGAGCCGCAAGGCAGCGTTGCGTGGCGGAGCCCCCATTGTTCCGGGCACCACCGAGTTCGTTACCACTGCAAAAGAAATTCAAGACTTCGGCAACGAGAACGGTTGGCCACTTGCCATTAAGGCAGCCTTCGGTGGCGGCGGACGCGGCATGAAGGTTGTGAAGTCGGCCGATGAAGTGCAAGAAGCAATGGATTCCGCACAGCGCGAGGCAAAAGCATTTTTTGGTCGCGATGAAATTTACATTGAGCGCTACCTCACCTGGCCGCGCCACATTGAAGTGCAACTTGTAGGCGACCAACACGGCAACGTGGTGTGGGTCTCTACCCGCGACTGCTCAGCACAGCGCCGTCACCAAAAACTTATTGAAGAAGCACCTGCATTCGACCTTCCCGATGGCGTTGAAGAAGCCATGGGTGCTGCTGCAGTAAAAGCTGCAAAAGCAGTTGGTTATTACAACGCAGGAACAGTGGAGTTCATTTTTCAAGACGGAGACTTCTTCTTCCTTGAAATGAATACGCGTTTGCAAGTGGAACACCCCGTTACCGAAGTCATTACTGGCATCGACCTGGTGGAATGGCAAATTCGTGTTGCCAGTGGTGAAAAACTTCCGATGACACAAAAAGAAGTTCTTGCTGCACGTCGTGGTCACGCCATTGAAATTCGCATTAATGCAGAAAACCCAGCCGGCGGCAAGTTCCTCCCCTCACCTGGTCTCATTACCAAGCTCGTTACACCCGATGGTTTCGGCGTGCGCTTCGATGCTGGTTACGAATCGGGCGACACCATCAGCCAGTACTACGACAACCTCATTGGCAAACTCATTGTGTGGGGCAAAGATCGCCCAACAGCAATTGCTCGCACCATTCGTGCGCTCAATGAAATGGTTGTTGAAGGTGTACACACCACCATTCCTGCCGACATCGCAATTTTGGAACACCCCGACTTCGCAGCCATGAAGCACTCCACCAAGTGGGTTGAAGAAGTGCTCGACTTGTCGAACGTGGGCACCTCTGCACCAATTCCTGCGGGTGAAGCAGCAGAAGAACTCATTGAACGCAAAACCACCGTTGAAGTCAACGGCAAGCGCTTCAACGTGAAGATGTGGGTTCCTGAAGGTCAAGCAGTTTCTGCTGGCCCCGCAAAGGCCAAGAAGCCAGCACGTGCAGCATCTGCAGGTGGCGCAATTGGCGGAACCGGCAGCGGCGACGTTGTGGTGCCAATGCAAGGAACCATTGTGAAGGTGCTTGTTGAAGTGGGCCAAGAAGTAGAGGTGGGCCAATCAGTTGTTGTACTTGAAGCCATGAAGATGGAAAACCAAATTCAGGCTGAAAAGTCGGGCAAAGTCAAAGAAGTAAAAGTCAAAGAAGGCGACACCGTCGGCTCTGGCGACGTTGTTGTTGTTATTGAATAATTTTTTTATTCAGCAGCTTCGCTGAGTGCTTCGGCGAGCGACGGGTGCACCAACAAACTGTCGAGCAAGTCGGCAACTTTCAAGTTGGCTGTTACTGCTAATGCCACCACGCTAATGAGTTCGCCTGCATGGCGACCCACAATGCTGCCACCTAGTACCACGCCCGTATTGGGGTCAGAGATGAGTTTCACAAAACCACGCGGGTCGTTGTGAATAAGCGCTTTTGCTGTGGAAGAAAACGGCACTTTAGTAACACGAATTTTACGACCTGAAGAAAATGCCTCTGCTTCAACTAAACCCACATCAGCAAGCTCAGGCTCGGTGAATATTGCCGATGCCGCTTTGTCGTAGTCAAGGTGACGATGGTTTGACTTCGTACCCACCATGAGGTGCTCGGCAATTTTGCGACCTTGCATCGAAGCAACCGATGACAACGGCAACTTGCCACTCACGTCGCCTGCTGCATAAATGTGACCCACGTTGGTTTGGCAATGGCTGTCAATATTGATGTAGCCGCGCGCATCGAGTTCAACACCTGCAGCTTCTAAATTGAGACCTTCCACATTGGGCTCAGAACCAATTGCAAGTACTGCATGCGTGGCGCGTACTTCACGGCCATCGGAACACTTCACTATTACTTCGTCGCCACTGCGCTCAATGCTCTCGGCGCGCGCACCTTTCAACAGTTCAACACCACGGTTGAGGAACGTTTCTTCCAACACGGCAGCAGCTTCTGGGTCTTTACCCGGCAGCACTTGTTGACGGCTCACAATAAGCGACACCTTTGCACCGAAGGAAGCAAACATGTGCACAAATTCCACACCTGTTACACCAGAGCCAACCACCGCAATGCTTTTCGGAAAGATTTTGGGCGGGTAGCACTCACGGGTAATGAGAATGCGCTCACCGTCGGGTGTGCACCACTGCGGAATGCGCGGGCGCGAACCAGTGGCAATAATAAATGCATCGCCTTCTATGCGCTCCTCACCTGCGGCAGTACGCACTGTCACCGTGTGTGCGTCGACAAAACTTGCCTCGCCGCGAATCATGCGAATGCCTTGGCTATCGAGCAATTGGGTAGTGGTGTTTTCTAAACGCGTACGAATGCCATCAATACGCTCTGCCAAATGCTCTACATCAATTTCAGCAGCATGTTGCTCTAGACCCATACCCGCAAAGCGCTTGGTGGCACTTACTGCCCCACCCGTCGCAATCATTGCCTTCGAGGGAATGCAGTCGAGCAAGTGTGCAGCCCCACCCATAATGTCGCGTTCAACAATGGTGACCTCGGCTCCCAGCCGCGCAGCCCATGTAGCCGCCGTATTTCCACCAGGACCGCCACCAATAATTACCAAACGAATTGTCACGTTTTCAGGTTATCTCTGAGCATTCACGATCTTGGGGCGACATCGCGATCGAAACGCAAAGTTGTCGTGGCGTTCACCTACGTATTCAAAGTGAATGCATCAGATGGCGTGAATTAACTGCCCCCAAAACCCAAGCAGGAACTACGGTAGAGAGTTGTGAGCAGTGAACCGACCCCGCCCCAAGACGCCGCCGACGAGCCCATTGACGCGGCCGAACACGCCAGGGGTCTCGCCC
>JBAXNF010000123.1:0-5535 GCA_037133935.1 bacterium
GTCGTTGTTGACTTCGGGCCATTTGGCTCCACATTCATGGCAGCACAAAGTGATGTTGCCACCATTGTGGGCTCACTGCTCGAAGCGGCTTATGGCAACGGCGCAACACATGTGAGTGTTCATGTAGGGCCACAAGAATAATGTCTACGCCCGATCACCCATTAGTGAATGCAATACAGCCACTTCTCGAGGCAATAGGCGCGAGCCTTGTTGCACCAGCCGGCATTACACCGAGTGACATTCCCATTGAGTGGGAAGGAAATGTAATTGCCGGCATACGACTTCCTCCGTTACACGGCGCGCTCGACCGCATCATTGAGGCAGTAGAAAAAGAACTTGGCGGAAAGTTAAAAGATCTCTCGCGTAACGACAAGCAGCGAGCAATTCGTTTGCTCGACGACCAAGGTGCATTCATTTTGCGCCGTGCAGTAGAAGACGTCGCCGACGTCATGGGCGTTTCGCGAATTACGGTTTACAACTACTTAAACGCAATGCATCGTTAGAGCTTGCGCAATTGAACATCGGTGATGCGATGGTCGCTGCCTTTATTCATCACAAGTGACGCACGTGTTTTCGTGGGGTCAATATTTTCTCGTAAGTTCCGCCCGTTGATTTCCGACCAAATTCCCATTGCTACTTCAGTAGCCTCTGAATCGGAAAGATCTGCAAAGTGTTTGAAGAAACTATTGGGGTCTTTAAAAATAGTTTGGCGCAATGCGTGAAAACGATCAACATACCAATTGCGAATATCATCTTCATCTGCATCAATATAAATAGAGAAGTCAAAATAGTCAGAAACGAATTCATTTGCCTCATTGCCCACTTGTAAAACATTCAGGCCTTCAAGAATGAGAATGTCGGGCTGGCAGACTTCAACTTCTTCACCATCAACAATGTCGTACACGACATGGCTATAAACAGGTGCAGAAACAACTGGGTGCCCTGCTTTTAGTTCGCGGAGAAATTGCAATAGGTGTTTTGTGTCGTAACTCTCGGGGAAACCCTTGCGGTTCATAAGACCACGGTCGGCGAGTTCATCGTTAGGGAAAAGAAAACCATCGGTGGTAATGAGGTCGACCTTTGGGTGTTCAGGCCAACGAGCCAAAAGAGCCTGCAAAATACGGGCAAAAGTGCTCTTTCCTACTGCCACACTGCCGGCCACACCAATGACGTAGGGAACTTTTGGAGACATGGTTCCCAGAAAAGTTGCCGACACTTTGTGCAAGTTTTGCGTTGCACTGACATACAGGTTCAATAAACGAGTGAGCGGAAGATAGATGGCAGCAACTTCGTCGAGGTTGATACTCTCGTTAATACCACGCAGCGCTTCAAGATCTTTTTCGCGAATAGTGAGCGGGGTGGAAGCACGTAGGTCTGCCCACTCGTCGCGAGTAAAGGGAATATAACGGTCGCTATCGAGCATTTTTTAAAGGCGCTTCCATGGAGCACTAGGTGATACCGCACCCTTGGCGGTGAGAACTTCAACACCGGTTTCCGTTACAAGGAGTGTGTGCTCAAACTGTGCAGTGCGCTTTCCGTCGG
Source organism: bacterium (assembly GCA_037133935.1). Taxonomy (GTDB): domain Bacteria; phylum Actinomycetota; class Acidimicrobiia; order Acidimicrobiales; family Ilumatobacteraceae; genus F1-20-MAGs119. Next base: position 1,543 of record JBAXNF010000123.1, read on the forward strand.
CAGTAACTGCGGTCCAATCGTCGTCCCACATTTTGTGCTGCCAAGTGCCCAAGCTGATCATTGGTTCAATAGTAAATGTCATTCCTGGCCGCATGATCATGTTGTTGCGCGAGTCGTAGTAGTGCAGCACCTGAATGTCGGAATGGAAGAGTTCGCCAATTCCATGACCGATAAATGCGCGAATTACACCCATTCTGTGCAGTTTGGCGTGTGTTTCAATGGCTTTGCCAACGTCGCTAATTGGCCTTCCAGGTACAACAGCTTCAATGCCTTTCCACATGCACTCTTCGGCAACAAGTGTCAGAAGTTTGCTCTCTTCGTCAACTTCGCCAACAAAGAAAGTTGCATTGGTGTCGCCATGCACACCGTTCACATAACACGTGACATCAAGGTTGATGATGTCGCCATCGTTCAGCACCGTTGAATCGGGAATGCCGTGGCAGATGACTTCATTCAAACTTGTGCACACACTCTTGGGGTAGTGGTGGTAGTTCAAGGGGCTTGGGTACGCACCACGCTTTACGGTTTCTTCGTGCACAAATACATCGATGTCATTTGTGGTCATGCCCGGCTTCACAAACTCGCCAGCCAATTTCAAAATCTCTGCAGCCATGTCGCACGCGTAACGCATGCGCTCAATAATTTCTGGCGACTTCACGCGAGCTTCCTCGGTACGAGGCACTTCACCAGTGTCGGCATATGGAGGCTTTCCAATACCGGCTGGCACCGTCAGCATTGGGCTCACCACTCCGGGAAGCACTTTTCCCTCAAGGGGTTTATGGCAGCGCTTGTACTTGCGCCCACTGCCGCACCAGCACGGGTCACTTGCAACAGGAAGCACGGCGGGGGGAGTCTGACTGCTCATTACGTCCCAAGGCTATTGGGAATAAATGGGGGTATTGCATTTTTTCTATTGCCGTGGGCGCTAGTAAGACAAGGTTTTTTAAGGTTGGATCTTCTTAACTCTTTATTCCCGCATAACAAGCCCGATGTGATTCTGGCCCGTTATGGCTTGGATGCTGCTGGAATTACCGCAACTGCCAACAAGTTGCTTGATTGTTTTCATCGCCGGTGAATTCATTTGGCCAGAAGGGCTACGGTCAATTACATGAAACGACTCCTAGTTCTATTCGCAACTTCTTTCATATTTGCTATCCCCGCGACGTCAACATCCGCTGTACCCACCGCCGCTCAAGTAAATCCAGTCGTATTCAATGGCGAAAATGGGATGCTCGACATTGGCGTTTACCTCGGGCCATCATCGGAAACGACGTCGATCCCATGGATGGGAGTCGTACCCCTAAAGGTGTGTGCTGTTACTGATTGCGAGACTTATACAGCTAACTATCTCTCAAGCCCAGAGCAATATTCATCACACCGCTGGCTCTCAATCAATATTTCGATTGCCCAACGATTTAATAAGGCTGCAGTCACTGTTCAGGCTCCCAAAGATTTACTCGACTCTTCAAAAGGTTGGTCAGAACCAAGCAATGCAGTTACCGGTTGGACAGATGCCGCAGCTTGGTACAAATCCAGAACAGGTCGTCCCGCCCTTCAGGTTTTGTTTAGTTCACTCGATTCAACAACCATGACTAAAGCAGATCTCTGTGCAAACTACGACCCCACCAGGACGTATGCGTCAAGCATTTCTGCGTACCAACAAATGGATATCACTGGTTACACAGCTGCAAAGTACGACTTGTACTACAAAGGTACAATCGAGCGCACTGTCGATCTCTCGTCGGCACTCACGGGCAATGCAGGAATTTCATTTGCAATTCCCGCATGTGGCGCTAACGCGTTTAGCCCATTTTCTATGACGCGAATTGAGGGCCTCACTGCAGGGCGGGCATACAAATTGGTGTACACAATTTCTGGTGCAGGAAAAACAGACCTCAATGCGACACTTGATTTTGTGACAACAGGTGGCTGTCCTAGTGGCGACGTAACAAACTCATCACCACCTCGATCCTGGTCATACGGCGTCACCGATGATGATGGAATTCTTTTTTCTTATCTTTCAATGGGACTAGCAACATGGCGTCTTGAAAGCATTCTTGGAAAGCGAATTGCCCCTATCTATTTATCACCATCCAAAGTCGGACCATACAATGGAAAACTGATGAATATTAAGACATCCACTGAAAAATGGAAGTACATATCGAGTCTTGATGATTGGGCAAAAGTAGTTGATAATGCAGAGCCAATGACTTCAAAAACAGTTCTTGGCAACACAGTATTTGCAGATTGCTCAGCGAGCCAAGTGAAGACAACCTTATCTATTGATGAAACTGTGACTCCAGCAGCCAGCCAAGCATGCGTTATCGAAGCCAATGGTGTGAAACCAACTGCAATTGGTCCTTGTTATGTAAAGGCCACAGTTGATAACGCCAATGTTTCTGCGACAGGTGTCCGTAGATTCTCCACCCCTGCCACAGTGTGGATGAACTATTCATTCACCTCCGTCAGTGCTGCCACCACAACAAGCACTACAACAAGCACCATAACAAGTACTACTTCTGTGACTATTCCGAAGCTGACGACTTCAAAATCTGCCACGGCTAAGTCAATCGCCACCTATGCCAAACTCGCCGTGCTTTCAACATCAAAAGTGTCACTAAAAGTTGTTTCTAACTACGCCAAGTACTGCAAAGTATTCGGTACGGCACTAAAGGGTCTGAAGGCTGGTTCGTGCAAAGTAACGGTCACTGTCACTCCTAAAAAGGGAAATGCCGCTTCAAAGACCGTGACACTGAAAGTCACTAAATAATTGTCCAACGGGCTCGGGACTCGATAGGGATTGTGTATTTCAATTCATGGATTGAAAGTTCTTACATGGACAGGTCGTGAGTAGCTGGACGAAAAGTTCTACAAAATAGCGGTTTCCAGAATCTGTCAAGTCGAGATGAACGGTAATTGTCGCCTCCCTAAACCGCAGGTCTCAAATTCACTTCAGCTGTGAAAGGAAACCCTCAAGAGCGATATTTGTCTCAAGAGGAGCCTCTTGCTGAACCCAATGACCAACATTTGGAATAATCACTGAGCCGCGGAAATCCGCGCCGCCGCTCAGTGGGTTCTCGTACAAGTCCATGCCTGGTACAAAAGAACGCACAGGATCTTTTTCACCACCAATGAAAAATGACGGTTGTGTAATTAGTGACCCAACATGTTCGGCCATGTTTGCTGCGTCAATACGTTGTGCTCTGTATCTATTGAGTGGTCCTCGGAAGCCAGTTGCGGTAAATGCATCGACGAAGACCTGTAGGTCGGCCTCCGTGAGCCAACTAGGGAAAACGTCTGGGTCTACCAAGCCATCTAAAAATTTTGCATCAACTGGTTTATTTTCCAAGAATTTGTTCAGTGGTGCGTCACCCGAGATTGAAAAGTATGTCTTTCGCAAACTCAAAGCAATATCAGCTTCAAATTCTGCCTCGGCAACACCTTCGGCTTGAAAATATGACTGGTAGAAGAATTTATCCTTATAAATCATTTCTGCAATGTCAATAAACGCAGTTTCCGAAATTCCGTTAAAAGGAACACTGAGGCCAGCAACGGCACGAATATGTTCGGGGTGAAGGATTGATGTGTTCCACACAATGGGGGCGCCCCAGTCATGACCGAACAAAATTGCTTGACCGTGAGAATTTTTTTGCCGCGACGGTGAATCGTCGAGTGCATCAATTACTGCCACTACGTCAGACGCCAAGTTTCGCAAAGTGTATGCAGCGATGTCGTGAGGTTGTGAACTGCCGCCATAACCGCGCACATCAATTGCTGCAACTTTGTATCCGCGTTCAGAAAAGTACGAGAGTTGATGGCGCCAGGAGTACCAGAGTTCCGGCCAACCATGAACGCACACGATGAGGGGTCCTGATCCTTCAACGGCTACGCGAATAGTGACGTCTTTGTTCTGAACATTAATGAAGGAATGCATACGTGGGGACAGTACTACAGGATTCGTTTGTCCGAATCGAAGTAATTACCTCTGCATTA
>JBAXNF010000124.1:0-5517 GCA_037133935.1 bacterium
GCCAAACGCACCATCTTCTGCTTGCGGATGCTCGTCGTAGTGCAATTTCATGCCGTGATGTACCGCACCATCAATTCCTCGCGCAAGACCCGAGACAACAGCAATTTCATTGGCCGCTAACTGCTCTCCAAATTCACGTGCGGTGTACACCCCCGATGGAGTTGGCGACCTCGTACCTACAATGCCTATACGTCGCTGTTGCAGGGCGCCGAGTGAACCTCTGTAGAAAAGTACCGCTGGTGGTGTTGGGTCGTAACGCAATACGCGCGGATATGCGGGGTCGCCAATATAAACCACTTGTATCTTCTCTCGCTCACAGCACTGTTGTATGAGCGCAACTGCATCTTCCGATTTTGTGGAATGAAACATTGCTCTCGCCCAAGCATCTTCAGGTTCTTCATGCAAAAGCGCGATGCGTAGTTTCTTTGGCGTCATGCCTTCTAACTGCGCAAGCGCTGCAGCAAACGCCCACGCTGGCATACCAAGGTGTTGACTCATTAAGCAACTTCTCTTTCATGCAGGCGTGTACGCATGAGAAGTGCCACGCGCACGGTCTCGTGTGCAATTTCCCCTTCATTTCCCGCCAGGTCGGCAAGCGTGCGAGCAACACGGCGAATGCGGTGGTAACCGCGACCCGTGAGGCGCCCAAGTTCTAATTCACGACGCAGCACATCTCTCGCTGCAGGCGATAGCGGCGCATGAGTGTCGAGTTCTTGAGCAGACAGCCGAGCATTCACGCCGCCTGAACGATGCAACGACATTTCACGCACGCGAGCAACACGTTCTTGCACTGCTGCACTTGGTTCTCCTTCACGCACATCGAGTAATTCCTCGACCCCAGTCATTGCAACAGCTACACGAAGGTCGAAACGATCAAGAAACGGCCCAGACAACCTGCGCAGATATTTGCTTCGTGCAGTTTCATTGCACACACATGCCCCAGGAGCACCTCCACCACAAGGGCACGGGTTTGTTGCACCTACCAATAAGAAACGTGCGGGCAATGTAATGCCGGCGCTCGCACGCGCAATACGCACCTCGCCTTCCTCTAAGGGTTGGCGCAATGCATCGAGAACCGACGGCATGAACTCACCCACTTCATCGAGAAAAAGCACCCCACTATGAGCCAACGATGCTTCACCTGGCCGCAACACGCTGCTGCCCCCGCCCACCATTGCAATCATTGAAGCGCTGTGGTGTGGTGCACGAAATGGTGGAAAGGTAATGAGCCCACCGGGTGGCAAAGAGGCCCCTGCTGCAGAGTGAATCATTGTTGCGGTGACTGCTTCTTCATTTGAGAGTGGGGGCAATAGCCCAGGTAAACGTTCGGCAATCATGGTTTTACCTGCGCCAGGTGACCCCACAAATAAAATATGGTGACCACCAGCCGCAGCAATTTCTGCAGCAAGACGTGCTGTGGGCTGCCCCCGCACATCGCTCATATCTGCAATGTGCGATGAGCCTTGTATTTTTTCTTCAGACGAGGTGTCGAGCCATTCGCCATCGCCGCGCAATGCAAGAACCACATCGCGCAAGGTGGCGGCGCAATGAATACTGCGCGGGCTCGCTACTTTTGCTTCTCGCGCATTAGGAAGCGCAACCACAACACGAGTTTCGCGCAAGCCAGCAACAAGAGGTGCAGCACCTGGCACCGGACGCAATGACCCGTCGAGCCCGAGTTCAGCGACAAAGGAATACTCTGCCAAGTTGTCACTTTGCATTTGCCCACTCGCACTGAGAATACCCATTGCCAATGCAAGGTCGAGCCCTACCCCGCCTTTACGTTGACTACTTGGTGCCAAGTTCACGGTAATTTTCTTGTTTGGCCATTCAGCACCGCTTGAGAGCAACGCCGCACGAACACGATCGCGCGCTTCTCGACATGCCTCGTCGGGAAGGCCAACAACAGTAAAGCCAGGCAATCCACTACCAATATGCACTTCAACAGAGATCGGTGTTCCTTGAATACCGAGCAATGTTGCTGACCTAATGCTCGAAAACATGAGACCTCACTTCCGTCAAGATGAAATGCATCTCGCAGGAAAATGCATGTGGGAAACTGTCGAAAGTGAAGAAATCACCTCAACATCTCCGTGTGTGGCGACGTAGTGCTTTTGTGGCAATAAGTTGTGCAGTTTTTATGGCGAGCGCCACCTCATGCTCCGAACCAAAGCGCACTGGAACGCAGTTTTGTCGCCAATTAGACACAGAGTTAGCGCAAATGAACGCGCCCATTGCTACGCAAAACGACATTGATCTTCTCGTTGCCAGTTACGAGCGCATTGGGAAAGTTGCCCCCATTGACGTGGCTAAAGATTGGGAAGCGCTCACGGCCTTACTTGCCGAAGCGGCACAAATCAACACAGGCAATACCACCGATGTTGAAGCTGTTACCAAGCACGCTTACGAGAGCAACACCGCTGCGCAACGCGCTATGAAGTGGGCCCTCGATACCTGTGCTGTTGATATCAGCGGATCTCGCCCCGCTTCACAATGACCTTGTCGACCAAACCGTATTCTTGTGCCAACTCGGCAGTGAACCAGCGGTCGCGCTCGCTATCGGCTTGAATTTCAGCAATTTCTTTGCCCGAGTGAAATGCAGTGAGTTCTGCCATCTTGTGTTTCACATGGCGCAACTGCTCGGCCTGAATAGCAATATCGGTGGCTTGACCGCGCAAACCTGCAAGTGGTTGGTGCATCATGATGCGAGCATTCGGCAACGTGTAGCGCTTCCCTTTTGCTCCGGCAGTGAGAAGGAACTGGCCCATTGAAGCAGCAAGACCCATGCAAACAGTTGCAATGTCGCACGATACAAATTGCATGGTGTCGTAAATGGCCATTCCGGCAGTAATCGACCCGCCTGGGCTGTTGATGTAGAGCCAAATATCGGCGTTGGAGTCTTCACCTTCGAGGTATAACAACTGCGCACAAATTTGATTAGCGATGTCGTCATTCACATCGGTGCCAAGCATGATGACGCGGTTTTTCATGAGGCGACCAAACACGTCGAAGCGTGCGTCTCCAGAGCCGGCGTCGGCTGCCATTGGGGTGGAAATGGACGATGTGTTGTGCGACACGTGCGAAGTCATGTCGTTAGGCTAGTGCCCATCGCCCTCGGTCTCTAAGTTACGTTGATATAAAAATGCCGTACCACTGAAAGAAAGTGGCAGAATGTCATCGTGGAAAACGCAGAAACCCCCTTTCTTGCCAATGCCGATGAGCTCCTTGAACACAACAGCACATTTGTGCAGATTTTCGCTGACCACGGCCTCAGTGTTAAACCCAAACGGCGCCTCGCCATTGTGGCCTGCATGGACAGCCGCATGGATATTTTCCAAATGCTGGGTCTCGACCACGGCGATGCGCACATCATTAGAAACGCAGGCGGTGTGGTCACCGACGATGTTGTGCGCTCGTTGGTTCTTTCACAGCGACGCTTGAATACACGAGAAATTATTCTTATTCATCACACCAACTGTGGTTTAGAGAATTTGAACGAGGGCGACTTCTACGATGAATTAGTCGGAGAAACTGGCATTAAGCCCGGATGGTCACTTGAAGCATTTAAAGACCCGCATGAAGATGTACGACAAAGCATGAGCAGGCTCAAGCATTCGCCGTTTATTTTGCACAAAGACTATATTCGCGGATTCGTTTACGAAGTGGAAAATGGAAACCTTATTGAAGTCGTTTAAACGACTTTACGAACGTAAGACTCCACTAAAAACAACTGCAATGTTTTCCTGCTCGTAATTTCCCTTGTTCTCGGCGATGTAGGTCATGAGCCCAGCAAGACCAGCGGAACCCGTGGGGCTCACGTTGATACCAGAACTCTTTTGCGCCAGCTCAAAAGCGGCAACAACATCTGATTCTGGTGAAACAATGGGGAATCCACCCGTTTGCGTCATGGCATCGCAAATGGAAATCCAGTCGTAGGTTTCATCGTCCAAAATACCATCGGCTAACGAAGCAGGAACTTCTTCCCAAGGCCACATGCAATCACTCCAACGGCTTCCTGCATGCAATGTTCCCCCGGTTTGCGCTGCGCGACTCCACGCACGCGCCAAGGGGCTGCAACCTTCTGTTTGCACAGCATGCAAATGAGTATCTTGCACTTCTGCGCTACGCAGAGCATCGCCAATACCAGAAGCAAATGCACCACCACCCACTTGCACAAAGATACGAGCAAGATGTTCAGTGCTCGGAAATTGCTCAAGCATTTCGAGACCAATTAATCGACCACCATCTAGGCACCATGCATTTTCGGTGCCTTGCACTCCGAAGGGCAGCGAACCGCGAGCGATACGTTCTTGAAAGCGCAATACACAAGGGTCACCTGCAGGGTCACCTGGTTGACGCACGCACACTTCAATGTGGGCGCCAAGAGTTTTCAATACGTTGAGGACAATGGCATCAACACTTTCCGGCACAAACACGCGCAACGGCCACTGCACACTTGCTGCCAATGTTGCTGCTGCAATTGCGGCATTACCGCATGAAGCAATGGCTAGCTCGGGGCGACTCGCGCCCCATGGGGCAAGACCTTTTTCTTCAGCAAAAACTAAATGCAACAACTCGGTGAAAAGATGCCGTGCTTTTTGAGAGCCGGCAACGTTGTGTGTTTCGTCTTTCACCCACAAGCCACCACCTCCTTCAAAACCTAGTGCGTTCGACAACTCTGCGTTGCGAGCAAACGGTGTTCTACGAAAACCCACTTTGGCAATGCTTTCCACTTTGGCGTCGAGGCGCTCAATGAATTCTCTGCGTTCGTTGAGTGCCGCACCATGCTGGGAAGCAAACGCATCCCACGCCAACAACTCTTGAAAACGCACGAAGGGGTTTTGCGACTCCACAGGCTGAAAGTTGTTTGCACTTGGCGTACTAGAGAAATGCAGAACGTGATGGCGGTCGTCATTGTTGGCCTGCGGGCAACGCCACGACAATGGCTGCCCAACAGGCACCCGTGCGCCACATACCGCGCATTGCAGGCTGTCGATGACCTGCGTTTTCATATGTCTATTGTGCAGCGACGCGGGCGTTGAATTCGGTAATCAAGTTGTCCCACACTGGCTGGTAAGTACGAATGTGGCGCCAGAACGACTGTGAGCGGCGCGCTTCAAACACATCGAGTGGAGTTCCTTGCTGCTCGACCCATGTGTAATAACCAAGGTTGAAAATGCGGTTGCGATCGCGCTCGGTGCAATCGATCATTGCATCTGTTCCAATGGCGCCCATATGTTCACCAAAGACTTCGGCCGCATCAACCGCTGTGAAGTCATTATTGAAACGACGTGCAAGAGTTTTTACACGCTCACTCGGATACAGGGCTCCACCGTCGGTTGCAATGGTAATCAGCACATCATCGGGCCCGTAGTTCAAAAGTTTTGCTGTTTTAATTGCCGCAATCACATTACAAATTGCTGAAAAACCGAAGTGCTCAAGAGCGTCGATGAGTTCAGCCGAGAGACCCAAACGAGTTGACATGTACTCTTTGCCCGCAGGGGTGTTGAACATCAC
>JBAXNF010000125.1:0-5474 GCA_037133935.1 bacterium
CAATGATCAAACGCGCTATCGAAATATCGCAAAATGATGGAGAGTTTCAGCTCAATGCGAACTGGTGGAGCGGGTCGCTCACTGTTACGGAAAATGGTTCTGGTTGGAAAATCGGAATTACTCGAGGGAAATTCGGCGCCATCGCCGAAGCGTCTGCGACGGGACTAGCTGGCAACGGTGGTGATGTGCAGATGAACGCCGATTCGCTGACCTGGGAAAACTTATTGACCGCAGTTCCGCCTTCTGGCTACACCGACTTTGTTGGTGCATCTGCTCTCGGTGGAATGCAAACGAGCCCTGAGCCATTTAACGGCGAACGTCATTTAGCAATGCGACGATTTATTGATCTCATGCGTGCCGCAAAGAATGGCACAACCGGCGCACCACAACCAGGTGGTTACAAGCAACCACACGGCACTTTCGACAAAGCGGTGGGAAGGTACATTCACCTCAACATCAATGGTGTTAGTCAGCGTGTGTATTTTGAAGAAGCAGGACAGGGAATTGGGCTCATATGCCAGCACACCGCCGGTGCAGACGGACGTCAGTTTCGGCATTTCCTAGAAGACGAGCGAATTACTTCAAAGTATCGCGTCATCGTGTACGACATGCCCTTCCATGGCAAATCACTTCCACCTGTTGATAAAGCATGGTGGACCGAGCGCTACACACTGACGCCTGAAAGCGCAATGGGATTGCCGGTGGAGTTGTCTCGTGCACTCGGACTCGATCGTCCAGTTTTCATTGGCTCATCGGTGGGCGGAATGTTGGCTCTCGACCTTGCGCGGTATTACGCCGATGATTTCCGTGCAGTGATTTCACTTGAGGGTGGCTTACATGCCGATATTCCTGAAGGTGCGTTGGAACCAACGGGAGATGAAGACCCTGCAAAGCATGCAGCAACAATGCTCATGATTATGTCGCCAACAGCGCCGGAAAGCTCACGTCAAGAAACACGTTTGCACTATGCACAAGGTGCCCCTGGCGTGTTTCCAGGAGACATTGATTACTACGCCTTCACCCACGATCTTCGCGGACAGGGGCATCTCATTGATACCAAGAAATGCGCAGTGCATTTGTTGACAGGGGAGTATGACTTCCCAACTATTCCATGGACGGAACTTGCTGCGAAAGAGATTCCTGGTGCAACTATGGAAATTATGAAGGGTCTCGGACACTTCCCGATGTCGGAAGACCATGTTGGTCTGATGAAATATGTACAACCCATTTTGAATCAGATTGCGAAATAGAATGACATCACATGTAAAACCACTAGCGCTAACCGGAACTGTTGCTGTAGTCACTGGAGCATCAAGTGGAATTGGCGAAGCTACTGCACGCCAACTCGCTGAACTTGGGGCCACTGTTGTGCTCGCTGCGCGGCGTATTGACCGACTCACTCAGTTGGCAAAGGAATTAGGAAAACAAGCCTTAGCGGTAGAAGTAGATGTGGCTGACGCAAATGCGGTGCGTTCGCTATTTGACCAGGTGATGTCTGCCTATGGACGCGTTGACACATTGGTGAATAACGCAGGGGTGATGCTCATTGGCCCTGCACATATGGCTCCACTTGATGAGTGGAAGCAAATGGTCGATGTGAACGTGATGGGCGTTTTGAATTGCACGAAAATTGCTTTGCCATATTTGGTAGAGGCAGCCAAGAGCGCACCGCGCAATGTTGCCGACATTGTCAATGTGAGTTCTGTGGCTGGTCGCAAAGCACAGCCAGGGTCTGCGGTCTATTCGGCAACGAAATTTGCAGTGGGAGCCTTTAGCGATGGCATACGTCAAGAACTCGCATCTCAGCACGTGCGCGTTACTTTGGTCGAGCCAGGTTTTACCGATACCGAACTTGCCTCGCACATCAACCCCGTGATTTTGGAAAAGATGCAAGCGGCGATGGCACAAATGCCCCGAATGACAGCCCATGAAGTTGCCGACAGCATTACGTTCGCAGTCACGCGCCCAGCTGGGGTGTCCATTAGTGAGATTCTCATTCGCCCTACCGAGCAAGAGAGATAGCGGTGCCGCAGAACATGAACACATGGACATCGGGGTTGCTATTTCCTGAGGGGCCAGTACTCATGCCCGATGGTTCGGTGTTGTTGAGTGAGCTCACGGGAAATCGCATTACGCAGGTGTGGCCCGATGGAATGAAAAAGACCATTGCGGAACCGCTTGGTATGCCCAACGGTTTGGCCTTTGGGCCCGATGGCTATTTGTATTGCGCGAACATGGGCGGGTTGTCGAAGCCGAGCATTATGAAAGATGTGCCAGGTGTGAATGTGGCGAAACTTGCGTACCGCGGTGGCTCCATTCAGCGCATTGATATTGCAACGGGCGAAGTAGTCGATGTAGTTACTGAGTGCGAAGGTTTTACATTGCCCGCACCTGACGACCTTATTTTCGACGCAGAAGGCAATTTCTATTTCACCGATATTGGTGTGATGGATCATGATGATCGCAAGGGTGATGAAACAGGAATCTATTTTGTTTCACACGACCTGCAAACGGTGAAGCGGCTGGTGCGTTCTATTGTGCCTACTAATGGCATTGGTATTTCGCCCGATGGCAAAAAGTTGTATTGGACCGAATACCACACAGGCCGTTTGTTTGTGAGCAACATTGTGTCGCCAGGAGTGCTGGAAGACCCTGCTGTGCCATTTGGCGATTGCATCTTTACTCACCCATTGCCCGTTACGTGGTTCGATTCGCTCACCGTTGGTGCATCAGGTGAAATTGCAGTTGCAGTGCACAATGGCACAATGGAAGGTCGTAGCGGCGTCATTACTTTCAATGCAGAGGGTGATGAAGTTGATTTTGTTGCTTTCGACGACGCATGGACCACGCATGTGATTCTCTCTACGAGCGGCGAACCCACTGCGTATGTCACGTTGTCGGGCACAGGGCGTTTGGTGGAATTGCCTTGGGGCTTTCACCAACTTGCGCCGTTGTATGGCCCTCGGTCATAGTTCCTATACATGAATGAACTAGATCTTCTCGAAGAACACCTGCATGCGCTCTTGCCAAAGGAGTGGTTCAAGGTGGTGGCCAAGGAAGATTGGGCTGCGCTTCGCGAACTGCATGTTGCGCTGGGTGGGGCGCACATTGTTGGCGAAATAGGTAAGCACGGGTGGACCGCACCACATTGGCCGCGTGAACACGGCGGGCGTGGAGCCGACGATGCAACGGCACGCAAAATTATTGAACGTCTCGACGCGTTAGTAGTGCCTCGTATTCCACGAGGGACGGGTTTCATTTTGGCCGCACCTGCCATTCGTCAGTTTTCAAGTGAAGAAACGAAGCAACTCTTTTTGCCCGGTATTGCAGCAGCAACACAAATGTGGGCACAACTCTTTAGCGAGCCTGGTGCGGGCAGCGACTTAGCTTCATTGGCGTGCAAAGCAGAACGCGATGGCGACGAATGGGTGGTGTCGGGGCAAAAGGTGTGGACCACACTTGGCCATGAAGCCGACATTGGCATGCTTATTGCACGTACCGACCCGAACGCATCAAAGAACAAAGGCATTACGTACTTCGGTGTCGATATGCATGCACCCGGTGTAGAAATTCGCCCGCTGGTGCATATGACCGGTGAGCATGAATTCAACGAAGTGTTTTTAAATGAGGTGCGCATTCCCGACCTGTGGCGCATTAGCGATGTGAACGATGGTTGGGCGGCATCCACGGCGTCGTTGTCGGCCGAGCGCATTACGTTGTCGGGTCAAAAAACAGGTGGGCCACAAAAGCGCAGCATTTTGGGTGGCAAAACCATTGATGAACTCATTGCGTTGGCCCAGTCACGCACACTCACTGCCGTACAACGCGAGCGAGTGGTGAAGTGTTACATCGATGCACGCGTGCTGGGGCTCACCGTGCAACGCGTAAAGGGGCCAGCAGGTTCTATTACGAAAATCATGAAGGCGAAGTCAAACCAAGAAGTGCAGTTAGTAGCTCTCGATATTTTGGGTGCGCACGTGACTGCATGGGATAGCGCCGACGACGAGATGCTGAAATATGTGCGTGAGTTCTTGCGCACGCGTGCGAACTCAATTGAAGGTGGCACAAGTGAAATTCAGCGCAACATTGTGGGTGAGCGAGTGCTGGGTTTGCCGCGCGAACCCGATGTGTGGCAGGGCAAGGCGTGGCGTGAGGTGCCGCGGTCTTAGCTTTGGGCAGCAAGCCAAGCGGCTTCTGCTTCACCTAATGCGCTTGACGGCCCAGCATTGACCATGGGCCACAGTTCTTCAGCAACGCGGCGATAGTTGCCCACGGCACCCAGTTCGCCGAGTAATGCATAGAGCCCCAAGTTGATGCGTTGAATGAAAACGAATGAGCGTGGCACGGTGGAGTACTGAGCAATGGGGCTGTTGCGGTCAAAGGTATGGCGCACAATGGAAGAGGAATACTCGGGTGTCCATGTCATGACATGTGATTCGCGAACGGGTGAATAAAAGAGGCGGTAGTACTCGCCGGCAGTGTGTGTATCGACCGGTGCATCTTTTTGTAAGAGGCCAGCATCTTCAATGACAATGCGAAATGCGTCGTAGTCATGGTTAATAGCGGCGGCGGTAATCATGTTTTGGAACACGTTCATTTCGTCAACGGTGAAGTGTTTTACTAAGCCGTAGTCGAGGAAACTGATTTTATTTACGCCGTTGTCGCCAACATGGAAGATGTAGTTGCCGGGGTGTGGGTCGCCGTTGAAAGCACGGAAGCGATACAGCGAGCGGAAAACGAAACGAAAGAGTGCCTCGCCAGCAAAGTCGCGGTCGGCTTGTGGGCGTTCGAGCAACTCAGCCCATGTAATGCCCGACACCAATGCGGTCACCAGCACACGTGTGGTGCTGAGGTGCTCAATGACATCGGGTACATGAATGAACGGGTGATTGCGGTAGTAGTTGGCGAAGTCTTTTTGGTTTTTGGCTTCGAGCGCGTAGTCAAGCTCTTCGGTGAGGCGCTCTTTAATTTCTGCTACTAGTTCATCGGGGCTGAAGCTTTTGAAACCGAACGACAACAAAGCGCCGAGTAGGTCGGCATTTTTTAAATCGGATGCAATGGCTTCAGCAACACCGGGGTATTGCACTTTCACGGCAACGGCCCGCTGTTGTTGAGTAACGGGGTCAATAATGATGGCGCGATGCACTTGGCCAATGCTGGCTGCGGCAATGGGGGTTGGGTCCCATTCCACAAAGAGTTCGCTAATGGGTTTGCCAAGCTCTTCTTCCACTACTTGCTCAGCGAGTGCACTGGCCATGGGTGGTGCTTGCGATTGCAGTTCGGAAAGGGCGAGGCGTAATGGTTCGGGAAGGCCGTGGTCGAGGTAGCTCGCCATTTGGCCAAGCTTCATGAGCGCGCCTTTCATGTTGCCAAGGCGGTCGGCAATTTGCGCGGCGTTTTTCAGTTCACGTGAATGGTCGAGTTCTTCTTTGCGAGCCGCAGATGCAAATAGTTTGCGTGCAGCGGTAGTGGCG
>JBAXNF010000126.1:0-5450 GCA_037133935.1 bacterium
ACATGGAGCAGCACAACCGCCTCTACGTCGGCAAGCACACCTGTTGTCACTAGTGCAGTCAACACATCAGTTGCCTCAAGCGTGGGCGATGCCGCTGCTCCTGCCAACTGGTACGCCGACCCAGCAGGTCGTTTTGAACTTCGCTACTGGAATGGCTCCGCGTGGACCGAACACGTGTCACGCAATGGTCAGCAGTCCGTCGACCCCCCTGTTGCCTAACCCCACACACGTATTTCGAAAGTCTCTTCACTCAACATGCGCATCACTTCACTTGGCCACGCCGGCATGCTCATTGCCACACGCGACATCACCATCTTGTGTGACCCATGGTTTGAGCCTGCGTTTTTTGGCTCATGGTTTCCCTTCCCGCGCAACGACCAACTCACCAGCGACATCACTGCAGCAATAGAGAACCCCAACTATCTCTATATCTCTCACATTCACGGCGACCATCTTGACGAAGCGTTTCTCACGAACCACGTCAACAAAGAAACACTTGTACTGTTACCCGACTTCCCAACACGTGAGCTTGAACGCACGTTAGGAAAACTCGGCTTTCGCAATTTCGTACGCACACAAAACGGCATTGCTGCACCTCTGGTCAATGGTGTCAGTGTTGCCATTCATATTGAGTCGAGCATTAGCGACGGCCCCGGTGGCGACTCAGCACTCGTCGTCAAAGATGGCGACACCATTGTGGTGAATCAAAATGACTGCCGTACACACGACCTCACCGCCCTCGCATCACATGGCAAGGTCGATGCACACTTCGTGCAATTCAGTGGCGCCATTTGGTACCCCATGGTTTACGACATGCCCGAAGAAGAAAAACATTCACTTGCCACTGCTAAAGTGGAATCACAATTTGCTCGTGCTCTTGCCTATGTCGACAAAGTTGATGCACGTGTTGTTGTGCCAAGTGCCGGGCCACCATGTTTCTTAGACCCCGAGTTGTTTCACCTCAACATGGTGACGGGCAACGAAGTTTCTATTTTCCCGCATCAACCCGAGTTTGTTGCACGCCTCGCTGCACACAACCGAACTGGCATTCTCAATATGCCTGGCACTGTTATAGACGTGACCCCCAGTGATATTGCCGTCACTCACCCGGTAAGCGATGAAACACTGCACAACATTTGGAACAACATTGGCGAGTACCTTGCCGCTTACCAAAAAGACTGGCTGCCTTGGCTCGCCGACCACAAAGCCACGTGGGCAGCGCCAACAGAAAAACTTCTTGCCAATATTCAAAGCTGGTTCCGTCCCCTTCTTGCCATGTGCCCCACGGTGTCTATGGGTGCTGGTGGCAACTGCCTCATTCAAACCATCAGCGCACCAGGTGCCGAACCCACTGCCGATGACCTGGGCATTTACATTCACTTTGAATATGGCGATGTACAGAAATACACCAACCAGCCCTACAAGTACCGCTTCATTATTCAGCGTGAGTTGTTAGAAACCATTGTTGCCACAAAGGCTGTCGACTGGTCGAATGCGCTTTTCTTGTCGGCACGATTCCGCGCTTGGCGCGATGGCGATTTCAACGAAAACCTTTATAACTTCTTCAAGAGTTTGTCTGTTGAACGGATGAGCCGCACCGAAATAGAAGCGTACCGACGAGCAACAGAGCCCATCATGTCAACAGATGAAGTACAAGTAGGCGACTATATTGTGCAGCGTTTCTGCCCACATCGCCAAGCAGACCTGTCTACCTTCGGATCCATTGAAGGCGATGAACTGGTGTGCTCACTGCACGGCTGGCGCTTCGACCTTGCTACTGGCAACTGCAATAGCTCTGTTGGTAAAAGCATCAGCATTCGTAAGCGCGCTTAGCGCACGCTTTATTTCCGCTTGCGGCGGAACTTGTCGACAATATTCAAAACTTTGCCAGCAACATCATTTGACAAATTGAATCGGCGCTTTGCCCAGTCGAACGCTTGCAATGTTTTCTTGTCGGCGTAAATGAGCACGCGTTTTGCGCCATCGTCTGGGCGTGCTTTGTAATTCGTGGAATGCACGGCCGGTGCTTCTTCTTCAGTGAAGTAATACAACGCTAATGACTGCCGCGCCACGCCCACCGGTGATGTGAGTGGGTCGGGGTGACCATGAAAAGAATCGGCATCGGTATTGAAAATGAGCACGCGGTTGCCAACGGGCGCTACACGCTTGTCGCAACGTTTCATATTGCGTGTCCATAACTCAAGATCACCACCATATTCAGGCAACCAGTTCTCATTGCAATACAACAGAACATTCACCCGCCGGCTCCAGTGCCGCTTGTGAGGGTGCACCGAAAAATCGGCGTGCATATTTAAGAAGCCACCCGTAATGGTTTGGTGCATGCCCCCACCTTCAAACGAAGGGTCGGCAATGAGGCCACTAATGCCGGTGAGGTTCTCCAAGTACGCAATGAATGCAGGCGAGTTCAACACCTCTGTTACCTGTTGAATAGTGGCGCCCCATGTTTCACTGTGTGAATTGGCAAATTTACGCTCATTCACATGTGCGTAGTTGGTCCACTTACTGGGGTCTACTGCGGGAAATTCAGTGAGTACTGCGGCAAAAATATCTGGTTGTAAAAAATTTTCAATAATCGTGTGTGCGAAGGGCGCAGCAGTTGCATATGAATGCTCATGCAATGCGCTTTCCAGCGCAGGCGCATTAACAACTGATTCAAGATCATTCAGTAAAATTTTGGATCCCCCCAGATCGGTTTAACGCTTCAGTTCATACAAAAATTGGTAAGCAAACAATTGTGGCCGTACTTTCACCAACGCACGGTCAATTGCCCGAATGGGCTTCAACTTGTTTGACAGCTTGCCCGCACCCCCGCGGTCGGCAACATCAAAAGGCAAACCAGTGGCACCCACGCGGTACACGGTGTAACCGGCTTGTTTGGCTAAACGCTCAAAACTGCGACGTGTAAAGAACCGCACATGTGTGCGATCGAGAATGCCGCGATTGTCATAATCGAATCTGCCAAAAAGTGTGCGGATGCGTGGGTACCAATGCCCAAAGTTAGGAATGCTGGCAAGTACTGCACCACCTGGCGCTAAACGCGGTGCGAGTGCGGCGAGCAGCAACTCTGGCTGACGCACATGTTCCAGCACATCGGCACACACCACTACATCAATTGCTTCCGGCAAACCTTCAGGTAATCCAGCATCGAGGTTTGCTTGAATGAACTTATCGACACGGCCAAATACCTGCGGGTGCTCTTCTAGGTCCACGCCAGTAACGGTGTAGCCCAAGCTTTTCATTTGCAACGACAACAAACCGTCAGAGCAACCGAGGTCGAGAACTTCACCAGAACTGCGACCCGACAAATACTTCACAATTTGCCCATGCGACGACAACGGGTCGCTCTTGTATTCATAGGCAACATCGCCCTGCAGTTTCTCATCGTGCCCAAAGCCCATTTTGCGCAACCGATATTGCGTGGAGTGCTTAAACAAGTCTTTGGCGTACTTCATGCCATCGACGTAGCAAATTTCGTCGCCGTAATATGTAGGAATCGCTATCTCCACGATTTTTGAGTTGATATCGAGCAACTGCAAAATAATTTGTGTATCAAAGTCAAAACCATCTGAGTTTTTCGCCAGTGCAATTTTCTGCAGGGTCGATACGCGATAGGCGCGGTAGCCACTGTGCCACTCGGTAAGGCTTGCACCCGTCATTGCATTCTCATAACGCGTCAGAATTTTGTTGCCCACATATTTGTAGAGCGGCATGCCGCCTTCGCGCGCAGCACCGCTGTTCATCATTCGTGAACCAAAAACGGCATCGGCACCGTCTTCCACAATGGGCTTCACCATCTCGGCCATCATCTCGGGGGCGTACTGGCCATCGCCGTGCAACAGCACCACAACGTCGAGACCCATCTCGGCAGCGAGTTGGTAACCAGCCTTCTGGTTACCCCCGTAACCCAAGTTCACCGGGTGGCGCACAATATGCAATGGCAAACGGTCGTTCAACCGCTGGTAGGCAAGTGCAACCTCGTGTGTGGCATCGGCACTGGCATCGTCGCACACCAAAACTGCAGCAATTTCAGCAGCAACAGAAGCAGGAATGCGGTCGAGAACCTTCTCTAAAGTGGTTTCGGCGTTGTAGGCAACGACCACGACGCCAATGCGAAGACCACCAAAAAGCTCTGACATTGCGATTAGGTTACTACTTCACTAACGAAAGTTGAACGTTTACCTGCTCTTTGTCGTGCTGCAGATAGACCACATGGCTCTCCCAGCCGTACCAAGTGGGGCATGAACCTGCTCGCGCAGCGGCAATATGCTCGGGTCGCAAGGTCGAAAACTCAATGGCCCGGTTGTTGTCACTTCCTACGTCGTACAACGAGAAATGGTCGTTGCTAAACCCAAAGTCGGATTGCGCAACGATCCAGTTGTACCCACGGTAATTCTCTGGGAGCGTTACCTTTTCCACATATTTTCGCGCCGCCCCCACTTGCAATTTGCCATCAGGCGAAGTGTCGAGTTGCACGCCATATTCACCGACGGTGTCATTTACTCCTGCCGGTGCAACATAAGGAACAGCAGCACGAATACCGGCAGCATTTACTTGTTCAACTGTCACCAAACTCGTGTCGGTAATGTTTCCTGCAACAGGAATATCAAAACGGAAACCCGACTTTTTGCCCGTCGTGACACCACGAATAGCTAAGTCGGGTCGCTCACTTGAACTCGGGCCAGAAATGAGAAGTGCATTGTTGTACTTCACTTCAATGGTGACCGCTCCATCATCAGTGGTATGTGCCCATCCAAATACGGTGAGCATTCCCTTCACGGGTTCGCTTGCTATTGGCACTCCGGGCTTGGTAGGAGCAAATGTAAGGAACTTCGACGCAGAACCCCAATTGCAAGTGTTCAAAGAACGTAACGAGGAAAGTTTTTCGGCCCCACTTTGAGCAGGAACGGCATCAAGCGGCAACCCCTTGCCTGGCGCTAAGTCATTACGTAAGAAGAGTACGTTGCCAAAGTTCTTGCCACCAATAGTGGTCCACGGTGAATAGTTGCGCAACAAGTACTCACTAATGGCCCAGTGTCGTACCGAGTTCGACAAGTCGTCCCACGTATCAATTGCGCTGTCCCAACCATACGACACGACTTCAGGTTTCTTCTTGCGCAACACAGTAACCACTTCATTTTGTGCGGCAACCGAAGAAGCCTGAAGTACATAGCTATACCGTGTCATTGGTTTTTTGTTCAACAAAAAGTTGTACACCGTCGTCATATTGCTGAAATCATAAATTTTTGCTTTCATGCCAATATTGCTTTCCAGGAACGTGCGCAACTGGCGATAATTATCTAAGAACTCGTATTCTTGCGAATAGCCCACCCGCGGGAACTCTGGTTTTTGCGCAGTCACGGGCTGTACCCGTGCACCTGCATTGTGCATCCGAGCATTCAACACATCGGCCGTGGTCATAAAGGGAAACA
>JBAXNF010000127.1:0-5433 GCA_037133935.1 bacterium
GAATAACCAAGCTGCGCACATCGCCAATGTTGGCAACATGGCTGTGCAACTGCAGTGCCTCAACAAACTTCTGACCAGCCTCACGGCCACCCTTTACGTTGAACGCAATGATGGAACCAAAGCCGCGGCCTTCAAAGTATTTTTTCGCGCGTGCATGCCATGGGCTCGACGGCAAGCCTGCCCACGAAATGCTCTCAACGCCTGCTTGCTTGCCAAGGTAGTCAGCAACTTTTGCTGCATTTTCCCAGTGGCGATCCATGCGCAACGAGAGTGTTTCCACACCTTGCAAAATGGACCACGCGTTGAATGGGCTCACTGCTGAACCAAGGTCGCGCAACATTTGTACGCGAGCTTTAATGATGTAGCTACCTGCACCAAGTGCTGGCCAATATGCAAGACCGTGGTACGAAGGGTCTGGCTCGGTGAAGTTCGGGAAGCGGCCACTTGCCGAGAAGTCGAACTTGCCGCCATCAACAATTGCACCTGCAATGCTGTTGCCGTGTCCGCCCATAAATTTCGTGAGTGAGTGCACAACGATGTCGGCACCCCACTGCAACGGACGAATGCCGTAAGGCGAAGGCACGGTATTGTCAACAATGAGGGGAACGCCTACATCGTGAGCAACTTTCGATACACCTTCAATGTCGAACACATCGTTTTTAGGGTTAGCAAGAACTTCGCCGTAGAACGCTTTGGTGTTGGGGCGCACTGCGCTCTTCCACTGCTCCAAGTTGTCGGGGTCATCAACGAAAGTAACTTCAATGCCCATCTTGGGAAGTGTGTAGTGCAACAAGTTGTATGTTCCGCCGTAAAGCGAAGGTGAAGCAACAATGTGACTACCTGCTTCAGCCAGCGTAAGAATTGCCAAGGTTTCCGCTGCCTGACCTGAGGCCACAACCAATGCACCAGGCAAACCCACAGCAGTAGTTGTTGCGCCTTCAAGATCGGCAACTCGCGCTTCAAGCACACCTTGTGTGGGGTTCATAATGCGGGTGTAGATGTTGCCAATTTCGGCAAGAGCGAAAAGGTTCTGAGCGTGAGCTGAGTCGCGGAACTGATACGACGTAGTTTGGTAAATAGGAACAGCACGTGAGCCCGTTGCAGAGTCTGGTGTCTGGCCGGCGTGAATTTGGCGGGTATCGAAACCCCAAGATGCATTTGTCATGGGGATTACTCTACCAACCAATTCCCGACCTAACGAGTCGGGTATTGCCATCGGCAAAATATTTTCAGAATTCTTTCAAAAAAGTGTCCAATTTTGAGGGGCTCAAACATCTATATAAGGAAGGTTTCCTCATATTTGAAATCTTCATCCCGCCACCCCTAATGGCGGGAAACGAAAAGGCGCCACCAAACGGTGGCGCCTTTTCACTTTTCATTTTTTCGGCGCGTAACGTCGCGATTTACGATACATACGGCGCCGAGAACACTCAGCCGCCGGAGGCGTCGGACACCTTCTGCTTACCAGCCGAGATCCATGGCATCATCGAGCGCAAGCGCTTGCCCACTTCTTCGATCTGGTGATCAGCTCCAGCTTTACGCAGTTCGTTGAACTTCACGCGGCCGCCTTCGCTTTCCGCAATCCATTCTTTGGCGAACTTGCCGCTTTGAATTTCCTTCAGAATTTTTTGCATTTGCTTTTTGGTGTTCGGTGTAACAATGCGTGGTCCGCGTGTGACGTCGCCGTACTCGGCAGTGTCGCTGATGCTGTAACGCATTCCAGCAATGCCTTCTTCGTACATGAGGTCAACAATGAGCTTCACTTCATGCAAGCACTCGAAGTACGCCATCTCTGGCTGGTAGCCAGCTTCAACGAGAGTTTCGAACCCAGCTTGTACCAGTGAAGTTACTCCGCCGCACAACACCACTTGCTCACCGAACAAGTCGGTTTCCGTTTCCTCGGTGAATGTGGTTTCAATAATTCCGGCACGTGCTCCACCAATTGCTTGTGCATATGACAAAGCAACTGCTTTTGCATTACCTGTTGCGTCTTGTTCTACTGCAATCAGGCAAGGCACGCCGCCACCTTCGGTGTACGTACGACGCACTAAGTGACCAGGACCCTTTGGTGCAATCATGATGACGTCAACACCCTTTGGCGGGCGAATGCGCTTGAAGCGAATGTTGAAACCGTGTGCAAATGCAAGTGCTTTGCCTGGCTTCATGTATCGCTTCACGTGATCGTTATATGTTGCCTTTTGCTCAGTGTCTGGCATGGTGAGCATGACAAGGTCTGCCCATTTGCATGCATCGGCAATGCTCTTCACGGTGAGACCAGCAGCAGTGGCTTTGGCAGCCGACTTTGAGCCTTCGCGCAAACCAACAACAACCTGCACGCCACTTTCTTTCAAGTTCAATGCGTGGGCGTGACCCTGTGAGCCGTAACCAATAATGGCCACTTTGCGACCCTTAATGATTGACGGGTCAGTATCTGCCTCGTAATACAATTTTGCTGCCATCAGCTTGCCTTTCCTTTCACAGCGCGGGAATGCGCTTCACGATCGAGTTTTGGTAACGCAATACGGCCTGTGCGCTGTAATTCCACAATGCCGTATCCGCGTAGTAATTCTTCAAAGTCATCGAGCTTTTCGGGTGAACCTTCCAAAGAAAGAGTAAGGGCGTCAACCCCTACTGCCAAAACCTTCGCCTCGAAGATATTGGCTAATTCTACGATTTGCCCCCGATTTTCCCCATCAGTGCGGACGGTAGCCATGAAAAGCTCCCTTTCAACCGATTTTTGGGGGTCAAGTTCAGAGATTCTCACCACTTCAATGAGTTTGAACAGTTGTTTGACGATCTGCTCGAGGGTGGTTCCCTCCACATCGACCACGATGGTGATACGGCTGAACTGCGGGTCTTCGGTGGGGGCAACCGCCAGCGAGAAGATGTTGTACCCACGGCGGGCGAACAAGCTTGCCACCCGGGCCAGTACGCCAGCCTTGTTTTGCACCAGCACCGACAAGATGTGGTGACGTTGTTGAGTTGGATATGTGCTCATCGTAGATACTCCCGACGATCGTTTTGCGAAGGAGGCAAGATGATGTCGTCATTGCTTGCACCTGCCGCAACCATTGGAAACACTTTTTCAAATTCTTCAACACGGAAATCAACAACGACGGGTCGGTCGTTGATGCTGTTGGCCCGCTCAATTGCTGGCGCAACTTCTTCGGGTGAATCAACACGAATGCCAACACAGCCCATGGCCTCTGCCCACTTCACATAGTCGGGAACGCCACCGCCAAGATCAACTTCGCTGTAACGCTCGCCGTAGAACATCTCTTGCCACTGGCGCACCATGCCGAGGTATGAGTTATTCAAAATTCCTACCTTGATTGGAATGTTGCTAATGGAAGCGGTGATGAGTTCTTGCGCAGTCATTTGGAAACAACCATCGCCGTCAATTGCCCACACGGTTTTGTCGGGACGACCAACTTTTGCACCAATAGCAGCCGGCACCGAGAAGCCCATTGTTCCGAGCCCACCAGAGTTGACCCATGTATATGGTTCGTTGAAGTGCCAGTACTGACTCGACCACATCTGGTGTTGGCCAACACCAGAAACTAAAATGGTTCCCTCTGGTGCATGGTCACGAATTTGCTCTAAGCAAAACTGTGGCTTCAACGCAGCGCCAGGAGCACTTGGCTCGTACGACAAGGGGAACTGCTCTTGCCATCCGCTGCAACGACTACGCCAAGGCGCAATGTCGGCTTGCACTTCACCACCATCAAGAAGTTCACGCAGAACCTTCAAAATTTCAATGCTGACAAGTTTGCAATCGCCAACAATAGGAACATCGGGACGTCGTACTTTGCCTTGTTCTGCTGGGTCAATATCAACATGAATAATTTTTGCTTCTTGTGCAAAAGCTGAAACTTTTCCTGTTACACGGTCGTCGAAACGAGCGCCCAACGCAACGAGCAAATCGCTTTTCTGCATTGCTGTAACAGCAGCTGCTGTTCCGTGCATGCCCGGCATGCCTAAGCACAATGGGTGGCTGTCGGGGAATGCGCCTCGTGCCATAAGTGTTGTAACAACAGGAATGTTCAACAACTCTGCAATTTCGCGAACGACTTCTGCCGCACGCGATTTCAAAACGCCACCACCTAAATACAAAACAGGTCGCTCTGCAGCAAGTATTAACTTCGCTGCTTCTTTAATCATCCGTGGATGACCTTTTGTGGTGGGGTGATAACCAGGAAGACTTGCTTGCACTTCTTCATCGGTTGGCCAATGCCACGTCATGCTGTTTTGCAAAACATCTTTAGGTACATCGATAAGCACTGGCCCGGGTCGACCTGTTGTTGCAATGTGAAATGCTTGACGAATGGCAAGAGGAAGATCTTCCGCACTCATCACCAATTCGTTGTGCTTGGTAATGCTGCGCGTAATTCCTACGGTGTCGCATTCCTGAAAAGCATCGGTACCAATTGCACTGGTCGGCACCTGCCCAGTAATGGCAACCATCGGAATAGAGTCCATGTAGGCATCGCACAATGGGGTGACCAAGTTGGTAGCAGCAGGGCCGCTAGTAACCATGGCAACTCCGGGGCGCCCGGTGACATGTGCGTAACCTTCGGCCATGTGCCCAGCACCTTGTTCGTGGCGCACCAAAATGTGACGAATAGACGACCTCAAGAGAGGGTCATAGGCAGGCAAGATGCAGCCGCCCGGATAGCCGAACATCACGTCGACATTTTCCATCTCGAGCGCTTTGATGAGCGCTTCAGCTCCTGTGATTTTCATTTGACTCTCCTGTATCACTCGTTCTTTTTGTATTCAATTCAGACAATTCAGACCACTTACTGCGTCTTATTCAGGCGTGTGTTGCGTTTTGAGCAACAAAAAAGCCCCCCATCTGGGAGGCTTAGCGGCACGCGTGATATGTGACGCGTGCCTACACGACGACGACCACCACAAGAACGGAAGTTGACAAAATACGCACGTCCGAAGTCTGCCACATCAAAGCCACCTTGACAACCCCCGGCTCAAGATCTTGACGGGGCAGGTATTTGCACTTAGGGTGCAAAAACGTTCACCAACGCACTAGGGGGCACTATGGACTTTATCCGCACACCCGACGACTGCTTTTCAGGCCTCAGCGCTTGGCCATTCGCCCCGCGCTATACCAACATCGCTTGCGGCGATGGATCGGGAACATTACGCATGCACCATATAGATGAAGGTGCGAGCGCTTCTGACCCCGCTACCGAGACCATTTTGTGCATGCACGGTGAGCCCACCTGGAGTTACCTCTACCGCAAAATGATTCCCGTCTTTACCGCAGCAGGGCACCGCGTTGTGGCCCCCGACCTCGTCGGCTTTGGTCGCAGCGACAAGCCCACCGCAATGACTGACTACACCTACCAGCGCCATGTTGACTGGATGGCCGAGTGGCTCACCACCAATGAACTCACCAACCTCACCTTGGTATGC
>JBAXNF010000128.1:0-5385 GCA_037133935.1 bacterium
GCAGGCGTTCCTTTTGTTGCATTCACGTTACAAAACATATCGGGTATGTACGGTAGAGCCATGAATATGCCCGTAAATTCTGAAAATACTTCTTTGCCTCCACTTAACCCTGCTCGTCACGCTTTGCGAGAGCACGTCATGACACACGCGGTGAAACGTGGTGACTTCACCTTGAAGTCGGGCCGCAAAAGTTCGTGGTTCCTCGACACCAAGCAAACTGCGTGTCGCCCCGATGGCATCGTGCTGGTAACAAACGTTGCGTTGTCATTTTTCCCTGCAGAAGCAACAGCCATTGGTGGTCTCACCATGGGCGCTGACCCCGTTGCGTATGGCATTGCCGCCGTTGCTGCTACACGTGCCATCAACCTGCGCAGTTTTAGCGTACGAAAAGAATCTAAAGATCACGGTGTAACAGGCCGCATTGCCGGTGCACTGCAACCAGGCGACAAGGTCATCATCACTGAAGACACTGTTACGCGTGGCACGTCATTGTTCGAAGCTGTCGATGCTGTGCGTGCATTTGGCGCTGAAGTCGTTCTCATCACCGTCATTGTTGACCGTGGTGGAACATGTGCAGCAATGGCTGCTGAAGCTGGCATTCGTTATGAACCAATGTTGGTGGCACCCGACTTAGGTTTCGAGTTCGGCAGCTAACTATAAAAATTAAACAGCAGGTTCTTTCATTACATCAACATTGATGTAACCCTGTGCAAGTGGTGCAAACCCATTGAAGCCAATGGCCGAGTAACTGGTGGTGTACGCACCAGTAGACGCAATGCGAATGACTTCGCCTACTTGCAAGTTGTCGGGCAAGAAGTATCCGGCCCTATCGTAAATAATGTCGGCAGAGTCACACGTGGGGCCAGCTAAAACAATTTGTGATGCAGCTGCCGAAGCATCGTGCTCGGTAAGCAAGCGGTAGCGAATGCTCTCACCAAGTGTTTCAGCAAGCCCACCAAAAACACCGCAGTCAACATAAACCCAACGACGTGCATCAATGTCGCGCTTGCTAATAAGCACTACTTCAGTATGCAATGTTCCTGCATCGGCAACAAGGTAACGACCAGGTTCCGCCATCAGGCGTGGCGTGTTGTTACCAAACACATCGTGCAAACTTTTGCGAATGGCATCGCCATAAACAGAAATATGCGGAGTGTCGTCGAGGTAACTACCGGGGTAGCCGCCACCAAGGTTTACAAACTCTGGTGCAACAGATTCTTCCACAACTTCAGTAATGAGCTGCTGGCACAGTTGTAATGGTGCAAGCCACGAATCGAGGTTGCGTTGTTGCGAACCTACATGAAACGAAATTCCTGTAGTGCAACCAGCGTTGCCAGCAGCAATGAGAATATTTTTTGCATCGGAAAAACCACAACCAAATTTTTTCGACAACGGCCAGTCGGCACCTTCGCAATCGTGGAACAAACGCACGCACACTTCTGCACGAGGCGCTTCAGCCAATACCTTGTGCAACTCGCTCATTGTGTCAACAGTGAAACGCGTAATGCCTTGCTGCGCTGCGTAAGCAATGTCGCGCTGCTTTTTAATGGTGTTTCCAAAGGAAATACGCGCTGGTTCCACACCACACGACAACACCAAATCAATTTCAGGAACACTGGCAACATCGAAGCTGGCACCTAGTGCAGCTAATCGTTCAATGACTGGTTTGCCTGGGTTCGCTTTCACGGCGTAACACAACTCAGTGGAGTGAAGGGCTTCGGAAAGCTCGCGAAATTTTGTCTCGACTGTGTCGAGGTCAATGATGACGTAAGGAGTTTGCACGCGATGAAACTACGACCTTGGTCAGCGTTTCACACGGTGTGTTGCAGATAGGAAAAAGAAAAACGGATTCCGTGGTCGTGGGCTCCCTGCAAGAAGCCATACGAGGAACATGCCCCCCAATTCAACGAGATGCGTTGACTCGGAAAGTGCCACTACAACTCAATGTGCTTAGACTTTGGACAAATGAGGAGAACCATGGAAACTAAAAAGATCTGGCAAGTGCTTTTGGCAATCACCCCCGTCGTTGGCCTGGTGGCATGTTCGAGTGACAGCAGTACGTCCGACACGGTCGCTGTCGTGACCACGGTGGCTCCAACGGAAAGCACTATTGGTGATGGAAGTGTGACTATCAATGTAGTTGTAGGCGAAAATTCAGGGCCAGATCGTGTGGAAGAGATTCCTCTAGGTTCCCAAGTCACATTGAACTTCACAAACCCCGAGGCAGATGACGAATACCACATTCATGGCTACGACCTTGGTAATGGCGTGACCAAAAAGGGCGACACCAAAACCTTCACGTTTACTGCCGATAAAGCTGGCGACTACGAAGTAGAGAGCCATCTGACAGAGACAGTTTTGGTCGTTCTGCGCGTTGGCTAACCACATAAAAACTATTTCCACGGCATGATAGGTGCATGGATCTTCATGCGCTTGTTGAACTAGAGCCACACGGCCCCGATACGTATATTGGCGTTGGCCATGCGTACCCCTGGGGTGGCTTGTATGGAGGCCACATTGTCGCTCAGGCGTTGCGAGCAGCCGCGCACACCGTTGGCCCAGAGTTTTCGGTGCACTCGCTACGCGCCTATTTCATCCAGCGTGGCGACAATAAGCAAACAGTGCGTTACGAAGTAGACCGCATTCGTAATGGCCGCAGTTTCGTGACGCGCCGCGTGGTGGCTCGTCAGGCAGTGGGCGCCATCTTGAACCTCGAGGCATCGTTTCAAAAAGCAGAAGATGCCCCAGAAGTAAGTGCTACAAAATTTCCTCAACATTTGTCGCAACCAGAAGAACTGGAGTCAACAACATGGAGTGAGTTTTTCGACCGCCGCTGGATTCCGACCGAACAAGTTCCTGCCGGCGACCGTGATGGCGTGGGCAGAGTGGCCGCATGGATGCGTGTAACAACCCCCACCGGCGACGACCCGCTTGCGCACCAGTGCGCACTTGCCTACATTTCAGACGACTTACCCACCGATGCTGTGTTTAGTTCGTCGCCCGATGCACGTGCTGCAGCCGATGCAGGCACGGCATTTAGCGCAAGCCTTGACCACACCATTTGGTTTCATCGCCCCTTGCGCGCAGACCAATGGCATTTGTATGAAATGTCGTGCAATGCGTTTGTGGGTGGCAGAGGTTTGTCGTTTGGTTATGTGTTTGCCCAAGATGGCACACACGTGGCAACAGTGGCTCAGGAAACGCTGGTGCGCTGGCGCACGTAGTTCACATATGGCGAGACCGCTGCATCGAACAGCGGTTGCAACCATTGTGCATATTTCGTGGTGATGTGGTCACCATCGCGGTTCACCAAAATATTACCAACAATGGCGGGGCATTTAATGGCGCCGCAGAGCCAGTTGCTGATGTCGAGTACTTGCACATCGTTTTTCGCACCCGCATCGATGATTGCTTGAATGCGATCGACGCGGTAACCCTTTTCGCGGTCATAAGTACAACGTGGAACATTTTTAATACTGTGCGATAAGCAGAAGGGCACGTTGTCGCCGGGGTACGGCGTATCGGTAATAAGGATTGGGTTAATGCCGGCAGTTTTCAACTGCGTGAGCAGTTCGGTTTGTGCATCAATAATTTGCTCCGGTGAATACGGATTATGTGTGGTGACCGCCATGAGTTTTACAGATGATGAAATGAATACCACTTGTACTTTTTCGGCAATCATCATTTCAATAACATTCTTACGCCACGGCCGGCACTGTGGGTATGTGTTTGAAGAGAGCATGTTCCACGTGAGTAGGTCAACTGGTGGACAACCCGATTTAGTGAAGGGTAAGAATCGCCAACCTTGTTGGCGAGCAGTCATTTGAATAGTGGGAAACCATTGCGCCGCGTGCGAGTCACCAAAGAGAGCAACGGTGAATGTTGATTTCTTCGCACCAAATTCACATTTAATAGGTGTTGAAGGGCTAACGCTTAAGTGGCAGCCGTTGTCGTAAATGATGGGCTTGTCTCCCATTGCGCCGCGTAATGACGGCTCCAAGTTGGAGGGAACTTCTTGGGCGAGCACTCCTTGCTCCACGGCGTCGAGTGGAGTAGTTGGGCTCACCACTACTGGCGGTGGTCCAGGAACGGTGGTGGTTGTTTCTGCAGTAGGAGCAACTGTTGTTACACCAGAAACTTGAGTAGTTGTGGTCTGCATTGCAATGGGCGCTTCGGCAACAACATCGCTTGCAAGTGTTGAAGAATCAGTTTTTAAAATAATTCCGGCAGCAAGACTCACTGCGATGAGGCCACCACCCATGGTGAGCGCCAGCAGCGGTTTGAGTTGCAGTTTCGCTGAGTGCCGCACTGGGTTCTCGACGAAGGCGTACGACAAACATGCGCCGCAAAATGCAATGCCAAGAAGCACAATGCGTTCAGTTGCATTCAGTGCGTGGCCGTATGCGGCTTCGCCAATAATGAGAGCAGGCCAATGCCAGAGGTACAGCGAATACGAACGAGCACCAATAAATTGAAGCGGCTGAACCCGTAAAAGAACTTGCGGGCCGTAGCGATTGTCGTCGCCAGCAATGAGTACGCACAGAGTTCCTAGAACGGGAAGCAATACCGCATAGCCAGGGAACAATACTTTTTCATTGATGAGGAAGCAGCTCGCAATGACTGCAGCTAAGCCAAGCCAACCCACAACTGCTCGTAACCATACGGCAATGCTGTTGACGTTGTTCCATGCAAGCGCAAGCAAAGCGCCGAGGCCTAGTTCCCAAGCACGTGCATGAAGCCCAAAGAATGCCCACTGTTGTGTGGTGTTGGTTTGCCAAATACACACAACGAACGAGGCAATGCTGACAACAGAAATACCGATGACTGCACGCATACGAAAACGCTGTGAACGCCAGAGCAAGAGTGCCAAGAGTGCAGGCCACACCACATAGAACTGTTCTTCAACTGCGAGCGACCAAAAATGTTGCAACGCTGAAGGAGGTAAAGTTGATTGCAGGTAGTCGGTGCCGCGGTTGGCAAACGTGATGTTGGCAAAAAACCCAGCGCTGGAAATTGCGTCTTGCCCAAGGTCGCGTAAGCGCAGTGGTTCAAGCCAAATGCGACCCGCTATGACGGTGGCGACAACTACAAGTGTGGAAGCGGGCAATAAACGCCGCGCGCGCCGCGCATAAAACTGCCGCAAAGAGATGCGCTTATTTGCTCCGTACTCACTGGCCAGAAGTGACGTGATGAGGAAACCAGAGAGGACGAAAAAAACGTCAACGCCAACAAAGCCGCCACGTAAGGCGAAGAAGTGCGCGTGGTACAAAACCACGACACCAACTGCTAGAGCCCGTAGGCCCTCAATGTCGCGGCGTTTCATAAAGATATTGTGGTCGAGACCGGCGTCGATCCGGTGACCTTCCGCTTTTCAGGCGGACGCTC
>JBAXNF010000129.1:0-5359 GCA_037133935.1 bacterium
AAAAATGAATATCAAAGGTGCAGTTCAAATTTGGATGAAAGATGGTTCGTTCCACGAAATCAATTTGAAGGAATGCCACCAGTGGACCCGCGAAGGTTGCAAAAATTGCCCCGACTTCGCAGCCGAGCATTCCGACATCGCCACCGGTGGTATTGGTAAAGACAACGACTGGACCCTCACCATCGTGCGCACCGAACTTGGCGAAGAAGTCATCACTCGCATGATTGCCGACGGCGTCATCGAGTCCCGCCCCGCACAAGAAGACGAAGTAGCCATGAAACTGCTGCGCACGCTTTCAATTGTCAGCCGTCGTCGCTGGCCACAATGGGCCGATGGCGCCCCTGCAGTGGGCGTACCTGAACCTAAAAAGAAGGTTGACGGAGCGGCTCCTGCGGCGCACTAGTTTGTAGGGATGCCTTTGCATCCTCAGTCACAATTCATCATCAACTTCATGGACTCGCTTGGCGACAAGCCGTTCGAAGACGACACGCCACAAAACGCTCGCGCCATTCGCAATTCGCGCACCACGCCATCAACACTGCCGGTCTTTGAAACAAAAGATATAGACGCCGGTGGCGTGCCCGCACGTTTGTACAAGCCAAACAACAACACCAATCTTCCGCTCCTGGTGTACTACCACGGTGGCGGCTGGGTGCTTGGCAACGTCGACTCTCACGATGGCATATGCCGCGCACTGGCCATGCAAAGCGAATGCGCAGTGCTTTCGGTGGAATACCGACTCGCACCAGAGTTTCCTTTTCCCATTCCCCTCACCGACAGCGTGACTGCCACCAAGTGGGCGTACGACAACGCGGCATCCATTGGGTGCGATGCTTCACGCATTGCATTAGGCGGCGATTCAGCTGGCGCCAACTTCGCTGCAATTATCGCCAACATGCAGGTCATTCCATGCGTGTACCAACTGCTTATTTACCCTGTCACCGATTGCCAACTGGGTCACCCCAGCCACCAGGAAAACAAAGACGGCCCCTTTCTTACACATGCCGGCATGAAGTGGTTTGTAAAGCATTACTTAAGTGGCAACCAAGGCACTCCAACCGACCCACGAGTTTCACCGTTGCTCGACACCGATGAGGTGCTTGCCGCTGCCCCACCTGCATTTGTTATTACTGCCGAATTCGACCCGTTACGTGACGAAGGCGAGGCGTATGCAAAGCGTCTTGCATCTCTGGGTGTTGCCGTATCGCATGTGCGTTGGTCAAGTCAGTTCCATG
This sequence comes from bacterium, assembly GCA_037133935.1. Classification (GTDB taxonomy): domain Bacteria; phylum Actinomycetota; class Acidimicrobiia; order Acidimicrobiales; family Ilumatobacteraceae; genus F1-20-MAGs119. The sequence continues at coordinate 1,236 of JBAXNF010000129.1, forward strand.
GCTTTGTTTCACTCGCCGAATTTCTTGACGATGGCAAAGCAGCATTAGCAGCTTCGGCGGCAGCATTGCGCAGTGCGTTTACCCCTGCACTTCAATAGCGCATATCTCGCGCGCACGCGCAAAAATATTGTCAAACATCGGCTCGGTAAGTTTTCCTGTAAAGGTATTTTGCTGGCTGGGGTGAAAAGAACAGAGCAAGGTCCACTTGCCGTGTTTCACTTCAACACCATGGCCAAATTTTGGGCGCGGGCGAATGTGTAAAAATTCTGTTGCGGCCTGATAAGCGAACGCACCAAGACATACCAACACATGTGCATTTTCTAATGCGGCAAACTCACGCTCTAAAAATGGTCTGCACGTCACGCGCTCATCGGGGGTAGGGGCATTTGCAGGCGGTGCACATTTCACTGCGGCAGTGACCCATGCATTACCGAGCTGCAAACCGTCATCAATGTGCTGCGAGGTTGGTTGATTCGCAAAACCTGCTTTGTGCATCGCGCGATACAACCAATCGCCACTTTTATCGCCAGTAAACACACGACCCGTTCTGTTTGCGCCATGCGCCGCCGGAGCCAGCCCGAGCACCAGTAGTTGCGCTTGCCCATCGCCAAAGCCCGGCACGCCGCGGCCCCAATACGTGTCGTTGCGATACATGGCTCGTTTTTCACGTGCAACGTCTTCACGCCATTCAACAAGCCGTGGACAGGCACGACACAACGCAACATCACGACAAACGGCGTCGAGTGGCGAGAGTTTTCGGGCGCCCATATGTACACAGTAGAGGCAGAACCGATAAGTTCGCAGTTGCTATGGCGTCAAAAAAAGCTACCCCCCATCAGAAACCCACCACTTTGATCCTCGTGCGTCATGGGCAAACTCCCACCACTGGGCAGTCGCTACCCGGTCGTGCTCCAGGCCTTCACCTCAGCGAGACCGGCCTCAAACAAGCTGCCGAAGTTGCTGAGCGTCTTGCTTCATTTTCCAAAATTGATGCCATTTACGCCTCACCTCTTGAGCGCACCCGTGAAACCGCTGCACCACTTGCCAAACAACGCAAGCAGAAAGTCATTATCGACAAGGGCCTCATTGAGTGCGACTTTGGCAAATGGACAGGCGCAAAGTTAAGTGACCTCATGAAACTTCCTGAATGGAAAACTGTGCAAAGTGCTCCAAGCACCTTTCGCTTTCCTAACGGTGAAAGTTTTACCGAAATGCAAGTGCGTATTTCTACCGCACTCGACAACATCCGCTTGCGTCACCCAGGTGGCGTCGTGGTGTGCTTTTCTCATGCCGACCCCATTAAGGCAGCACTTGCTCACGCCATGGGCACGCACCTCGATCTCTTTCAACGCATTGTCGTGAGCACGTGTTCTATCAGTGCACTCGCCTATGGGGGCGGCGCACCCATTGTTCTTACCGTGAACTCCACCGGCGGGTCACTTTCAGAGTTGGCCCCATCATGACCACCTATCGCGACTTCGATTCACCAGATGCATTCACCACCACTGCCGTCGGCCGCCCTGGTGAACGTACTTTTCTCATTCAGGTGCGCGGTGAAGGCGAAAGCATCACAGTGAAATGTGAAAAGTCTCAGGTTGCCGCCATCGCGCATTACGTGCGCGAACTTCTTTCCGACCTTCCCGTCAGCAAAGAGGCACCACTTCCCGAAGCATTGAGCGTCTCACCGAATCCCGACGTTGCATTTATTGTTGGGCCAATTGGTGTTGCTTACGACCGCGAACTTGACCGCATCGTTATTCACCTCGATGAAATGGTTGACCTCGATGAAGAGGGTGAGCCACTTGACGATGTTGTAGCAAGTCGCATTCGTGGCTTTCTCACCCGCGCCCAAGCACTGGCCTTTTGCGATCACGCCGACAACGTGGTGGAAGCCGGGCGACCCAATTGCCGCTGGTGCGGATTACCAATGAACATCGACGGGCATCCGTGCCCACGAATGAACTAGTTCATTTATGTCAGCAACTTCACGCGTTGCGCACAGCGACCCACTCGGCGTTCTTCACAATGGAAACATAGAAATTGTTGGCCGCATGCCCTACAGCAGCAACGCCACGTTTCTGGTGAAAATATTTGTTGACGAAGTTGAGCAATGTCAAGCCATTTACAAACCACTCAAAGGCGAGCGACCCTTGTGGGATTTTGGACCAGGCTTATTTCGCCGTGAAGTTGCCGCCTACGAACTCTCTGAAGCATTGGGTTTCGACCTCGTGCCTCCAACAGTGGTGCGCGATGGCCCTTTTGGCGAAGGCTCAGTGCAATGGTTCATTGAAGCCGACCCTGAACTCCACTACTTTTCCTTTATTGAAGACCACCCAGAGACCCATGACCAATTGCGACAAATGGCAATATTCGACATCGTCGGAAATAACACCGACCGCAAAGGTGGCCATGTATTGCTCGATAGCGCCGGACACATTTGGGGCATCGACCACGGTGTGTGCTTTTCAGATGAATTCAAATTGCGCACCGTCATCTGGGATTTTGCTACCGAAAAACTTTCTGAAGAGCACCTTGCTGCTTTAGAAAATATTTCCCAACAAGTTCCTCTAGAGGTGGCAACTCTGCTCAGCGAGGAAGAAGTGACAGCGCTCAAAGAACGCGTCGACTGGTTACTTGAAAACAAAGTTTTACCCTACGACCCATCGGGAAGACGCGTTCCGTGGCCACTTCTGTGACAATCTGCAGTGATGAGCCAATACCTCGATGCGCTTGTTGACCGCGCCGACCTCGACGAAATCATTCGCGAGATCGATGCGCTGTGTGCGAAGCGTGAGTGGAATGAACTTGCTGCTTTGCGTAATAAGTGTGCTGCAGCAGTAAAGACCGGACGACAAGTATGGCCGGCAGCCACACTGGCTAATTACCGTCTTGCGTTACATGCTGACGCCAAAAATGCCGCCGAGTCTTTGCAGCATCCCACCAGCACATTCAGCATTGGGCCACTCACCGAGGTCATCGCCCAAAGCCACTCATGGAACGAAATTGAGAAATACATTACCGACCCACCGATGCGCGGCTTCGTGGCGTATGAACGCGCTATACGTGGTGACACCGTAGAAAACGATGAAAGCTTGCAAGCAATTTTAGAAATTCCCCTCGCTCTTGGCACCTGGGAACCCTCGTACGAAGTGCCCTTTTATTCCGACAACGGTGTTGAGGCACCCACGCCACTTCTCACCGCAGTTCCATTTAACAAAGTGAAATGCAATACCTCTGCACAACATGACGACGACCACGATATTGAACAAGCAGTGCGTGGTGTAGTGGAAGCATGGACTTCACAATCGAATGGCCGCGTTACCTTTTCTGCAGTGTCTGGGGGCATTTCATCGGCTCTCGGGGCACTAGGGCTCAGCGAAGCGTATGTATGCCCTCTCGAGCCAACACAGGTCATGTCTCTTGTTGCATGGGCCGGAGCATCGGGTGGTGCACATGGTCGCAGGCGCGGCATGGCGCAAGGTCGCTTTAGCGCATGGTGGCTTGCAACTGCATTTGCTGATGCACTTGAAGAGTGGCCTCTACGACCAAACACGCTTCTTGCTGAAATGGAAGAACTGCAATGGTTTACCTGGCGCGAAGAAGATCCGCTCCACGGATGGCAACTACAACTTGCTGTGGAAGATCCATTTAACGATATGTCGTGGGCATTTTCCGCCCGCGACATATCGTCATGAATTAACGACCCTTCAAAGCCTCAATGAGCTTCGGCAGTACTTTGTGCACGTCGCCCACAATGCCGAGGTCGGCAATGCCAAAGATTGGAGCTTCTTTATCTTTGTTGATGGCGATGATGTTTTTTGCACCCTTCATACCCACCATGTGCTGAGTTGCACCAGAAATACCGGCGGCAATGTAAACGCTTGGCTTTACTACTTTGCCGGTTTGACCCACTTGGTATGAGTAAGGAACCCAGCCCGCATCGACAATGGCGCGTGATGCACCAGGTGCACCCTTCAACAACTTGGCAAGTTCTTCCACCATTGCGTACTTGTCGGCCTCGCCGAGCCCACGGCCACCGGAGACAACAATGCTTGCTTCATCAAGCTTTGGACCAGTGGTCTCTTCAACGTGAACGGCAGTCACTTTTGCGCCACCTGTTGTAC
>JBAXNF010000130.1:0-5347 GCA_037133935.1 bacterium
ACCTACGGAAGGGATAACCGCTGAAAGCATCTAAGCGGGAAGCCCGTTCGAAGATAAGTGTTCCCATGCGGTTAGCGCAGTAAGGCCCGTGGCGAGACCACCACGTTGATAGGCCGGAAGTGTAAGCGCAGTAATGCGTTCAGCTGACCGGTACTAATCGGCCGAGGGCTTGGTTAGATACACGCTCGTGCTTGCTCTGGAGTCTTTGAGGGACTTCACCCGAATTTTTTCGGGATCCCCTTGACAACAATTTTCGGTGGCCATGGCGGTGGGGTCACACCCGTTCCCATCCCGAACACGGCAGTTAAGCCCGCCAGCGCCAATGGTACTTGGAGGTAGACCTCCTGGGAGAGTAGGACGCCGCCGAATTAATCGAATCAAAAGCCCCTCGCGAAAGCGGGGGGCTTTTGTGTACCTACGATCATCACGTTGCGCTGATCAGTGCAGCAGTAACTTCACTGCATGAACGCACGACTCTTTGGTGAGGTACTTGTGACGATGCTGGTCATTCTCGACCCACCGGGAAATGTGCCTATTTTCCTGGCAGTTACTCGCCAGCTCAATAACAAAGAACGTCACCGAGCAGCTGCATTAGCAATTTGCACAGCCTTTTTCGTCATCTTGGTGTTTGCACTTGGTGGCCAAACCATCTTGGATTATCTGAATGTTTCTGTTCCTGCTCTGCAAGGTGCCGGTGGTTTGTTGTTGCTATTGGTTGCGATGCAGTTGTTGTACAACAAAGGCGGCGATGATGGTTTTCTTGAAGCAACGCCAGAACAACGAACATCTATTGCACTCGTTCCGTTAGGCACTCCGTTGCTCGCTGGCCCCGGAGCCATAGTGGCAACCATTCTTTTTTTTAATCAAACACATTCATTTGGTGAATGGATGAGTGTGTCGAGTGCGATTGCGCTTGCTCTGATGGTGTCGTTTATTGCAATGCGCTTTAGTGGCGTCATTCAACGTGTTGTGCGTCCGATGGGCGTGCTACTTCTTGCACGTGTTGCCGGAATGATTCTTGCAGCAATAGCTGTGCAAATGATTGCCGACTCTGTGACGGCATTTGTGCGCAACGCTTAATCTATTCAGCAGGGTTTACGTTTTGCTGCGGAATGGGACCATAAGTTTTTTCGTAACGGTCCACGTTGTCGGCAATTGCACGTGCAATTTCAAAGATGACTGAAGTAGGAACTTTTACTCGCGCAACGACAGGAGTGGGAACAAAAAGTTCTCCTGAGGCGTCGTGCTCTGGCATGCCTGCGACGCCAAAATCGAGGGTGAATTCATAGGGACCATGCCAAACGGCAGCGACATTGGCATAAACACCGGCCTTTTTATCGTCGGCGATCTCCATACGCACTTGGGCTTGTTGTGGCACATTGTCATCAGTCATACAGGCATCGTACCGATTTTCAGGTGAGCAACGTAGAGTGTTCCCCTATGCCGAACGACCGTCCGCGTCCTCCACGCTCAGGGAGCTCTTCTGGGCGCAATGATCGCTCAGATCGTCGTCCCGTTCGTGGCCGCGATTCTGATGATCGTCGTCCGTCGCGTGATCGTGATTCTGATGAGCGTCGTCCTGTTCGGCCAGCTCTGACTGCTGCTGAACAGAAATCGCGCGAGGTGTATGCGCGCACAGGTGGGCGTCGTACCGAAGGAAGTGGTGCACCCACTGCCAGGCCCGTGCGCAAAAAGGTTGAATGGGTCGACGAAGGTGCTGTAAAGAAAACTGCTCGCAAGGCAGTTCAGCGCGGTGTTGCGCCCCGAGGTCGCAGTCAAGGCGAGAACCGTGGTGAGAATCGTGTACCAGGTATTCCCCGCAGCGATCGTCCGTTACCTGCCGATATCTCCCGCGACGTAGAAAAGGGTGTTGGGGTTCGCCAGTCACAGTCGACGACAGAGCGATTGCAAAAAGCAATTGATGCATTCGAATACGAGCGTTACGAAGATGCCGCACGATTGCTGCAAGTTCTATCGCGTCAGTTGCCGGGCATGGCTCTTGTGCACGAAATGACGGGCCTGTGCGCTTATCGCCAAGCAAAATGGCGTACCGCGGTGATTGAATTAGAAGCAACTCGAGTTCTTGACCCAGCTCGCACCACTGTGTTGCCGGTACTTGCCGATGCGTATCGTGCGTTGCGTCGGTGGAGCAAAGTGAATCAAATCTGGACCGAAATCAAAGATTTGTCTCCACACCCCTCGGTGCTTGCTGAAGGCCGAATTGTGGCCGCTGGTGCACTGTCTGATCAGGGGAAACTTGCTGACGCTGTTCACCTCTTCGATTCCGTACTCAATGTTCCCAAGCGCGTGCAGGATTACCATTTACGCCAGTGGTACATGGCTGCCGATCTCCACGACCGCTCAGGCAACATTGTTGAAGCCCGTCGTCTTTTTGCTCGTGTAATGCAATACGACGCAGAATTTGTTGATGTTGCAGACCGACTTTCCCATCTTGGACCAGTGCGCTAACACCCCTTCGTTACTGTCTTCGTATTGAGCTCTGCTCCTTCTCATGTGGCACCAGGTGCTGCATCACAACAGCGAGAAGTGGAGAACATATGAACGTAGTAGTTATTCAAGGTGTTGTATTGAACGCCCCAGTTGAAAGAATCTTAGGGTCTGGCGAATTCGCCACATCTTTCGATGTTGTCACCGAAAGCGATGAAGGCAGGTTGACGGTTCCTGTCAATTGGATCACAGCGGTCAAGACACTGCTCCAAGAAGGAGAAGAGGTCATGGTCTGTGGAAGCGTCCGGCGCCGTTTCTATCGTGCAGGTGGTGCAGTGCAAAGCCGCACCGAAGTGTTGGCAAAGCAAGTGCTCAACTTGCGTCGCAAGGTGGCAGTCAAAAAGAGCCTTGCAGAAATTCAAAAAGAACTGGCAAAAACCTGGTAATTCAAGAACTTCTTGTCTGCTAGTGCAAACTGGCTAGTGTTTTCAGTGAAGTATCATGAAAGGCCCTACTGTGAACCAGCAGCAACTTACACAAATGCGCACCGGTAAAGGCTTCATTGCCGCTTTAGATCAAAGTGGCGGAAGTACGCCAAAAGCATTAAAGTTGTATGGTGTTGATGAAACCGCCTACAGCAATGAAGACGAAATGTTCGATGTCATTCATGCCATGCGTAGCCGAATGGTCATGAGCCCAGCTTTTACCGGTGAGCGTGTGCTGGCTGCCATTTTGTTTGAAGGCACCATGGACCGCACCATCGATGGTGTGGGTAGTGCAGAGTATTTGTGGAGCCGCAAGCAGGTCATCGCTATTTTGAAAGTCGACAAAGGCCTTGCCGACGAGGTAGGCGGCGTGCAGTTAATGAAGCCCATGTCTGAACTCGATGCCCTATTGGCAAAGGCACGAACGAATGGCATATTCGGAACAAAGATGCGTTCGGTCATCAAAATCGCAAACGCAAAAGGTGTTTCCGAAGTAGTGGCCCAGCAATTCGCAGTTGGTCGTCAAATACTCGCTGCCGGTCTTGTGCCCATCATCGAGCCAGAAGTAGATATCAACAGCCCGAGCAAAAGAGAAGCTGAAGTTTTGTTGAAGGCGGCGCTACTCAAAGAACTCGATGCACAGCCCACCGATCTGCCGGTCATACTCAAACTCACTCTTCCCGAAGAAGACAATTTTTATCACGACCTTGTGAAGCACCCGAGCGTGTTGCGTGTTGTTGCTTTGTCTGGCGGTTACTCGCGTGACGACGCCAATACAAAACTCAGCAAGAACAATGGAGTCATTGCCAGCTTCTCGCGGGCGCTCACCGAAGGGCTGTCGGCCCAGCAGTCCGATACCGCTTTCAATGCAGCACTCGACAGTGCAATCGCATCCATTTACGCCGCTTCAAATACGTAAAGCGTTGATCAACTTCTAAAGGGCGCATGGCTAAACCCGTGCGCAATTTTGGAGTGAAAAATGTCGACTTAGGCGGCATCAATAATCCTTCATCGGCTGTGCGGCGAATTTCGGCGAGCGATACAGGGCGAATGAGAACTGCGCATTGTGCGAGGCCAGCTTGTAGTGCCTCAAGCACTTCATGGGTCCCGTGTTGGTAAGAGATGCCTGCTGCTTCTAGCGAGCCAATTGACGCTGTGATTGCATGCTCAAGACGAGCGCTATCGAGTGCACGTACCTCAGAGAATTTTTCCACCTTTTCGGTGTACAACGTTGTTGATCCGTCAGGACGAAGAAGACAGATTGCCTTTTCGGCATTCATATTCGTCAACGTATGTTCCGAAAGAACGTCGTTGTTCACGCGTGTATAAAAGCGTTCAAGAATTTCTTCCATTTGAGTTGGGCTCACTGAAGCAATGAGGCGATGAATGGCAGCAATGCTCAACTGCTCCTCAACGAGTTCTGCTACGTAAGTCATGGTGAGGCCAGCAGCTGGTGCGAGGGGAGAATTGGATGCACGCATTTCGTCTCGGTACGTGCGCGAAATGGCATAGCGGTGGTGCCCGTCGGCTATGACCACGGGTGCGCTGGCAATTGCCGAGCGAATGGTCTCAATGCGTTGTGCCTCGGTGACGCGCTCAACGCGGTGCACTACACCGTCTTCGTCGGTCATTTCACCCATGAGTTCGCCAGGTGCAAGAAGCACTTCAGTCAGACCACTGCAAAGTGACAAGCCCCACACCGGAGACAAGTTGCATTGCGTGGCCCTTGTGAGGTCAAGCCGGTCTGTTTTGGCCTTGGGCGTTGTTTGCTCGTGAGGAAGAACGCCTCCCGCCCCAACATCAACAACTTCAAGTGCTCCGATGACCCCAACGGTGTGGCGCTCTTTGCCCGTTGAATCTCGAAATGACATGCGATACAGCGTGTACGAGGGAATGGGATCCAAGGTGAGCACTTTGCTCGAGATCCAGTCTTGAATATCTGTCGCTGCTTTTTCATAGCGCTCTGGGCCGTCAGCATCGAGTGGGCAATCAACATGGACAATATTCCAAGGGCTCTGGTGCCCGTAGTGACTGCGATCATCTTGGCTTAAGACGTCATACGGAGGGGAGCTCAGCGCGAAAAGGTCTGTGGTGGCATTGGTGTAACGAAGCGCTGAGAATGGTTCAAAATAAGGCACACTCTAAGGGTGGCAGGTATGGGTGCAACAAGCAAAACTGAAGACACGGCGGGAATCATTTGGAGTGATCTCGACGGAGTCATTTGGCGTGGGGCCTCGGTGATTACAGGCGTTCCCGAGAGCATTGCGGCATTGCGGTTGGCGGGTTGGCAAATCAATTTTGTAACGAACAACTCCTCAACGCGACTCGCTGATCAAGAGCAAAAACTGTGCGATATGGGTATTCCTGCTATTGGCAACGTGGTGACGAGCGCCCAAGCAGCTGCATCACTCATT
>JBAXNF010000131.1:0-5327 GCA_037133935.1 bacterium
GCCATGTCGTAGCACTCAATGCGCAGGGGTGCTTCTGGTAGACGCAAGAGATCTTGTATTTCGCTCAGCGCCTTGCTGCGAGCGTTATGGTCACTCGCCCGCTTCATGCGTTGGCGTGTGAACTCTTCGCGGGCATTCATAGTTACGGTTTCGTGAAGCGATCGCTTGTCTCCACGTTGGGGAATACGGATATCGACAGCACTTCCCCGCATGCCACACAACCATTCGGTGTATGTGTCCATGTCGTCTGGCAAGTAAGGAACCAAGACCGATTTCGGGTAGCCCATTGCGGGCTCGTCTCCGTAGAGGTTCTCCAGAATTCTGTTGAGAAACTGACCAGGCGTGAGATCTTCAACTTTGTCGACCATGAAGCCACGGCGTCCAACCACGCGGCCATGGCGCACGTAAAAGACCTGCACAGATGCCTCTAGATCGTCGTCAAAGATTCCTATGACGTCAACGCTGTCGTTATTGTCGCCGACAACCTGCTGCTTTTCTGTTGCTCGCTTTACTGCAGCAAGGCGATCGCGTAAACGCGCGGCTTTTTCAAAATCTAGAGCACTAGAAGCTTCTCGCATAGCAACTTCTAGATCTTTAAGGATCCCGTCTGCATCGCCGTTCAACACATCTGTCAGACCACGAACAAATACTTGGTATTCGTCTGCCGACACTTCATTAACGCATGGCCCTGAGCACTTCTCAATGTGAAACAAAAGACACGGACGACCCAAGCGCTCGTGTTCCTTGAACTTCGAGGGAGCACACGTACGCACAGGAAAAGTGCGCAACAGCAAGTCGAGCGTTTCGCGAATTGCGTATGCATGTGGGTATGGGCCGAAATACTTTGTTCCCTTACGCTTGCGCCCGCGCATCACCACCGCTCGTGGCCATTGCTCATCGAGGGTCAAGGCAAGAAATGGGTAACTTTTGTCGTCACGCAAGCGGACATTGAAACGCGGTCGATGCTCTTTGATGAGGTTGAACTCCAACATCAAAGCTTCTATTTCATTGCGCACCTCAATCCATTCCACTGTGGCAGCAGCAGCCACCATGGACGCGGTTCGGGTATGTAGAATTCGAGGATCTTGGAAATAATTTGACAACCGTTGCCTGAGGTTTTTAGCTTTCCCAACGTAAATGACTTTGCCGTTTGCGTCACGAAATTGGTACGACCCCGGTGTTTCAGGAATGGAACCGGTAGGTGGTTTAGTAACCACGCATTACTTCTTTCGAGCAACTTTCTTCTTCACAGCAGCAACCTTCGCAGGTTTTGGCACATCGCCTTCAAGCCCGAGCAATGGGCGCAGGAAGTGCCCCGTATAACTGCCGGGGGTGTTCGCCACGTCTTCAGGCGTTCCTTCTGCTATCACTAAGCCGCCTCCAGAGCCGCCTTCTGGACCGAGGTCAATGAGCCAGTCTGCAGTCTTAATGACATCGAGATTATGTTCAATCACCAAAACGGTGTTTCCCTGGTCGACAAGCCGTGACAAGACGGTCAGCAAACGGCGCACGTCTTCAAAATGCAGACCTGTGGTCGGTTCATCGAGAAGGTAGATGGTGTGTCCGGTGCTGCGCTTCGCTAGTTCCCCAGCCAATTTCACCCGCTGCGCCTCGCCACCCGACAATGTTGGAGCAGATTGGCCAAGACGCACATAACCGAGACCTACATCAACCAACGTCTTCATGTGCCGACTGATAACAGGTTGGTTATCAAAAAAATTAACTGCTTCGGAAATGGGCATGTGCAGCACATCGGCGATGCTCTTTCCCTTGAATTGAATTTCAAGAGTGTCACGGTTGTAAGGCGCCCCTTTGCACACCTCACAAGGCACATAAACGTCTGGCAGGAAATGCATTTCAATTTTTATGGTGCCGTCGCCGGAGCACGCATCACAGCGCCCGCCTGCAACGTTGAAGCTGAATCGCCCAGGTTGATAGCCGCGGACCTTTGATTCAGGAGTTGCTGCAAACAATTTGCGGATGTTGTCGAAAACACCTGTGTATGTGGCGGCATTCGACCTTGGCGTACGTCCAATTGGAGATTGGTCCATATCGATGACCTTGTCGAGATGCTCAATGCCATCGACAGACTTATGTCGCCCAATAGCATCTTTTGATTTGTAGATCTTTTGCATCAGTGCGGGCAATAAAATGTCACGCACCAAGGTGCTCTTGCCGCTTCCCGACACTCCTGTTACTGCAACCAAACAACCAAGTGGAAACTTCACATCGATGTTCTGCAAGTTGTGCTCACGAGCACCGCGCACCACAATGTGTTCCTTGTTCGGCTGGCGTCGTATTTCAGGCACCGGGATGCATCGCTTCCCAGATAAGTATTGCCCGGTAATTGATTCGGCAACCTTTCCAATGCCAGACACCTGCCCGCTGTACACCACTTCCCCGCCATGCTCTCCAGCGCCGGGGCCAATGTCAACAATCCAATCACTCTCACGAATGGTGTCTTCATCGTGTTCAACCACAAGCACCGTGTTACCTAAGTCGCGCAATCGGACAAGCGTTTCAATGAGGCGCTTGTTGTCTCTTTGGTGAAGACCAATAGATGGCTCATCGAGCACATACAAGGTGCCCACTAATCCCGAGCCAATTTGACTTGCGAGGCGAATTCTTTGCGCTTCGCCACCAGCCAAAGTTCCGGCATTGCGCATGAGTGTGAGGTAGTTCAACCCCACATCGAGCAAGAACCCTAGTCGTGCATTAATTTCCTTGGTAACACGCTCTGCAATCATCTTGTCTCGATCGCTGAGCACCAATTTTTCAAGGAACTGCGCAGAATCGGCAATGGGCATCTCACAGACCTCGGAGATGCTTTTGTCGTTGATGGTGACTGCCAAAGATGACGGCTTTAGTCGTGCACCTTTACAGGCAGTGCATGGCACTTCACGCATATAGGTCTCGTACTGCTCACGTGACCAATCGCTTTCTGCGGCTTCGTGACGTCGTTTAATCCACGGAATCACACCTTCATAATGGGTATTAAACGTGCGCACACGACCGTAACGATTTTTGTACTTGACTACTAAGCCCTCTTCAACACCATTCAACACAATGTGCTTCTGCTTTTCATTGAGTTTGGCAAAAGGTTTTGTGAGCGGAATTTTATACTTTTCGGCAACCGATTCGAGCATGCGATTGAAATACTGAGTATGTGCAGAACGCCAGGGCGCTATAGCGCTTTCGGTAATTGCGAGATCAGTATTCGGAATGACGAGATCGGCATCAACTTCAAACTTTGTTCCCAGACCGTCACAATTCTCACATGCTCCATAAGGGGAGTTAAAAGAGAAGTTGCGTGGCGCAGGCTCATCGAAGCTGTCTCCACACTTTGGACACGCCAAGTGCTGACTGAAAGTTAATATTTCACTCTCGTCTCCATTTGCTCCCATCAATTCAATTTCAGCAACGCCCTCAGCTAACCGAAGTGCTGTTTCCAGACTGTCTGTTAGTCGACGAGAGATGTTCGCTTTTTTCACCAAACGGTCTATGACCACTTCAATGGAATGTTGCTCGTAGCGAGCTAAGCGTTTTTCTTGCTTTAAAAACTCTGCAATATCGACGAGCTCCCCATCGACCCGCGCTCGCACATAGCCTTGGCCAGCAAGTTCACCCAATAATGTGTCGTACTCGCCTTTACGTCCACGCACAACGGGCGCAAGAACTTGGAAACGAGTTCCATCTGGGAGTTGTAGAACACGGTCGACAATTTGCTGTGGCGTTTGCCTTTTCAGCGCAGTGCCATCTTTCGGGCAATGCTGAACCCCAATGCGGGCATATAACAGCCGTAAATAGTCGTAGACCTCTGTAATGGTTCCAACGGTCGAACGCGGATTGCGCGAGGCAGATTTCTGATCAATGGAGATAGCAGGAGACAAACCTTCAATGTGGTCTACATCTGGTTTATCCATCTGCCCAAGGAATTGCCTGGCGTAGGCACTGAGGCTTTCTACGTATCTGCGCTGCCCCTCTGCATAGATGGTGTCGAATGCCAAACTTGACTTACCCGAACCCGATAAACCAGTGAAGACGATGAGCTTGTCGCGGGGCAGTTCAACGTTGACATTTTTCAGGTTGTGCTCACGAGCACCTCGCACGATAATTTTGTCAACCATTCATGCGAGATTACTTACATATGGGGCAATGTGCTAACCCGCGTCGCGTAATTCCCGCTTCAATTCATTGACTTCGTCGCGCAACCGCGCGGCATATTCAAACCGCAGGTCTCCGGCAGCCTCGTTCATCTCGTCTTCAAGAGTCTGAATGAGCCGTAACATTTCCTGCTCGGGCAACGATCTCAATTCACGTTTCACCTTGTCGCGTTCTCGGTCTTTGCGCTGACCCTTACCCGGAACAGGCGCTCCAGAGTCTGGCCTCAACAAGTGCAGAATGTCACCCACTGCTTTGCGAATGGTCTGAGGGTTAATGCCGTTGGCAAGGTTGTACGCAATTTGTCGCTCGCGGCGGCGTTGGGTTTCGCCAATAGCTGCTGTCATAGCTTTGGTCATCTTGTCGGCATACATCACCACTTGGCCATCTACGTTTCGTGCAGCACGACCAATCATCTGAATGAGCGACGTTTCACTACGCAAGAAGCCTTCCTTGTCTGCATCTAATATGCACACGAGCGAAACCTCTGGGAGGTCGAGACCTTCTCGCAACAGGTTAATTCCTACGAGTACATCGAATTCACCGAGCCGAAGCGCACGCAGAATTTCAATTCGCTGAATAGTGTCGATATTTGAATGCAAGTAGCGCACGCGCAAACCTTGCTCGAGCAAATACTCACTCAAGTCTTCGGCCATCTTCTTGGTCAGCGTCGTCACAAGAATTCTGTCGCCGCGCTCAACACGATCGTTCACCAGTTCCACTAAGTCATCAATTTGGCCCTTAGTAGGTTTGACAATAACTTCTGGGTCAACGAGCCCTGTTGGCCGAACAATTTGTTCTACGATGCTCTGCGATTCAGCTAATTCAAATTTTCCTGGCGTTGCCGACATGAAAACACCCTGATGCATCCGCTCCATTACTTCTTCGAATCGCAGTGGGCGGTTGTTGATGGCCGATGGCAGTCGGAAGCCATGTTCTACAAGATTTGATTTTCGACTGAGGTCTCCGGCAAATTGCCCGTGCAATTGAGGAATTGCCACGTGGCTCTCGTCTATTACCAGCAAATAGTCTTTTGGGAAATAGTCAAGCAAGGTAAAGGGTGGCTCCCCTGGTTCGCGGCCGTCAATGTGCATTGAGTAGTTCTCAATACCATTGCAGTAGCCCATCTCTTGCATCATCTCAAGGTCGTATTGAGTTCGCATGCG
>JBAXNF010000132.1:0-5314 GCA_037133935.1 bacterium
GAAGTGGTGCGCAACCTTGCAGCACGCAATCGCGATGCTTCTTTGTCGGCAGCGGAGCGCACCATGTACGACCGCGCCCGCATCAACCTCATTTCAGAAATTGCTCCTGCGTTAAAGGTGTCTACCGACGATGCAGAAATTTTCCTCGACGAAGCGCTCGCTAAGGGCGTGTTGAAGCCTGCGAAAGTAGCAAAGAAGGCTGCAGTAAAAGCTGAGCCGAAAAAAGTCGAAGAAGACAACGACTTCTAAAAATTTCTAGCGCTGTATCTCACGTACAGGCTCTGAGCCATCCCAATTGGTGTGTGCCGTGCGAATCATGTCGTAGAACCCAAGTAGCCCTGCGCTTTCTTGGTATAGCTCCCAGTAATGACCTTGTTGTTCAACGTCGTCAATAAACACGAATGTGGTTGCTCCTGCTTGGGCACTTTGAGCAACAACTTTTCCTGCTGCAGCGGCTCGTTGAAGTGCAACTTCGAGGTTCGGCACAATGCAGGCCATGTGGTGCAGGCCGTAAGTGCCGGGGCTGAAGCGTTCGGTCACTGCAGTGAGGTCACTGTTGTGCTGACAAAAGAGTTCCAACATCACAGAGCCCCACCAACCATAAGCAGAGGTGTGGTCGAAAGCCGATGGTGCACCGCGATGCGTCACGTTGGTCACGGGAATGTGGCGGTTAATGAAGAAAGGGCCAGCGCCAAAATGCTGCGCCCATTCACGTGCGGCAACTTCTGGGTCTTCTACTACATAAGCAATTTGCACCACAGGGCCAAAGTCGGCGCCATGGAGTGGGTGAGTAGGAGGCAAAGAGTTCTGTGTCACCTTGCCAGCCTGCCAAACTAAATGCCTATGGCACGTATCGGGTTCGTTGGGTTAGGCGTAATGGGTTACCCCATGGCAGGGCATTTAGTAAACGCAGGGCATGAGGTCACAGTATTCAATCGCACCTCTGCTCGTGCTGAAGCATGGGCTGCTGCCTTTGGCGGCACTTGTGTAGCAACTCCTCGAGAAGTGGGCGCAGCCTGCGACATGGTTATGTTGTGCGTTGGTAACGACAGCGATGTGCGCAGTGTGATGACGGAGCCCGACGGTGTGCTTGCTGGAATAGCTGCTGGGGGAATAGTGGTGGACCACACCACCACATCGGCTGAACTCGCTCGCGAAATGGCTGCACTATGCGCCGCGAAAAATGTGGGGTTTGTTGACGCTCCTGTTTCAGGCGGGCAAGCAGGCGCAGAAAATGGAGCATTAAGTGTGATGTGCGGTGCATACGATGTTGCTGTTTACAACGCTGCTCGGGAAGTGGTGATGGCGTATGCAAAAGCGTGCGAACGTTTGGGCGACGCCGGATCTGGTCAGTTAGCCAAAATGGTGAATCAAATTTGTATTGCGGGCATGGTGCAGGCGCTTTCTGAAGGAATCAATTTTGCTCAAGCCGCTGGGCTCGATGTGGAACAACTGGTGTCGGTCATTTCTCAAGGTGCGGCGAGCTCTTGGCAAATGGTGAATAGGTCAGCAACGATGTCGCGTAATGAATTCGACTTTGGCTTTGCGGTGGAATGGATGCGTAAAGACTTAGGCTTCTGCATTGACGAAGCACAACGTAACGGAGCATCGCTTCCCGTTACATCACTGGTCGATTCTTACTACGCCGAAATAGAAGCACGTGGCGGAAAACGCTGGGACACCAGCAGCTTGATTGCGCTTCTACGGAAGTAGAGCTGGCTCAGGCGCCTTGGTAACAGGCAGCCCAGGGAAAATGACCCACTGTGCACCCGCGCTGCGTTCTGCAACCGCTGTTTGTGCTGCGTCTATTACCTGATCGACGGTGAGAATATCGAAGCCAGTTTCGCGAATGAGTGCTTGCGATTCCGCGTTCACCAATGGTGTGTCGACAAAGAATGGGCATATTGCGCTGAGGCACACGTTGTGTTCTATGAGTGTTGGGGCTAAAGATTTTACAAATCCGAGCACTGCATGTTTGGTGAGGCCATAAACAGGATCGGCTTGAATGGGGAAGAGTCCAGCCATAGACGCTGTGACCACAATGTCGCCACCCCCATTTTTGACCATTGCATTTGCGAGGTGCGCAACACCGAGTACCACACCATCGATGTTGATGGAACTCACGCGACGGTAATTGCCGAGGTCAAACTCAAATACCGATTCCGTAACTGCTGCTGCAAAAATATTTTCACCACTTGCCACGCCGGCATTAAGAAACACCACGTCGAAGGGTTTGTGTTGTGATGCAAGTTGCACCCATTCACCTTCACTTGTGACATCGAGATGTTGAAAGGTTGCGCCCAGTTCCTGTGCAAGCGCGGCTCCGAGCGCATCATCAACATCGGTAATAAGTACGTCGTTGCCCATATTGGCCCAGTGGCGGGCTATGCCAGCACCAATTCCGCTGGCACCTCCGGTCACGAGAATGCGATGTTGTGTCATGTGGTCCTTAGTTCCTTGCTTGTGATATTTCCATAGTTGTGGTGGCAAAAATGTCGAGCAACGTGGTGAGTTCTTTGTCGGAAATCACCAGCGGTGGGCAAAATGAATTGGTATCGGCCGATAACGCGCGCGTAATGGCACCGCGCTTCAACATTGCATCACGAACAGCAAAGGCGTCAATTCCTGGTTGATGCGCAGCGGCCCATACGGCTACTGCTCCGCGAGCGTGGTGAATGATTCCATCGCTCGCCAGTGACTGCAGTGTTGATTCAAGTTGTTTTCCAATGTGAACGGCGCGCTCTAGTAGACCTTCGCGTTCAATGATGTTGAGGTTGCACAGTGCTGCAGCACATGCTGTTGTGTGACCCGAGTATGTGTAGCCGTGTCGCAAAAGGAAAGTGGGGTCGGCTTCTAATGGTGCACAAACACTTGGGGCCATAATGACGCCGCCTAGTGGTTGATAGCCCGACGTAACAGCTTTAGCGAATGTGAGAAGGTCGGGAGTCACCCCGTAGTACTGGGCGCCAAACCATGTACCTAGGCGTCCGAAGCCAGTAATGACTTCGTCGAAAATAAGATACGCGCCGTGTTGGTCACACAGTTTGCGTAGTTGTTGTAGGTATCCGTCTTTCGGTGGAAACACGCCACCAGCACCTTGCAGCGGTTCAGAGATGACTGCGGCAAGACGATGCGCATTTTGTGACATGAGAAGTGACATTGCTTCAATGTCGTCGGGGTCTACTTGTACAACGTCGGCAAGAAGTGTTCCGTAACCTTCGCGGTTGAGGGGAATTCCCTGCGCGCTTGTGCCGCCATAGTTGGTGCCGTGGTATCCGCGACCACGAGAAATAATAAGAGTCCGTTCAGGATGGCCAGATTGCACGTGAGCAAGCCGAGCAAGTTTCATTGCAGAGTCAATACTTTCCGAGCCGCTATTGCACAGGAAAACTCTCGAGTCGACGATGGGTGAGAGCGATGCAATGCGTTCACAGAGTTCCTCAGCCACTTTGGTGGTGAAGGGGTCAAAAGATGAGTACGCCTCAATGGTGGATACCTGGGCGGAAATAGCCGCTGCCATTTCTGCACGACCGTGACCAATGGCGCAATACCAGAGGCTTGCCATGCCATCAATGTATTCATTTCCTGCGGTGTCGTAGATGAGGGCCCCATCGCCGCGGGCAATTTCAATGAAATCGGTGCGGGTGGGTTTGGCGAACGGGTGCAGAAAACGCGGGTATGGGGAAGCCATCTCTAGATGGTAGATCGCCTAGGCTGTGTAGCAATGAAGGGCCTCATTCTTTCCGGTGGTGCTGGTACGCGTTTGCGGCCAATTACCCACACCAGCGCCAAGCAATTGGTGCCCATTGCCAACAAACCCATCCTTTTCTATGGCATTGAGGCCATGGCCGAAGCGGGTATCTCTGAAATTGGCATCATCACGGGCGATACAGGCGCCGAAATTCGCGCCGCTGTGGGTGACGGCTCAAAATTTGGGGTGAAGGTAACCTATATCCCGCAAGATGCTCCACTGGGGCTAGCTCACTGCGTGTTCATTGCTCAAGACTTCCTTGGCGAAGACGATTTCGTCATGTACCTCGGCGACAACATGTTGCAGCAGGGTCTCTCTCAATTTGTTCAGCGTTTTGAAAAAGCCCGAGCCGCCGGTGGCGCCGATACACCGAGTGCTCAAATACTTCTCTGTGAGGTGGAAGACCCCCGTCACTTTGGTGTTGCAGAAGTTAATGCTGCCGGAGAAGTGGTGCGGTTGGTTGAAAAGCCATCAGACCCACCGTCCAACTTGGCTCTCGTTGGTGTGTATCTTTTCGACAAGACCGTCAACCTTGCAGTACGCAGCATTGAGCCTTCACCTCGCGGAGAATTAGAAATTACCGACGCCATTCAGTGGCTTGTCGACAATAAGTATCGCGTGACGCACGAAGTATTAAAGGGTTGGTGGATCGACACCGGCAAGAAAGACCCACTTCTTGAATGCAACCGTTTGGTACTTGAAGTGTTGCAATCGAAGAGTTCTGGAACTGTCGATGCCCAATCTCAAATTGAGGGTCGCGTGGTCATTGAGCAAGGTGCGATCATCGAAAATTCTCGTATTCGTGGCCCCGTGGTTATTGGGTCAGATTCCGTGGTGCGCAATAGCTACATCGGCCCATATACCTCGGTAGGCAACAAGTGCACGGTGTCGAATTCTGAAATTGAACACTCTGTGTTGCTTGATGGCAGTTCCATCTCCGATATCAATCGCATGTCCGACTCGCTTGTTGGGCGTAATGTGGTGGTGAAGAAATCGCATCAGCGTCCGTCTGCTCTTCGTCTCATGTTGGGCGACGACAGCACGGTCGAAGTCGAATAGTTCTTGAAAGGAACATCGTGGCAATCATTACCCCTTCCGCCGTCATTGCTGGCGTGCATATTGTTGAGCCCGCCATGCATGGCGATGAGCGTGGGTTTTTCATAGAGACATACCGGCGTGAATGGTTTCCGCAGGGTCGTGAAATGATTCAGGCAAACCGTGGTGACCGCCAAGCTGGTTGTCTTGTTGGTTTGCACTATCACCTGCATCAAGCCGATTACTGGTACGTGCCGTTTGGCAAATGCCGCGTGGTGTTGCACGACCTGCGACAGGGTTCGCCTACCGATGGCAAAACTCAAGTAATCGATCTTGGCGAACGTGCCGATGGAACGCACGATCACCGCGGTATTTTTATTCCACCAGGCGTGGCGCACGGCTTCTCTGCCTTGTCAAAAATGACCATCACCTATCTCGTCGATGGTTATTACAACCCTGCCGACGAACTTGGTGTGGCGTGGAACGACCCCGACGTAGGAGCCGATTGGGGAGTCACCAACCCAATTT
>JBAXNF010000133.1:0-5214 GCA_037133935.1 bacterium
ACATTTCTTCAATTTCTTCGTCGGTCGCTTCACGTTGGTTAGCGGCATCGTGCATCACTACGCGGCGCAGTGCGCTATGACCAACAAGGAAACCAGCATTCGGCATCAAGGTGCCATCGAGTGCATCGAGATATTCAGCGGTGGTGGTCCAGTTCCATGGCAGACCTTGCTGCAATGACTCCAACGGCATACCTTCAACACGAGCCAACATGCGCATGAGGTAATCACCATCTTGTGGAGTGAGCGGCGCAATAGTGAAACCACAGTTGCCACCAATGACAGTGGTGACTCCGTGCAATGGCGATGGGCTGAGTGAGGTGTCCCAAAAAGCTTGAGCGTCGTAGTGCGTATGCAGGTCGATGAAGCCGGGTGTCACTACTTTGCCAGTGGCATCGATGGTCTGATGTGCGGCTTCGGTAATGGAACCAATTTGGGTAATACATCCATTGACGATTCCCACGTCGGCACGTCGGCGCACTGCACCTGTTCCGTCAATAACATCGCCACCTGTAATTAGAACGTCGAGCATGATTCCCCCATCTCTCAGGTTCTTAATCTATGCGAGAACTGCCAAATCATGCGAGACGTGGTTCATGGCCAGTGGTCCTTGGTCGGTCGCCACCACAATGTCTTCTAAACGCATGCCGAATCGACCCGGAATATAGATGCCCGGCTCAATGCTAAATGCATGCCCAGCAAGCAATACTTCAGTATTTCCCGCCACGATGTAGGGGTCTTCATGGGCTTCCATGCCAATTCCGTGGCCAGTGCGATGCACAAAATACTCACCAAAGCCGGCTTCGGTAATGACTCGGCGGGCGGCTTCATCGACCGATTCGCATGTTGCGCCCACTTGGGCTGATGCCACCGACGCCGCTTGTGCTTCTTGCAACACTGCATACGCCTCAACAATTTCTTGTGACGGCGTACCTAAGTGCACGCAGCGCGTGATGTCGCTGCAGTAGTCGGCCATGGTTCCACCGAAATCGCACAACACAATTTCACCATGGCGAATGACGCGCGCACCTGGGTGATGATGTGGGCTTGCAGCGTTCTCGCCAGCAGCAACGATTGCGAAGTTCACCACATCGTGACCCTCTTCTAAAAGTCGCGCCGAAATATCGGCCGACACTTGAGCCTCGGTGCGCCCGACCAATGGAATAAGACCCGATTGCAATTGCGTCGCTACGCGGTCTGCGGCAGCCCCTGCACGCTGCAAAGCCTCAATTTCACTGTGAGTTTTTATTTTGCGCAATGGCCCTACAACATCAACAGCTCGCGAGTAGTGAGCAGAAGGTGCAAAAGCAAGTAGTTCTACTAAGAAGCGGGCCCACATCTGATCGCCCACCGATACCGTGCGGGCACCTTTAGTGAGTTTTGCGACCAGTGCAACAGGGTTGTCGGTTTCGTTCCATGCAGCAAGTGTGAACACCGTGGGGTGCAATGCAACACGAGGAGCCTCTAAGCGAGGGATGATCAACGTTGCAAGCCCTTCTTGTGGCACCACCAACATGGTGAGGCGTTCAAGTGGCATGGCGTGGTAGCCGGTGAGATACGGAAGATCATGCCCAACAGACAACAACAGCGCATCAATATTTTGCGCCTTCATTTCTTTTTGTACCCGTGCAACGCGCTCTTCGTAAATGCGCGTTGGCAGTGCGTGTGATTCGCGCGAGTTCATCGAACTAGTGTCCCTGCTTGGTACTCTTCGAATGCTTGGGCAATTTCTTCTTGTGTATTCATCACAAACGGGCCATACCGAGCAACAGGTTCACCCAGTGGTTCGCCACCAAGTAAAAGCACACTGGCGCCACTGGCGCTATGCACGCGTACCTCACCAGCACTACGTTCGAGCACCACCATTTGGCCGTCAACAGCTTTTTCACCGTTGACTTCTACTTCTCCGCCAAAGACATGCACCAATGCCGTGTGACCTTCTTGCGGGGCCCACGCCACTTGGTCGCCTGCAGCAAATTCAATGTGCGCATAAGTAACAGGGCTTGTGGTGTTCACCTTGCCCTGCACGCCCGCCACTTCGCCGGCAACAACTTTCATGACCCCGCCATTGGCAAGAGTATGCGCCACAATTTCTTCGGCATCAAAACCTTGATAACGCGGTGCAATCATTTTCTTTGCTGCAGGAAGATTCACCCAAAGTTGAAAGCCGTGCATTTTTCCACCCAGTTTCAGCATCGATGCTGGCGGCAATTCGCTATGCACTACTCCCGACCCTGCGGTCATCCATTGCACGCCACCTGGCGTAATAGTTCCTACTCCGCCTGAAGAATCGCGATGCTCCATGGCACCATGCAACAGGTACGTGACGGTTTCAAAACCACGGTGAGGGTGCTCGGGCGCACCAACTGCTTCGCCTGGGCCGTATTCCACCGGGCCCATTTCATCGAGCAATAAAAATGGGTCAATATGGTCGAGAGATGCGGTGGGAAATGGCCGGCGCACAACAAAGCCACCACCTTCAACTGTGCGGTGAGCCTGAACTACTTCAACAACTGCTCTCACGTTGCTCACTTATTTGCTCCTTGGGGTTTGCGTGTCAAAGCGACCGCAGTATCAATACTTTTTTTCTCTGCCTCTTCGGCAGATTGACGAGCGTGATAGCTAGAACGAGTAAGAGGGCTCGATTCCACATGGCTGATTCCCAATGCTTCACCAAATTTTTTCAGATGTTCGAACTCGTCGGGCTCTACCCATCGCGCAACGGGCAAGTGATGTGTAGTGGGTCGTAAATATTGACCAATTGTGACAATGTCGACACCAACACCTGCAAGGTCAACCAGTGTTCCCTCGGCTTCTTTAAGAGTTTCACCCATTCCCATAATGAGACCCGACTTCACCGTGAGGTCGGCATCCTTCGCACGAGAAAGCACCGACAAACTGCGCGCATAGCCAGCACTCGGGCGAACTGCACGTTGCAACCTTGCCACCGTTTCAATGTTGTGGTTTAAAACATCTGGTTTCACAGCCAGCAAAATGTCGAGGGCATCAGTTCCCTTCACATCGGAAATGAGAGTTTCTATTCGTGTAAGTGGCGATACTTTGCGAATGGCTGTAACACATTGCGCAACGTGCAACATGCCGCCATCAACCAAATCGTCGCGAGCAACCATGGTGAGTACCGCATGTAAAAGCCCCATGCGTTGAATAGCTTCTGCTACGCGGTCTGGTTCATCACTTGCAGGTATCTCTGGTTTTTGAGTATCTACTAAACAAAAACCACACGCCCGAGTGCATCGCTCGCCGAGCACCATAAATGTTGCAGTACGGTCAGACCAGCATTCCGACAAGTTGGGGCAACCTGCTTCTTCACACACCGTGACCAAGCCAAGGTCGCGTACAATTTTTTTTGTTTCCATCACTTCTTGCGTGAGGCGCACCTTCGGACGCAACCATTCCGGCTTACGTTCTTCAATTTTTAACCCATCGCCCACGCCTGCTTGAGCCAAGCGCGAGATGAGACGCACAGGTTCACCCGCACCTTCACCACGCGAGAATGCCGACAAGTCTTCGGGGCGGTGATACCAAGCAACGTCTTGGCGCGCAATTTTCCCTTCGGCAAAAACCCGAGCCACATGATGTGCCACTACTTCAGAGACTCCTTGCAACGATGTTTCTATTCCCTCTTCGCGCAACGAAGTAACTGGGTACTCTGCAATGCCGCAGGGAACAATGTGTTCACGCATGTAGGCAAGATCTGTTTCCACGTTGAGTGCGAAACCGTGCATGGTGCGACCACGGCTGAGGCGCACCCCAATGGCGCAAATTTTCCTTGGCTCATTTGCTGCTACGCCTACCCACACGCCCGGATAATCGGCGAGGCGACCAACGTCGTTCAGACCAAGTTCGATGAGTGAATCGATGAGCAACTGTTCAACACGAAAGATGTAGTCGTTGGTGTCAGCGGGGCCAGCATTGCCTCCGTGTTTTGGCTGCAAATTGAGAATGGGGTAACCCACCAATTGGCCAGGACCGTGATACGTAATGTCTCCACCACGATTGACCTGTACAAAGTCGGCACCTACTTCACTTGGTACACACTTTAAATTTTTCTTGAGGTCGGCACTTGGGCCATAGGTAAAAACGTGCGGGTGTTCAAGCAGCAACAAGTGCTGTTCACGAGAATGTTCAAAGAGCGAACGTTGCACTGCAAATGCTTCGCGATAAGGAACCTTTCCTAGCCAACGAACATGCAATGGTGATGTCATGATGAAACGCTGAATTACAGCTCTACAGACCAATCGCGAGTTTCAAGAATTTCTTTTGCACGCGAGAGGAAGCCAGCTGCATACGCACCGTCGAAAGCGCGATGATCCCAGCTCATTGCAAGCTTGCCGACCGGATGAATGGCAATACTTTCGCCACCATCTGGCAAATTCACGACCACTGGTTTACGCACAATGGCATCGGTTGAAATGATGCCAACTTGCGGTTGGTTAATAACCGCCATCGTAAGCACAGAGCCTGCCGAGCCATTGTTTGACAAGGTAAATGTGCCGCCTTGAATTTCATCAGGTGACAATTTGCGAGATTTTGCACGTGCACCAAGGTCGCTAATTTCGCGAGCCAAAGCGCGCAAGCGCTTGGATTCAGCATCGCGCACAACAGGTACTAACAGACCTTGAAAGTCGAGGTCTACTGCAATGCCGAGGTCAACATATTGGTGGACAACAAGTTCATTGCCATCGAGCGACGCATTGAGATGTGGGAACTCAACGAGTGCGTCGACAACTGCTCGTGAGATGAACGGCAAGTAAGTGAGGCTGAAACCTTCTGTTTTTTTCCATTCGTTCTTTACGCGCGAACGCACCACGTCGACATTTGCATAGTCAACCTCAACCACGCTGAAAGTGTGTGGGCTGACTGCCTTCGACATAATCATGTGCTCGCCAGTGAGTCTGCGAATTTTCGACAACTTGATGCGCTTCTCGCGCTCGTTGCTGTCGGCTGGTGCTGCCTTTGCCGCAACAGGTGCTGGTGCCGCAGCGGGCGCAGGCGCAGCGGCTGGTGCTGGTGCTGGTGCCGACTTTCCGGCCTGCGTGTCGATGAGTGCCAACACATCTTCACGGGTGATGCGTCCACCGGGGCCAGAACCTGCAATTTTTGCGACGTCGAGATTGTTTTCTGAAATGAGGCGACGCACTACTGGCGACAACAACGGTGCGTCACCCGAACTAGACGCAGCTGCAACAACAACCG
>JBAXNF010000134.1:0-5101 GCA_037133935.1 bacterium
GATTGCAATCTTTGCGGCCGGAGATTTCACAATAGTGCTCATCGCAACACGAAATTGAGGTGGCTTCACCCCTGCAGCACTTTGAGACTTTAAGCCCCCGCTCACTTCAAGCGGGTCTGGTCTTAGCCGAATCATTACATTGACAGCTGCAAAAATAAAGAAGCACGCGGAGAAAATCCAAGGCCCCGTGTATTGATGCCAACCAAAAACCGATTCACCTATGCGTTCTGCGGGAACAACGAGGATTGGCCCGAACACTGCACCGAATGTGGAGGCAAACAAGATTCTGCTCATCGCAGATGCTCTCGACTTAACGTCGGCCAAGTCGGTTGCTGCATAGCGTGACAGCAAGTTGGCCGCTTGACCATTTCCGAAGAGGAAAAGCCCAAACAGGAAAATAGCTAATTGCGATTTCTCAGCACCGATACCAGCAATGATTCCACCGACGAATGCAATGAGATAGCCCGTTTGCAAACCGACACGACGACCTTTACGCATCATAACCAAGCTCAGCAACTGAGCCATGAACGCAGTTCCAATGGTTACGGTCGCGCTAGCGATACCGCTCCATGCAGTATCTGCACCCAGAATGTTCTGAATAACGTAAGCACCTACTGTGACCGCAGAAGCTAAAGACGCAGCCGCAATAACCTGACCAGCGACCAATGTACGAAGAGTCTTCCTTTGAATTTCAACAAGATCTTCAGGTGTATACATAAGACATCTTTAACCTAGTTTCCAGACCGAGATATTTACGCAATGCGTCACTCTAATTGGCTCCGCTTGACTGAACAATTGAATATCTTCGGCAGAAACATGATGCCCATTGGGGCCTGACAGCAGCGAATCACACTGGGCTGAGCCATCGAGCAACTCAATTGATTCATGCACCGACTGGTGGATGTTCGTGAAGTTCTCCAATGATTTAGCGATCTTTTCGCCTTTATCGCGTTCAATTCCTAACGCATGGAACTTTGTTCTCAACTCCACAAGATGGTTCTCTTCTGGCGTCACCACAACAAGCACGGAACCTGTTTTCATTACACGTTCGGTTTCAATGAAGTTTCGCGGACTAAAGACCGACAACACAACATCGGCACTGTTGTCAGCAATTGGCCACCGTTGCCACACATCGGCCACAACGGAAGCAACACGCTCAGATTGCCGCGCACACACTTTCGCTGCATGAGTACTGATGTCGAAGCTCAATGCCGAAGCGTTACCGAATCTCGCCGATATTGCATTCGCATAGAAACCCGTTCCACCACCGGGTTCAACAACAGTTAGGGCTGGAACATCTATGAGTACGTCTTCACAAATTTCTGAAATCGAAAGCGCAAGATCTTGGAAGAAAGGACGCTTATGCATAACCTGACGGGCCTCAACCATTTCGGCCGTATCCGCATTTTTAATGAAGGTTTGATCTGTCAAAAAATTGACATAGCCCTGACGAGCGATATCGAAACTATGGCCAGCTTCGCACTGAACAGTGCTTCCGGCAACTTTCACTGACCCCGCACAATGTGGGCAACACAATATGCCTTGTATTGCTGAGAGTGCTTTAGACATTCTTCTCTTCAGGTAGATCGCGCCACAACTGTTCGCGCATTTTCCACGCCCCAATCACGTCTGCGTCCATAATCGCAACTATCCACGGCTTCATCAATTGCGTGAGTTCAGTTGTCTGCTTGTCACCCACTGCCAAGACAGGCGATGAAGAACCACTATCGGTAGAGCGCTCAATGAATAACTTCACTTCCTCGCCAGCAACTGTGAGTGCAAGTTTGGCATCGCTGTTCTGCAGCAATCCACGTGTGCGCAATCGCTCCTTTGCTTCTTCCCAATGAGTGTCTTGCCAACCCGTTACCCGCTGCAACAAGTCTTCTGGCATCGCACCATCCGCAGCGTGCAAGATGTGACATTCGATTGCATCAACACCCGCCACAGCAGTGGCCGCCCAATGTGCATCACCTCGATATTCGCGCAAAATAGTGCAGGCTCGCCACAACTGCAATCCTGCAGTATCGGGTTGAGGAACATCATTTTGAGCCGCAGCAAACGGCTTTCCGGAAAAGGAAATTTGCGCAATCATCTCTTGCGCAATGGAGTTCGCCCGTTCTATTTCCGAGCTATTCCAAGCATCCCCCAAGATGCGTCGCAATGTGGAATCTGCACCCTGTGTCCGCGTCTTGACTACTGTTTTCGCGTCAACAATGTTCCACACCTCAGGAATGGCCTGGGCAACGTAGTCGGGCGCAAAGCCGAACAACAACGCCACGGCTACCCCATGGGTTACTTCCCCAGCCGCTGCTAGACGGCTAGCAAAATACTGATGTGGGCCTACTTTAAGACCAATAGCCTCATAGGCCGCCACAGCCTCCGGAGAGCGATAAGCCAGCTGGTGGAAAGGCTCGGTGACCCTCCACAGGTTTCGCGCCATTGCGCCCATATATCCTCCTATACCTGTTGCTCTCGCAACGCGAGTTTCGTAAGCATCACGCGGTGCTCGTCGAACGCCGGGCGATCCTTGCGTGCGAGTCCTCGGCGCAGACGCCGAGTGGCGCGAAGGTTGCCATAGGCGTCGAATTCCACTGGTGACAAATTGTGTGAGAAGGCAAGTTGCTGCACTCGGCTGCGGACCAGTTCAATTTCCGCACGTCGCATGCGTCGCACGACGATGACGAAAAGCACGATGTGCCCGAGTAGGAGAAACGCAAACATCGCACGGGGTTCAGGCTCGAGCCGAACGAGCCAAATAAAGGCGGGAATGGTGTAAGCCAACGGAATCAGGGCGAACAGGAACGCAGACAGTGTTTCTACCACATAGGCACCGACCGACAACAGCGACAAGATGAACAGCATCACCAAGGTGCGACGGATTTTTAGTTTCGGAGCCTCAGACACCGAATTACCTTACATCGCTCACAGGCTTCCGAAACTTTAGTGTCTAAGGGATCAGTTCAGTGTTTCCATACACACTGAAACACACATAACCATCAGACGACACCGGAGCAATCACCGCATTCGAAATCGTCTGACCACCAGCAAAGTCCAAGTTCAACGCATCAGGATGCGAGGCGAAAACCGGAGAGGCTCAACTCGTCCGACAGGAGGTGGTTAACGCGAGACGAGGACGACACGTTGTAGCTACTATCGACGTAATAGCCGCCCCGGAGCAGACGAGACGAGAAATATTGTCCATCCCCATCGGTCCACTGATACACGTTGCCGCTCTGGTCGAACGTACCGTAGAAACTGCCGCTGCCAGAAAACGCGCCTACGTCAGTTGTGGATCCGATGGCATCTTTGTAGTTGGCCTGATTGGCACCGCTGCCGATTATGGTTCCCGGTTCGTTGTCGCTCTGCATGGCATATGTGTAGTAGCCGCCAACATCTGTACCACCGTAATTGGGCGAGTAATACGCCGCCTTGTACCACTCGTTTTCGGTCGGTATTCGGAATCTCGGAGCTGAGCCCGTATTCGGGTTTGTGGCGTTTTTTTGCACGGCATTGCCTGTAGTGGCACCGTTCACGTTGTACGCACCATTTTCTGTGGTCGTGCTGGTCTGCCCGCCTCTCGGCTGGCCGTTGCTCATCCAGTTGGCGAACCTCGCACAATCAAACCAGCTCACATGCGTGATCGGGCGTTGACCCGTGCCGTTCTCAATGGCGTAGGTGTACGTGCCATGTGTGCCTGAGCGACTGATTTGGGCGCCTTTGTTGTAGAGGCCGTAGGTGTCAGTCGAGGCTACGGCATTTAAGAACGCCGTGTACTGCGAGCCTGTCACGTCGTAGGCCCCGATCTGGTACGAGTACGATACAGCACCGTACACACTGCCGGTTTTTGTGTCAGCGGCGTTGCCAGCATTGTCAACCGTCACCATGCTCATGACCAGAAGCGAAGTCGCCATGACTGTGTTCGTGCCACCGACGGTGTTTCGTTTAATGTTTGTGATGGTCGCCGTTGAACTCGTTCCATCTGCCACGCCGGTGACCGTGACCAAACCCGTATTATCAATTGATACTTTGCCCGATGCGGTTGCCGTACCGGCCCATGTGTAGCTCGAGTCGTAGTTACTGATCTGCACCGTGAAACCATCAGCCGTTGCTTCTGGGGTTTCAAATACTGGAGTCAACGCAGCACCCACCGCCGGCGTCGACGGAATCGTTGCGATAGTCACGGGTGCTGACGGTGTGGTTGGAGAAAAAGCCCGCACCGGACGCACCCTGTACCTGTTCATCTTGCCGGAGTAGCCCTGGTTCCCCGGGTTGAAGTCTTGGAACCCCGCGGTTTCCTCGCCGACCTCAGACGAACTCCAATAGAGGCCAGAAAAACCACCATTGATGCCTGTGCCGGTATTGAGTATTCCGCCCTTGCACTCAGTTGTAACGTCTTGAACAACATTTCTTGCCCACTGACAAAGCAAATTGAGCTCTGCCATTGTGGGTAAATACCAGTCCGACTGTGAACCGCCATCATATGCACGAGCCGCCCCTGCAGCCATTGCAATGTTGTCGTTATTAATAATAATTGCTTGAGAGTTTTGATAGCCGAGACCGATTCCCGAGGGGTTCTTGAAGTCGTTCAAAGAATCGTTTGCAATTGAGGTGACATCAGACGATTGGTGCCCACTGACCGCCCACGTTTTCTGTGGATCAGCGGTGTCGCCAGACCACGTGTTAGGGGCAACCTCAAGATATTTGCATGTAGTGCCACACGGAGCAGCAGAGGTAAAGCTAGAAGAGGCAACATAAAAAACTGTGCCGCCGCCAGGACCCTTATCACCCACTTTGAACGAAGTAGGTGCGACTGGCGGTGCTGACGGAACCGTTGCGATAGTCACTGGTGCTGTTACGGGTGCTTCATCAGCAATAGTCGGGTTTGCTAACACATTGTTGTCAGCCACCACTGGTCGTGAAGGAGTTGCAACCTCAGTTGACTCTAAAACAGGTACCGGTTCAGAAACACCAGGTGCTACCACTGCAGTTGCTTGCAACACTGCAGGTGGCAGTGGTGACGTAGCAAGCCACAGTTTTTTGCTTTTCACCACACCACAGACCCACACCACAGATTTCTTTTTACGCACAGCACCCGACTTGA
>JBAXNF010000135.1:0-5014 GCA_037133935.1 bacterium
GCTTGCATCTTTTGTTGAGAAGCAAACGGGTTACAACTTTCAGCACCCGGTCAGTGCTCGGTTTTTAAACGACAAAGAGTTCAACAAACTTGTGGTGAGCGACGCAGCAGACCTTTCTAAAGACGACAAGCAGAGCTACACCGACTTCAGTGCACTGTTGCGCACACTTGGTTTGGCAAATGGCTCATTTGATGCATTCAGCGCACTCAATAATCTCAGCTCGGGAAATACTCTTGCTTACTATTCACCTTCAGATCGCGAGATGGTCATTCGCAGCGACGCAGAAGCGCTGAAAGGCGGGAAACTCTCGGCCTCGCTGCGAGCAGTTGTAGTGCACGAACTCACCCACGCTCTGCAAGACCAAGAATTTGGACTAGCCCGTATGGACCGTCGCCATACTTCATCCGAAGAGTCGACCGCTATGACAGCCCTTATTGAGGGTCATGCCAATTCCGCAGAGAACCAATATGTGGAAGAGAATTTTGATGACAAAGAACTTGAGGAATATCAAAAAGACACCACCTCATCTTCTGACCCAAAGGTCCAATTGGTTCCAGAAATTCTCAGCGCCCAGCAATCGGCCTCATATGTATTTGGCCCAACGTTTGTTGCTGCATTGCAGAAAAAAGGTCCGCAGGCCGTGACCAATGCATTCCTTAAGAAACAGCCACACTCACTTGCGCAAATCATTTTGCCGTCAAAGTACTTCGCCGGAGAAACTCCTACCAAAATTGAGGTACCTGAAGTTCCGAGCAAAAACGAATACGCAATGAGCGACCAGTTGAATCAACTCGATATCTATTTTATTTTGGCAAGAGCACTTGGTGCTCCCGCAGCTCTCCAATTGAGCGACATGTGGGGCAATAGTTATTACACCGCATACCGCGAACAAAATAAGAGCGGTAAAGGAAAATTTTGTGTTGCCGTGAATATTGCTGGCTCAACCAGCACTGGAACACAAAAAATTTCAGCAGCTTTTAAAACATGGTCGAAGATCTCCACTCTCGCGGATGCGCAGGTGAAAGAAGTTGGTGACCATGTTGCGATAACGGCGTGCGACCCGGGAACGAAAGTGAAACATTCGCTCCCCACCTCAGAAGACACGACACAAATCTTCGGGCGTTCAAGCGACATGGCCTTCATCATGCGCTCTGAAGAAAACACCGATGCCGAATGTGTGTCTACAGCGCTCTATACCGAATTCACCATTGATGAAATAACAAATAGTGACAAAATGGTCACGCGCTATAGCGAACTTCTCGATGAGTGTTCCCTGAAGTGACTACTTAATCGGCATAGATTTGCGTAGCGACACTGAAGCAACAAGCCCTGTGGGCATGTTTTGTGCGAGATCAACTGTTCCACCACTTGCTGCAGCAAGCTGGGAAACAATAGATAAGCCAAGGCCACTTCCACCGGGTCGATTCTGGCTTTCCGCTCCGCGCCAGAAACGGTCGAAGGCATGTTGACGAGCCTCTTCTGGCATACCAGGCCCCTCATCTGCCAGCGAGAGTTTTACTTCGCGCTCAGATACTTCTACTTCTAGCGAGATAGCGGAATGCTCAGGTGCATAATCCAGAGCATTGTCAATGTAGTTATCGAGAATTTGTTCCAAACTGCCATCAATTACCCTCACGGATATTTTCTCTGGAACGGCGAACTGCAGCATCACATTGCGTTCTTCGGCAAGGCTATTCCACATTTCAAGTCGCCCTTGAATAACAGCAGCAACATCGACATCGACGAGCACATTCTTTTTTTCTGTGCGCGCCAACGCAAGAAGCTGCTCTACCAAGCGCTGTAGGCGCTCTATTTCACCTGACGCCGCTTCAAGATCTTCGTTCAGTACTTCAATACCTACCTCGGGCTTTAGGGCACTCATTTGCGCCTGCTCAATGCGCAGTCGTAACGCCGTGAGCGGTGTGCGCAGCTGATGCGACGCGTCGGCTGCAAAGCCACGTTGCTCGGCGAGCATCTTCTCTACTCGTGCCGCCATTTCGTTGAACGACACTGCAAGTTCTTTTATTTCAGGAGGACCTTCAACTTCCGCACGCGCCGACAAGTTACCATCGGCAATTTCTTCCGTTCGTTCCTTGAGACGACGTAATGGGCGAACTGCGCTCGAGGCAATAATGAGTGCAGCAACAAATGCCATGAGCAGTGAAATTAAAGCGACTATCAAGATTCCCTTCAATCGCGAAGCCACTCGCGCATCGACAACAGATTTCGGATACGTGAGTCGTACTGCTCCAATAACCGAGTCGGAAGTAAGCACAGGCACTGCTGCATATACCAAGTCGGCATTCAAGGTTTCAGAACGCCGAACACCCACTGTGGAATTGCCCAATAATGCAGAAGCGATTTCCGGGCGATTGAGAAATGAGGTGCCGACAAGAATGGTTGTATCAGACGCCATTTCCACGGCCCCTGCTCCACTCACAATGAGCACATCTGCAGTACTCATTGTCTCGTAGTCATTTACAAGGCTTGACAAACTCACACCATTGGGCGTTGCTTCAGTACTAGGCGATTCGCTTGCCAGCAGTTGCTGTGACTTTGCAGCCAAAGTAAACGCGTCGCGCTCTAGTGCGGTAATGACGCGGTCTTGTTCAACGCGCTTCAGATGACTGCGCAATGGAATGTCGTGAACAACAAGAATGATTGCGACAAGACCAACAACTGCCAGAACTAAACGACGCCTCACTATGCAGGGTCTTTCAACCGAAAGCCCACGCCACGTACTGCCTCAATCCACTCTTGGTTGCCAAGTTTCTTACGCAATGCAGCAACGTGCGCATCGAGCGTTTTCGTGGGGCCATACCACTCTGTATCCCACACGTGTTCCAAAATATCGTTACGGCGATGAACAACATCGGGGCTAGCCGCCAAGTAGGCAAGTAAATCGAACTCTTTCGGAGTAAGAGCCAACTCATTGCCATCAACTACTGCGCGGCGTGTTTTTTCATCGACGCTGAGAGCGCCAACAACAATTGTTGTGTCGTGACTTCCCTGATCTATTCCACCACGACGCAATACCGCACGAATACGCGCAACTAATTCCCGCATACCAAATGGCTTCACCACATAGTCATCGGCGCCAAGCTCCAGACCAACTACGCGATCGAATTCATCACTACGTGCCGTGAGAATGATGATGGGCACTTGCGATTTCAAGCGAATGGCTTTACATACATCGAAGCCATCCATATCGGGCAGACCCAGATCGAGCAATACGAAGTCATAACCCTGCGCGGCGACGGCATCTTTTCCATTGCCTACGTGCTCTACCCCAAAGCCTGCATCACTAAGTCCGCGGCTGACAACAGACGCAATAGAGGGATCATCTTCAACAAGAAGGACTTTCACGTTGCCATTGTCGCCTACCTGAGACCGAATTTTCGGTTTTTCTGACAATGGACAAAATCTTGGACGTTTCTTGGATATTCCCTCGCCGTCCATGAGAAATCACTTCCCTATGGTGAGTTACATGAAATCAGGAATTGCCACATCACTATCCGTCGCTGGTGTACTTCTTGCCGGCGGCTCCGCCCTCGCACTGAACTCTTCAGTGCTACAAGACTCTTCGACCGTTCGCGGAACCCCTGCACTTGCTGCAACAGTTTCCGCTGATGGCCTCAACACCGTCAATGGCGGCGTGACCCCCTTAGGAAATTTCGATGCGGCTACAGACCCAGCGGTGCAAGCCAAAGGCGTGGCCGATGTCATCGTCGATCCAACCACAACAACCGTGGCCGACTCTCCCAGCACATCAGCTGCACCCACCACATCGGTGGCAGCTCCAACACCAAGTGTTCCCCCTTCTACAGTGGCTGGCCCCCCAGCTCCTGTCGAGAAGGCTTTCCAAGTTGAAGACATCGCTGTCATCACCTTGAACCTCAATGGGCGAACCCTCACCGTGAAGAGTGTTGTAGTTACACCTGGTTCTCTTTACAAAGTGACCAACACCTATAGCCACGATGGTGACGATGTACGCATCACCTTGGCAGCCCCAACACGCACCATCGAATTCTCTGCTCGACTCATCAACGGTCAAATTGTTGCGGCAGTGGGCAACCCTGCCAGTGGAAATCTTCCACCTCGACCATCACGTGACGACGAAGATGAAGACGAACGCGACGAACGGCCAGCTCCCCCACGACGTGTTGAAGATAGCAACCACAAGGAAAGGGAAAACGACGATGACTAATCGCCCACTCATTCGGCGCAAGCGCCACGTAGCTAAATCAGCTCGTATCTTGTCGACCGGCATTACAGCAACAGCAATACTTGCCATGACAGCCGCTTACGCAGCTGCAGAACAAATTCCTACACAGGCAGTAAGCGCACCAGTGGCAACTGAGCAAAACGTGTCTCAGATGCAAACTGTTGCACTGGTGACTCCAACCCAAGAGTTAACACCTCTGGGAAGCGCAACTGCACCAACGGTTGCCGCCCATACTGCGCAAGCAGTGGCTGTAGCGATCAAGCAGGCGAGCAACACCAGCACTTCAGCTGTGGTTTCTCCTGTTGTTGCTCCAGTAGCTACCGCACCAGTAGCAACTGCAGCACCAGCACCGGTTGCCACTATTGCTCCAGCCCCAGCCCCTACTCCAGTGCAGTTACAAGCACCACAAAGCAAGACTGTCAGCAACAGCGGTGGATCAAAGTAACGTTCACCACCCAATACGTACGGCAGTGTTTCCCGCCATGGGAAATACTGCACGTGTGATAGTGGTGGCAGAACGTGAAGCTGAACTCGAACATCTCATGTCGGTGGCGCAAGTTCGCCTCGCTCAGCTAGAGGCCCGTTGGAGTCGGTTCATCTCAACAAGTGAAGTGTCACAACTCAACACAGCACTGCATTCCACTTGGACTTCGGTTTCCGACGACACCGCACTGCTGCTCCACTATCTAGTTGAAGCATTTCGTGCAACCAACGGAGCATTTAACCCCTTTCTCTTACCAGCACTCATTGATGCGGGTTATTCACATTCGCTCACCGACAACGCAACGG
>JBAXNF010000136.1:0-4989 GCA_037133935.1 bacterium
CAGTGCAGAAGTCACAGAAACTGTTTTGCCCTTCTTCACCGACACCACTTTTGGTACTACAACTCCAGGGGTATTTGCGCCAGGAGTTGTTCCGCCAACGCCAGGCGTACCTGCGCCAGGAGTTGTTCCGCCGACTCCAGGAGTTCCCGTAGCGCCTCCACTCGTTGTTGCCTTAAAGGCTCCGCCACCAGTTCCTACCGACATCGGCAATGACGCCGCAAATTTCCTGAGCCCAAGTGCACGAACGCTTGCTGCACCCACTTTGTCGCCCGATGCAGGTGGAAGTTCAACGTCGGCAACAGCGCCTGTGTCTCGCCCCTTAGAGCTTTCGTTAATAGAAAGGGCTTCAGTGGAATCGAGTGTTATCTGAGTCGTAGGCGTCTTCGCAGTTCCACCGGCTACAGCTGCCCCCGTTGTTCCCAATTTAGTCAAGGTTGTAGAAATTGCAATCACACTTGAATTTTGAGTGCCTTCCACAATAGTTACTTCACCAGTAGTTTTGTCTGCTTGAACATCAACGGCTGTTGCATTGTTTGCAGGAATTGCCGCAGGTGTTTTCACTGCAATGAACTTGTCACCGTCGAGCGAGAGCGAAGGGCCATCAGATGTAACACCAACAATAATTCCAGTGTCGCAGTCGGCTTTCAGGTCTTTATACGTTCCCGTTGTGGTACTGGTAGCCGCATGAGTACGTGTTGACGTGCTCACTCCACTGAGCACGTAAATGCCCTTGCCAGCCACAGCGATGAATGCCTTATCAGCAACTTGAGTTGCCGACCCCGTTGGGCAATATGCAATTGCATTAATAATGCCCGTATACGTAGATGACTTGCTTACGCCAAATTGGTTAGTTGCACCCGTGGTGACACCACTTGCCGAGACTTCTGAACCGAAGTACCTCACACCAGCAATTGTGGCGCCACTAGAGGTGGCATCGGCCGTCAAGCCAACAACACCAAGTGTTCCTGTACCGCTATTTTCTTGACCTTTACTTATAGCAACAAGCATTGCGTCGGTGCCAGCGACTCCTGCCATCGCTGTCATGGACACCTCATTAGTGGATTGACCCGATGAACAGTCCACTCCAGATTCATAAATGAAGTCTTGCAACCCAAAGCAAGTTGACCCGGAAGGTATTGGAGCAGTGTCGTCAAATGCAAACCTCAAGGAGGCATCGGTTTTACTTTCACGAGCAGCAGCAGTAGCTGCTAGCTCTTCACCCATTTGCGTTTTACCCGTTCCTGTAGCTGTACTGAAATTTTTTGTACGGAAGAATTGCTTAGAATTCAATGCGTATCCAGCAGCAATCCATTGCTTGCCACTTGCACCATTCCACCAATCAACGCTGTCGCTACCACCTGCGCCAAGGGTGCTAAATGATGCGCCGCTATCGGTGGTGAGCAACGTACGACTACCACCAGTGGCACTTGTGGAAACCACATAGGTACTTCCATCGGTGACATTGGGTGAATACACCGTGTCGCGCACTACTGCACCAACCATTCCATTCACAGCAATGCCACCCGAGTCTGCACCTTTGCCTGCGCCTGCTTGCGATGCGATGAACTCATTTACACTGCGGGCTCCTGCTGGTCCAAAACTTGGACGATAGGAAGGAGCAGCCATGCTTGCCGACTTGCGCAGACCAAATTGCCCGTCACCGGAAATGCCCACCATGTTGTCTGAAAAGTTAAACCCAGCGTCGAAGACAAAGCCCGTGTTGTTGTTTGCACCGGCCATTGGCAATACGGCAACCTTGTCTTGCGCAACAGCAGCACCAGATTGGTTAGCGTAATTTGCTGATGCCCCACTTGTGTTGAACGCAAAGAAGCAACCACGAATGGTTCCCACCACTTTGAAACTTGACAATGCACCACTCGCTGGCGCCAAATTAGCAATGGAACCCACCGCAGTGGTTTCATTTTCACCACATTGTGATTGGCCACTTTGACTTATATTGGTCCACGAGGCTGTCCATGGGCTCAATGAATTTTGATCGGAAGTTCCGGCGAGACCAGTACTTGGCAGCAGAGTTGCTCCAGATGTTGCTTTATATCCAACCTTCAAAGTTCCCGTAGTGCTGTTTCCGGTTCCTTCACGGTCATACACCACAAATGCAGAGACAAAGTCTTGTCCCTGGGTGGACATCATGAGAAGGTCTCCCGAGTTCGTCGCTGTTGCACTTAAACCAGCAACAGCTCCTGACGTACCAGTAATGTCAGCAACTTTTGTTGCGCCTGGTGCCAGTTCCGCAAGTTGCAGGTTTTGTCCTGTCGCAGAAGGCAAAGCACCAACAAATATTTTGTTACTGGTAGAAATACCATTAGCAATAGCCCACTTACCGTTCGCATCCATTCCTGATGGAACAGTCCAGTTCGATAGTGCAGGAGTATCGACGTTCATCACAGCTGCTTGCCACGTTGCACCATTCTTTGCAAAGAGATACGACGACGTTCCAGAGTGACCCCAGAGAATGGATCCGAAACTACCTGTTGTAGCAAGTGCGGTCCATGTGTTTCCGTAGTCTTTGGAGTAGTACAAACCATTTTGCAGTCCAACTGCTACTTCACCGGCGTATCCCGATGTGGTGACAACGTTTGCCTGAACTTGTGGCAAACCCGTCGTACTGTCAGCAACAGTGGGAACTGGTGCCCATGTTCCTGCATAGTCAGTGGTACGCCATACCGATGGGTTGTTGTCGGTTGTCGCATAAAAAACACCAGAGTCGCCATCGGCTGCGACGTTGCGCACTTGGGCTCCATACGCATTGGCAAATCGCAAGCCAGATGTTGTTACAGCGGTGAGCGTTACTGCCGTTGTTGCAGATACAGACGACACGCCGTTGGTGGCATACCCAGGTTTCGACACAACAAGCTTTGTGGCAGTGAGTGCAGTAGACCCTGAATCTAAATTGGCGACGCCACTCGCGTTAGTGATGGCTGCGTCAATTGCTTCCTTCGTTGTTCCGTTGACTAACGCGACAAAAGCTCCTGGAACTGTTCCCGAAGCATCAGAGACGGTGACCACAACAGCTGCAGCATGCACCTCACTCGGCAGGGCAAAGAGGCCCAAGAGTCCAACTGTTGTTATTGCGCCAATAGTGGCCTTAATACGATGAGCCAACATATATTTCCTCCAAGAAATATCAATGGAAATTCACGGTGAAAGAATTTCAACTAAAACTTAGCGCATCATTGAAATGTTCTCAATAGTCGGCAAACCTTTATATTTATTAGCTGAGGGAGCGGGCAACCAGCACATCTGTGGCTTTACATAATCCCAGCACTTCCGTACCCGGGGCCAAGGCCAGGGCATTGGTGGCTTCGCGCGTAATGGTTGCCGTCATGGTTTGGCCTGGGTCGAGCTCTAATTTCACCGTGGAAAGAACTCCCCCATGTTTCACTGAAATCACTTTTGCTCGAAGTTGATTCCGGGCACTGAGCTGCAAAGTGTCTTCACGATCTGCGTTGGTTGTAGAAGGATCTTCTTCACCTGCAAGTTCATCGAGAAAACGCGCAACGGCTCGTGCTTGTTCCCGCCGCCAAATAGCCACTGCGCTTCGTGATGGGTTAGCAAGCAAACGCGACAACACTTGGTCTAAAGCATCTCGTTGTAGAGAGATGAATTTTATTTGCTTCATACCCGCTAGTTCTCGCAGATGTAATTTCACTAAGAATTCAGTGCGTAAATCGCGTATATGTACTGCTGGGGCATTTAGCCAACCCTGTAAAACGCGACCACCTTCTTCTGTCACCGACAGTGCAAACTTCAGTTGCTTACGCACACCAAGCGCGTCGGTGCTCTTCACCATCTGTGCAGCTTCAAGCGATTTCAATGCGCGGTACACCACAGGGTTTGTTTGCGTGAAGACCTCACCAATGTCGCCATCGGGGTGAAACCTCTTTGCGATGTCGTACCCATGTGTTGCCCCTTGGTCAATAAGAGCAAGGCACGTTGCTTCAATAAGTGACAACTGGAGGTTTTGTGCGGATTCCATACCTGTTTATATCACGTATTGAACTATCAGATAGTTCATAATGAACTAATAGCCTGAAGCGATGGCCCCCACCTCATTACTGCGTCGATGTGTGGTGATGGCGAGCGCCATCGGGCTCATATGCACATTGTCTGCTTGTGGTCGCAGCGATAGCAAAGTGAATATCGACGTTTATGCCGCTGCCTCACTGACTACCGCGATGACCTCTATTGCGGCGACCTTTGAAAGTGCAGAACCCGACATTCACCTTGTTCTGAACTTTGCGGGAAGTGCCACATTGGTTGAGCAAATAAAGCAGGGTGCCCCAGCAGATGTAGTTGTCTTTGCCGATGACAAGCAAATGAATGACCTTGTGGAAAATGGCAATGTCAACAAAGACTCTGTTACCACTATTGCTACCAACACACTTGCACTTGTTGTTGAAAAAGGAAACCCACTCAACATTAAAAGTGTGAGCGACCTTACTTCACAGAAAATACGAACTGTTCTATGTGATCTTGCACAACCGTGTGGAAAATATGCCGCTCAAATACTGGAGCGATCAAACGTAGATGTACAGCCTCGCAGCTGGGAAACAAGTGTTAGTGGCGTCACTCAGAAAGTTGCCAGTGGCGAAGCAGATGCCGGAATTGTTTATGTCAGCGATGCCTTGGCTAACGCATCAAAACTTGATGCCGTGCCTATTGATGCAAACATCAACATTGTCAACAACTACCCCATTGCCACTCTCAATGAACTTTCAACAACCGCACGAAAAGCTGCACAGACATTCATTGATTTCGTGATGGGTGACGGGCAAAAAATTCTGAATGACTATGGGTTCCAAAGCCCATGAAACAACAACGCTCGCAATTAAGTGCACCCCGTGGACTCACCGCGCTCGCCGTGGCGTGCGTGATTTTTATTTCACTGCCACTACTTGCCATTGTTGTGCGCGTTCCATGGTCGCAATTCTTCAGCACCATTTTTGAGGAATCGTCACAAGAAGCGCT
>JBAXNF010000137.1:0-4900 GCA_037133935.1 bacterium
AAATTCGACGTCGCCTTCCCAAGATGCGCATTACTGGTGAGCCATCAATGTTGCAGAGCAACTTCATCAACGGCATCAAGCGCATGCCCTGCGCCTGGAACTAACAGGAGTGTTCTCGGCGCCGTACGTCACGCATATCGCAACAAACTGCGCCGAGAAATCAAGTTGAATACCACACCAGCTTTCTCTGGTGTCTTCGGTGGCGGTGGTCTCTTCGGCATCGGGTATGGAATGGGCGTGGTTGATGGTCTCCGCACGAGAGGTATTGACCTAACGACAAGCCCGATGCTGGGAACTTCTGCAGGTTCTTGGGTTGCAGCCGCAACTGCATTAGGTGTTCCCTTTAGTGCGGTTGCCGCACTTCCCGTTCCACGTTTCCCTAATCCGAAATCTGGGGTACTTGCTGCTTCAGCAGAAAAGGTATTTGGAAAATCGAATAATGCGTTGGTGCACGTTGTCGCCTGCCAACTTCCCCAATTACGACGAACCCAACTCAGTGCTTCTGATTTCCCATTGTCATCACTTGTTGCAGCATCGTCAGCAGTTCCTGGTTTACTCGCGCCTCAGAAACTTGGCAAACATTTCTACATTGATGGAGGCGTTCGCTCCGGCGTGAGCGTCGACTGGGCGCACCCATCGGAAACTCTCGTTGTTATTGCCCCACTTGCCGGCGCTATGTTCGGCCCGTTTGGCTCTTTTGTGGAACGCAAAATGCGACGCGAGATAAAAGAGTGGCAAGAGAAGTACGCAGGGCGTATTTTGCTTTTTGCGCCAAAGGAATCAACATCGCATATTGCGACGCTTCCCCAACACCTTTTTGACAAAGAAATAGCGTTATCTGCTTATGAGCACGGTCTCAATGAAGCAACTAACGCAATTCTTTAATGCGGGTCTTGGCCTAAATAAATATTGGCAACCACAGCAGCGTGGTCACTTGCCTGCACACCGTCAACTGGTTCTACGCCCGCCAGCCAAATGCTCGATGGGTTCCCAATAGTTTTCTGACGTGGCCACGACACAAACAAGTAATCAAGTCTTCTATTTGGCCACTTTGCGTCAACAAGATACGGGTTACCACGACGCCACGTGTACCCGTCACCCTCACCAGCTACTTCCCACAGATCCGTAAAGACCAAACCTTCAACGGCTGGCTCACGACGACCTGTCAACATGCGAATTTCGTCTGAGTCTGGAACTGAGTTGAAGTCACCGGCCATCAGTACTGGCATTTCATTTTCCGGATCAACCCGAAGCTGATCAACGATTTCGCATAGTGCCTCGCACTGAGCCATCCGCGTCCGTGAAGCATCGAATCGATGGTCTAGGTGCGTGCACACCGTCCACATTTGACCTTGCGGTGTATCAATCATGGCGGACATTGCGCGTCGATGACCAGGCGCTCCTGTTGAGTCTGGCAATTGATGAACATGTGAAGACACAATCGGCCAACGCGACAATATTGCGTTTCCTAAACTGACACCTCCATCCATTCGGAAATCATCTGTTGGGGCAACAAACATGCCCAACTCACCTGCAAGCCATTCAGCCTGGCTAGGTTTACCCTCTTGCGACCACGCTTCTTGAAGGAAAATAATGTCGGCATCTTGTTCGTGAAGTACCGACAAAATTGCGGGTTGACGTTCACGCCATGGTCCGAATTGCCACCACAAGTTCCAAGTCAGAATTTTCGCTTCCATTGTTTCACCGTACCCCGACCACTCGGCAGTCAGTCTCGTCAAAAACCCGACGTCACCTCACAGTTCGCGTACGGTCTTCCATTCTGCAAGCCAAGATGCATCTTGTATCTCGCCGCCTGTCTGCGCCGCCTCTTGTGCGAGTGCCACCATTTGCGCCAGCGCTGCACAACCCACCTCTGCACCGGTGAGAGCTGCCGCTTGGGCGACAGCCACGCCTTTCATGTTTGCGGCAGTCATAGCTGCATTGCTCGGCTCGACATTTTCTCGTTGCGCCTGAGATGCTGCTAAATCATGCAGTCCTGTTCCTTCTGCGCGTGAACCATTGTTACTGCATGCAGCAATCACGACTAAGGCAATAACCAATAGTAATTTTTTCATGCCTGCTCCCTTATCGCCTTAAAACATCATGACACGATCCACGGGTGACAGTCACCCCGTACCTGTCTATGTTTCTGGTTATTTGACGTCGGCTATCTTTGCGTACGTGGAATTGGGAATCAATCATTCATCTTCTCGTTCGATTACCAAGCCGCAATGCGGACAAAGATCATCAACAGAGAAGCCATCGATGGGTCCACCGCATGCATTGCAAAGTCCACTCTCATAACTCATTAACAAAACTGTAACCGAATAGATCTGTCGGATGTTCTCAACTTGCAAACAAAAAAAGTGGCCCCTAGAAAATTCCCGGGGCCACTTACGTTTTAGTTTTTTACTTCGTTATTTCTCGGCGCGAAACGTCACGATATGCGGGACATACCGCGCCGAGAACACTTCAGGGGTTAGCTGCAGCCAGAGGTGCTGCCACATGACGGGCAAGCATGGCATGAGCCGGCACGCTGCATTTGCACACCA
The DNA here is from genome assembly GCA_037133935.1 of bacterium. Lineage (GTDB taxonomy): Bacteria > Actinomycetota > Acidimicrobiia > Acidimicrobiales > Ilumatobacteraceae > F1-20-MAGs119. The sequence goes on from JBAXNF010000137.1 coordinate 2,553, forward strand.
CACTGCATGCACATTGGAGCATCGCTGTGCGTAATGACGCGTGGGATGCCTTGTGCTGGTGAGTGGTCGGTGCTTGGTGCAAGCGGGGCAAGACCCGCACTCATCTGCGCGGCAAGTTCACCGGCAGAAGGAATGGTCTTTGGGTCTTGAACCATTTCGTTGCCACTGCTGGTTTCGACGACAGTTTCGTCGACACCTGGCAATGTTGGCTGCAAACGCTCGTCACGGCTGAAGATGCCGAGTTCTACACGCTCGTCGTAGGTGAGGTATTCCAAGCCCAAGCGACGGAACAAGTAGTCCATGATGGACGATGCAATACGAATGTCTGGATCGTCGGTCATGCCTGCTGGTTCGAAGCGCATGTTGGTGAATGCTTCAACGAATGCACGCAGTGGAACTCCGTACTGCAAGCCGTAGCTGATGCTCTTGGCAAAGGCGTCCATGATGCCCGACAAGGTGCTTCCCTGCTTTGACACTGTGAGGAACAATTCACCCGGACGACCATCTTCGTATTCGCCGATGGTTGCAAAACCTTTGCAATCGGCAACGCGGAATTCAATGGTGCGACCACGACGTGAGCGTGGCAACTTCTGACGCACTGGCTGAGCAACGATGCGCTCGATGACTCTTTCCACTACTGCAGTTGCAGCACCGGCACCGGAGTCGGTGGAGTCATCGTCTTTCTTTGCGGTTGACAAAGGCTGTCCAACTTTGCAGTTGTCGCGGTACACCGCAACAGCCTTCAAGCCGAGCTCCCATGACAACATGTGCAGCTCTTCAATTTCTTCAATTGTTGCCTCTGCAGGCATGTTGACAGTTTTTGAAATGGCGCCCGACAAGAACGGTTGTACCGCTCCCATCATGCGCACGTGGCCTTCGTAGTGAATGGTGTTGTCGCCCATTGAGCAAGCGAACACCTCAAGGTGTTCTGCTTTGATATCGGGTGAACCAACAATGGTCTTGTTGGTGTCGATGTAAGAAATGATGCGATCGACCACTGGACCTTCATAGCCAAGGTTCTTCAAAGCACGTGGCACGGTCTGGTTCACAATGACCATGTTTCCGCCGCCAACAAGCTTCTTGAACTTCACAAGACCAAGGTCTGGTTCGATGCCTGTGGTGTCACAGTCCATCATCAAGCCAATGGTTCCGGTTGGTGCCAAAACTGTGGCCTGAGCGTTACGCACTCCGTACTCTTCACCGTCGCGTACTGCTGAGTCCCATGCTTGCGAAGCAGCAAGTACGAGGTCGGGCTGCACAATGTTGACATTGTCGATTTCGCGGTCTGCATCACGGTGCATACGCAACACGTTCAACATGTACTTTTCATTTTCTGCGAAGCCGGCGTGTGGCCCCATGCGACTTGCTGTGCGTGCGCTGGTGGCGTAGGCGTGGCCAGTCATCAAGCTGGTGAGTGATGCTGCCCAAGCACGACCTTCAAGTGAGTCGTAAGCCAACCCGAGAGCCATGAGAAGTGCTCCGAGGTTTGCATAACCCAGACCCAACTGACGGAACTTGAGGCTGTTCACTCCAATTGCTTCGGTTGGGTAATCGGCACGACCTACAAGAATTTCCTGAGCGGTGAACATGACTTCAATGGTGTGCTTGTACGCATCAACATCGAACACGTCGTCGCTGCTGAGGTACTGCAAGAGGTTGATTGAAGACAAGTTGCATGCAGAGTTGTCGATGTGCATGTATTCGCTGCAAGGGTTTGAACCATTGATGCGGCCCGACGCTGCAGATGTGTGCCACTTATTGATGGTGGTATCGAACTGCAAGCCTGGGTCGGCACATTCCCATGAAGCGGTGGCAATTTGGCGCCACAAGTCGCGGGCACGCAAGGTACGCACTGGGCGACCATCGACTACTGCACGAAGATCCCAATCGCGATCTTCTTTCACAGCATGCATGAACTCATCGGTAATACGAACTGAGTTGTTTGCGTTTTGGTACTGAACAGAAAACGCATCGGCGCCGTCGAGGTCCATGTCGAAACCTGCATCGCGTAAAACGCGTGCTTTGTTTTCTTCTTTTGCTTTGCACCAGATGAACTCTTCAAGATCTGGATGATCGACGTTCAAAATAACCATCTTTGCTGCACGACGTGTTTTGCCACCCGACTTGATGGTTCCTGCGCTCGCATCGGCACCGCGCATGAACGACACTGGGCCAGAAGCTGTGCCACCACCTTGCAAGTGCTCGTAGCTGCTGCGAATGTTGCTGAGGTTGATACCTGAACCCGAGCCACCTTTGAAGATGGTTCCTTCTTCGCGGTACCAGTTGAGGATGCCGGCCATGGTGTCTTCCACGGCGAGAATGAAGCAAGCACTTGCCTGTTGTGGAAC
>JBAXNF010000138.1:0-4856 GCA_037133935.1 bacterium
GCCATTACCGTTTATGTTTCAAGTGGCCCACAACAAGTTGAAGTGCCCGATGTGGAAGGCCGCACTGAAGGTGAAGCTCGCGTGTCGTTGAATACTCGTGGTCTTGGTGTTGAAGTTGCATATGTCGACGTGCCTGCTGGTTCGTTGAACGATGGCAAAGTCATTTCGCAAGGTGTGCCATACAAGACGATGGTCGACCCAGCAACGGTGGTGAAACTCACCGTGGGTAAAGCTGTTGCAGCACCAACAACTGTTGCCCCTGCACCTGCAACCTCAACCCCCTAACCAAGTGTTCTCGGCGCCGTATGTACCGTTTATTGCAACAATTCGCGCCGAGATATTGCTGCGCTAGAGGCGCGCGAGAAAGTTTGCGATCATTTGATGACCGCTGTTTGTGAGAATGCTTTCGGGATGAAACTGCACACCTTCAATATCGAACTCGCGATGACGCATTCCCATAATCATGCCGTCGTCAGTTTCTGCAGTTACTTCTAAACATGCAGGCAACGTTGCACGTTCCACAATGAGCGAGTGATACCGCGTTGCTTGCACAGGTGAAGGAATGCCAGTGAACACACCGGTGCTGTGATGTTCCACCATTGAAGTTTTTCCGTGCAGTAGCTCGGGTGCGCGCACCACGTTTCCACCAAACACATGGCCAATGGCTTGGTGACCCAAACACACGCCGAAGATGGGAACCTTGCCGGCGAATGCGGAAATGGATGCGCACAAAATGCCAGCGTCTTCGGGTCGGCCAGGGCCAGGCGAGAGCAATACGCCGTCGGGAGCAAGGGCGAGAGCTTCTTCCACCGTGATTTCGTTGTTGCGCAAAACAATGGGCTCGGCGCCAAGTTCGCCCGCATATTGGACGAGGTTGTATACGAAAGAGTCGATGTTGTCGATGACGAGCACGCGGGCCGGGGCACCAGAATTTGCCATGCCTTAAGCCTGCCATCCAGACGAAGCAATAAGCGCGGCATTTTGCGCCTACACTCTTTTCTCGTGGCTCCTCCAAAACGCAAAACCGGTGGTCGTGTAACTCCTAAAGGCACTAAGCCTGGTGGCTTGCACCAAACACATCATCTCGACCATGCCGACCCTAAGAGCATGCATGGCGTGAATACGCCTGATGCCAGCACGCGCTATACGCCGCCCACGCCAAAGAGCTACTACGTGAGCCCACCGTGGGTGCCCATCTTGATGTTCGTTCTGCTTGGCTTCGGAGCCCTTGTTATTTTGTGTTACTACCTGGGCGCAGTACCCGGTGGGCGCAGCAACTGGTACCTTTTTGGTGGCCTTGCATGCGTGCTTGGTGGCTTGTACACCGCCACGAAATATCGATAGATCGGGCTGTTTTAGCCCCTAATGGGCTATTTCCCTCTTCGATGTGTGGATAAAGGCGAGTTTTCCACAGAAACAGGGGTAGTCATCGAGGTAAATTCTCGGTGCGGATCGTCACGATATGCGGGACATACGGCGCCTAGAACACTGAATGATGCCTAGAAAACCTTTGCGGGGTAAGGGAAATGTCTCTGGTGTAACAACACCCGTGTTATTCACAGGGGTGGAGTTACATCTATGTCATTCTCAACAGGGTTATCCACAAGTTGGGGAAAACTTTGCTGTTTGGCTAGCCCGCAACGGATACTGCCACCGTTCGTGTGGTCTTTGCCCCAGTTTTTGTCTTCACCGTGATTGCCACTCGACAATTTCCCTTTTTAATACCCTTCACCGTGGCGCCAATGACCCGACAAATTGTCTTTGACGAAGAAGCGACTACTGCAGTCACCGTGGCGCCAGCGGGGACAGTCATATTGCCAAAGACAGCAACCGATTTTAGAGTCGCTGCTTTTTTCGAGCTCACGGTTGGTGCCAATTTCGGCGCAACTGTTGTTGACGTAGTCGTTGTAGTCGTGGTGGTTGTGGTTGTGGTCGTGGTGGTGGGCACTGTCCAAGCAGTGAGCCAGGCGCTGAACTTGGCATCATATTCACTCACCGTCATTCCGAAGGTGGTGCTGAATGCAGTTACGTGGTCGCCCGCCCTTCCAGCTTCTACGAAATAGTCATTCATCACTTTGTCTTTCGTGCTGATGGTGGTGAGGTAATACGCCGCAAGATAGGAACGGGAGTACATGGCATTGTTGCGGTATCTAGCATCGCTCACGAGTAAAATTGATTCATCAACCCAGGCGTTGCTCACCTGAGTGAGTGAGCTGCTTGTTTTCACTGCATCAACACGCATCAACGCAATAAGCTCTTCCTGCGTGTGTTTTTTATCGGTAATTTGAGGTTGATAGCCAGCAACTTCTGCCGTTCCTTCATACATCCAACGCATGTCGTCGAAGCGTGCTCCCTGTGCTCGCAGCCCACCACGTGAGGCCTGCGCTAGGTGAAACATTTCGTGATAGGCAACCGACTCTGTATCTTTAGCCATATTCGGGTACGAAATAGCAACCGCTTTAAAAACCATGCACCGACCAAAAGAGGAGTCGGCGGTTGCTGTTCCGCTCAACATGCTTGCTGCTGACCCCAGTGGACACGAGATGCTATTTACCTCGTCATACGCCCACGTTGCTCCGGCGCTTGTTGGCGCATAGATCACAGCGGTGAAACCCGTGTAGCCGTACTCCGTTGCAGCCTTCGTAATTGCAGTGCGAATTTGCGTGGCATACGTTTGATCTGTTGACGTTAAATTCGGGTCAACGACAAATGTCGGTTCTGCAGCTGCATGTACGGGTTGGGACACTGCCACAAGAGAACATGTGGAAATGACGGCGACCAGAACAACCCGGGTGAATTTCATAATCGAGATTAGTCAAAGACAGGGGCGACAAATTCCATTTCTTCCAAGCAGTGCTTGGGCGGTGGCGGGTCTTCGTCGGGAGCCATCACCATTCGCAATTCCACGCCGCACACGCCACAGCGGTAGCGCACGTTGATGCGGCGCATTTCGCCCGCAGGTAGGGGCGGAGGGGTCGACATGGTCATGCTCTTCAACATGGCCAGGCCAACTTTCCAAATGAAGAAAAACAAAAGCCCTCCAATGGCAAACCAAATAACGGCGCCAAAGGAGGGCATTTGAGGTACTTCTTTAGCCGAGGCGCTCGATGATGGTTGCGTTTGCCATGCCGCCACCTTCACACATGGTCTGCAAGCCGTAGCGACCACCGGTGCGCTCGAGCTCGTTCAAGAGTGTGGTCATGAGGCGTGCACCCGAGCAACCAAGTGGGTGACCAATTGCAATTGCTCCACCGTTCACGTTCACTTTGTTCATGTCTGGGTGAAGTTCTTTTTCCCATGCAAGAACAACTGATGCAAATGCTTCGTTGATTTCAACAAGATCCATTTGGTCAATGTTCATACCGGCACGTTGCAGCACTTTGTGTGTTGCAGGAATTGGTGCGGTGAGCATGAAGCGTGGGTCTGCGCCAGCAAGTGAGAAGTCAACAAAACGTGCGCGTGGTGTGAGACCAAGTGCTTTTGCTTTTTCTTCGCTCATGATGAGAATTGCAGACGAACCGTCGGTGATTTGTGAAGAGTTACCGGCAGTAACGCGGCCACCTTCTTCTTGCGGGCGGAACGATGGCTTCAACTTGCCAAGCGATTCACGTGTGGTGTCGCGCAAGCCTTCGTCTTGGGTCATCATGGTGCCGTCGGCGCCAAGAACAGGCAAGATTTCAGCCTGAAAACGGCCTTCGCGGGTTGCGCGTGCGGCGTATTCCTGTGAGCGCACACCAAATGCGTCCATATCGTCGCGGCTAATGCCCCACTTGTCGGCAATGAGTTCTGCCGAGATGCCTTGGCCAACAAGGCCACCTTCTGATTCGTAACGAGCAGCAACTGCTGGTCCGAATGGGAAACCAAATTTTCCGTCGGCCATTGACGAGCCCATTGGAACGCGTGACATCACTTCAACACCTGCAGCAACAACAACGTCGTATGCACCGGCGATAACACCTTGTGCAGCGAAGTGTGCTGCTTGCTGGCTTGAACCGCACTGGCGGTCGATGGTGGTGCCAGGAATGCTGTCTGGCCAACCAGCAGCAAGAACTGCATTGCGGCCGATGTTGACACCCTGCTCGCCTACTTGCATGACGCAACCCATGATGACGTCGTCGATAACTGCTGGGTCGATGCCGGTGCGGCTGATGAGAGCTTTCAATGTTTCGGCGGCCAGGTCTACTGGGTGCCAGTTTTGCAATTTGCCATTGCGCTTGCCGAGTGGCGTACGAATTGCGTCAACAATTACTGCGGTTGTCACGATGATTCCTCCAATTAAATATTCCCCGAAATGCTCAAAGTGAGCCTCGTCAGCCTAGCCCTCAAGGACCTTTCCGAACACACGGTGCATAGCAATGACGTCGGTTTCTGTGAGGTGATTCGTGAAAACCCGTTTCACCAGGCGGTAATAGACAACGCTGGCAGTGCGCCAATCGTCACGGCCAATCTGTGTAAGGGTCACCGTCACCGCCCGGCCGTCTTCTTCATTCAGTTTCTCGCGGGCCACCAGTTCGGCGTCTTCCATATTGTCGAGCTGCCGCGATAGCGAGGAAGGGTGCACCATCACTTTTTCGGCGAGTTCCATAAACCGCATACGCCCGCCGGCGGCGTGCAGGGCTTCCATCACTTCGAACCAAGGCAGGGCCAGATTGCATTCTTCTTGCAGGGCACGCGTGAGCATGCGCTCGAGGGCGCCATAGGAAATGAGGAATTCGCGCCACACTTCTAAACGGTCGGTGTCGGGAGCAGACATTTTATTTCTGCAAAATCACTTCGTCGGTGTGTGGGTTAAAAGTGCGGCTGAGTTCTGCAACCGTTGTGAGGAAATAGTTGCGCACTTTGCCATTTACTTCGGC
>JBAXNF010000139.1:0-4822 GCA_037133935.1 bacterium
CCTGTTTCCCAGTAGGACCAACAAGGGTAACGGTGTCGCCCAGAACATAGCCTGCGCGCTTGGCTGAGACCCTGTCGATGGCAACTTCGTTGGGTCCCCGTGCTTCGCGCCCGGCAAGAATGGTGCGCCCATCTAAGCCATTTTGTCCTAACCAGGAAATACCAAAAGCAGGACCAGAAGTTTTCAACGGCTTGCCATTGGGTTTCACAATGGTTGATTCACGAGTGATGTTGATTTCAACTGAACTCACGCCAGGAACTGCGGCGATGCCAGAAATAAGTGCAGCGGGAACAGTGTCACGTTCAGCCCTGGCCTCATCACCAAAGGCGATGGGGGCGCGCACTTCCAAGGCAATGTCGCCACGTAGTTCCTCAAAGAGGCTGTTGATAGCGATCTTCACACTATCGGTGAGCATGAATGCGCCAGATACAAATGCAACACCACTCACAATGGCAAATACGGTGAGAAGAATGCGGAACTTACGAGCTATGACGCCACGCATAGTGAGGCGCATGACAGGTGATGGCACCGTTACGACCCGAGTTTTTTCATGCGGTCGAGAACTTGCTCACTTGTTGGCGAGCTCACTTCGTCTACTACTTTTCCGTCGGCAAGAAAAACCACGCGGTCGGCATACGCCGCAGCTACCGGGTCGTGAGTAACCATCACAATGGTTTGCCCAAGGTCATTCACTGCGTGACGCATGAAGGCAAGAATTTCAGCGCCCGACCTGCTGTCGAGGTTGCCAGTTGGTTCATCGGCGAAAATAATTTTGGGACGGCTAGCAAGTGCACGTGCAACTGCTACGCGTTGTTGTTGTCCGCCAGAAAGCTCACTGGGGCGATGTGTCAGACGTGATTCCAATTTCACTGCGTTCACGACTTCATTAAGCCATGCTTCATCTACATCTACGCCGCCAAGGTCGAGTGGCAACGTGATGTTCTCGAGCGCGGTGAGTGTAGGGATGAGGTTGTACGCCTGGAAAATAAAGCCCACTTGTTCACGGCGCAAAACAGTGAGTTCGCGGTCATTCAGACCCGACAGATCGGTGCCATCAATGAACACTTTGCCCAAGGTGAGGGTGTCGAGCCCTGCGAGGCAATGCATGAGTGTGCTCTTGCCAGACCCGCTTGGCCCCATGATGGCGGTGAACTGGCCCTCAGCAAAATCGACTGTGACGTCGTCGAGGGCACGTACCTCGCTGTCGTCTTTTCCGTATATTTTCGAGGCATTCAGCGCAGCGGCTGCTGCAACGAGAGTGGGGGTGGTGGAAGTCATCTAGGCTTGTCTAGTGGCAAATAATGAAGGTCGCAACTCATGGGTCAACGGTGCGTGGAATGCGTCCGATATTGCCAGCGCCCAAACACATTTGGCCCCCTTCATCGACGAGCTACGAGGCCAAGCAGCCCACACTGCACCAGGTCGCACCGCGAGCCTCATTGAACTTCAAGTTGCTCAATTGCTGGGTCTAGAGCGCGAAGAAAGCGCTCTTGGCGAGAAAATGAAGAGTTGGTATTCCTCGCCCGAATTTTCAGAAGGTGAAAAAGCCATTTTGGAAATTACTGAACAGTTCGTGCTCGACGTGCACAGCGTGACCGACGAGCAGTTCGAGAAGTTGAGAAAGTATTTTTCTACTCCCGATATTTTGGCGATGCTTTTTCATGTTGCACTATGTGACGGCTTTGGCAAATTGGAAAAGGTGGCCTGATGTCGAGCACACCACGTCTTGACCCTGTCGACCCAACAGCACGTTCAGTGTTCGGCTCTATTCTCGGGCACCAACCACAACTCGCACAAGCATTTTCAACCTTGTATGCCGAATTTTGGCAACGTGGCGAACTCGACCACGTAACGAAGGAAACCACACGGTTACGCAACGCCCGCATTACCGATTGCGGTTATTGACGCAATGTGCGCTTCACGGTCGTGAAGCAAGAAAATATGGTCGAGAGTGACGTTGCGAAAGTTGATGATGGCTACAACGACACCGACTTGCCGCAACGCTCAAAACTTGCATTAGCTTTCGCCGACGCATTTCTGGGTGCACAAGGTGCTCCGGGCATGAACGTGCAAGACGAGATGAAAAAAGAGTTCACCACAGAACAAATTGCCGAAATGGGAATTGGGCTAGCGCTCTTCCACGGCTTTAGTAAATTGCTCATCGTCTCGGGCTGCGAGCCTGAAGAGATGGAACGCACAGTGCTCAGTGCGCCAGGCGCTTAAACAACTACCAACCGTTGTAGTGCACAACCTCAGAAATGTCTTTGCGCGACACGGGGCCTTCAGGGCCATCGGGGTAACCCAATGGAATTGTGGTGCCAATATACATTTCATCGGGAATGTTTAAGATGGTGCGAATTTGTTTTTCCACCATTCCGTGCAATGTGGTAAACGCTGCACCTAAGCCAAGTGCACGCGCAGCAACAATGAGGTTTTGGCTCGCTGCATATACCGCTGAATACATGAACGATTCACGTGGGTTGTCGGCTGGGTAAATATTGCGGCCACAAACAAAAATGATGCAGGGAAAATTACCCATATTGGCGCCGAGGTTTTGCGCACCTTTCAAAGTGCGTCGGTCGGTGTTGTTGCCGGGGTCGGGAAACTTGGAAACACGTTCGGCAAATGGCAAGAAGAGTTCACCAAGCTTTTTGCGTACCTCGGGGTCGGTGACCACAATGAAGTCCCATCCCTGCGTGTTATTTGGGCTGCTGGCGCGTGTGGCTGCCCACAAAACTTTTTCAATGAGTTCACTTGGCACTGGGTCGGGCTTGAAAAATCGCATTGCGCGAGCGGTGTTCATTGCATCAAAGACGTCCATGTGCTCTATCGTTTCAAGTGGAGCACACCTATGACGTATCGGACCGACCAACCGCAGCAACATTTCCCAACTGGGCTTATTGTGGGTCGTTTCCACCCACCACATTTAGGGCATTCATGGTTCATTGACGCTGCTGCAGAGCAATGTGAGGCGCTGGTGGTTTTCGTCAACACTCGTGCAGGCGAACTGGTGCCTGGTTCTTTACGTGCAGGCTGGCTTGCCGAATTACACACCAACGTGACCGTGGTAGAAGTTGCTCATGAACTCGACACCAACTGGAATGACAACGAGTTATGGGCGAAGTGGATTGCACTTTTCCGCAGCAAGTGGCCACACGCCATTGGCCCGCACGCGGTGTTCTCTTCTGACTCTTATGTATCGGAACTGGCCCACCGTTTAGATGCGCAAGCAGTAGTGGTCGACGAAGATCGCATTAATGTTCCTATTAGTGCCACCCAAATACGCGAAACACCCCAGCAGCATCTCCACTTCCTTGCGCCGCAGGTGCGCGAGTGGGTGGAAAAAAACTTGCTGGGGTGAGTTGCTAAAAATTATTTATTAGGTTGTGGTAAAACGCGCAGGTAAGGCTTCACAGTTGTCCAGCCTTGCGGGAAAAGTACTTTTGCTTCTTCGTCTGACACCACTGCACCAATGATGACGTCGCCGCCGTCTTTCCAGTTAGCAGGAGTTGCGACTTTGAACTGTGCCGTTAATTGCAATGAATCAATAACACGCAATACTTCATCGAAGTTGCGACCAGTTGAAGCTGGGTAAGTAATGGTGAGTTTCACTTTTTTGTCGGGTCCAATAACAAACACTGAACGCACGGTCATGGTGTCACTTGCATTGGGGTGAATCATGTCGTACAGGTCACTTACCTTGCGCTCTGGGTCACCAATCATTGGGAAGTTCACTGGCGTTCCCTGTGTTTCTCCAATGTCGCCTTCCCACTTCAGGTGCGACTCAACATTGTCAACAGACAAGCCAATGACTTTCACGTTGCGCTTGTCGAACTCTGGTTTGATTTTTGCTACGTAGCCAAGCTCGGTGGTGCACACTGGCGTGAAGTCTTTCGGGTGACTAAAAAGTACGCCCCACGAAGTGCCAAGCCATTCATGAAAGTTGATGGTGCCTTGTGTGGTTTCTGCGGTGAAGTCGGGGGCGATATCGCCAAGTCGAAGTGCCATGGTGTTCTCCTTTGAAGGTGAATAGTTCAGAGCCCACGATAACGGCATTTTCCATAATCCCGACCAACTAGGTCGGGATTAGTGGTATCACTACGCCAATTTCACAAACATTTTTTGCACGTCTTCAATGGAGTAGCCCTCTTTTTTAGACTGCTCAGGGTTGGAGACACACCAGGTGAGGCCAGCTGCCACCAAGTTGAAACCCACCTGCTCGAGCGCCTTATTCGCTGCAGAAATTTGGGTAACGACTTCGCGGCAATCGCGCTCTTCACTCAGCATTTGTTGGATTCCGCGAATTTGACCCTCGATGCGGCGGAGGCGTTTTTGAAGGTCGTCGGTGGTTTCTGTAGGTATTTGCATGTCATCACTATATACCCCCAGGGGTATATATGCAAGATGAATGATCTAGGTAGAGGCGAGATAGTCACGCAGCGATGCAGGTCGCAAACCAAGCCTCTTGATTTCAGCGAGCACAACTTTCAGGCTCGATTCCAAGCTGTTGAGGTAATGCAACAAAATAATGTCGCCACGCCGAATGGAGCCCCCACCGGATCTCACAATCTTTCCCTGGTCGGCGGCAACGTTCCACATCACAATTTTTTGGATGCCACACTTCTTGGCTGCAATCACTGTGTCGCTGTTGTGAGAACCGCCGGGTGGTCGAAAGAAAAGAGGCAGCTTCTTGTAATTGCCGCGAACATGCTCGTTTGCTCGACAAATCTCTTTTGTTTGCTCTTTCAGTGAAAGCGAACTCATCAAGCGATGTGTCTCAGAATGATTTTCGAAAGATGTACCTGGGCGCTGAATGCGGTGA
>JBAXNF010000140.1:0-4686 GCA_037133935.1 bacterium
CATTACATGGTGCTCGAGCCCCATCGGCACTTGTAGGGCAAGTTCAGCAATACGGGAAACATCGTTTTGCAGGCCAGGCAACATCGAGGCATGTAGTGCAGCATCCCACTGGGAATAGGCAATGCATTGAAAGCGTGCGTAATCGCGTGTTCGTCGTTGACTAATGCCCACTATTTTTCTTTGCGCATGTTGACCATCGGTAAACACTTCACCAGAACCCCGACCCGCAAAACACACCAGGTCAGACCACTCGTTACGTTCAAATGCTCCGCGATGTACCTGAGTAGAAGCCACGCCCGCACCAGCGAGAAGAGATGCCCACCAGTCGCCTATCCACCACATTGATTTTCCGATGTCGTCATTCCACAACGCATCGCCGCGCGGCAAAACAATGTCGATCCATAATGATTCGGTGGGGTGCACGTACACCGCTCCTCCACCACTGCGTCTGCGCACCACATCAATTCCATTCGCTGCACAAAAAGCGTGATTGATGTCTTCATCTTTTTGAGATGAACCTAAAACAATTGCTGGTCGCGTAGGGGTCAGCAACCACACGCCTCGCTCGATGGGTAAAACAGTGTGGTGTAGTTCTTCGGCAGTGCCTTCGCGTTTATGAAGCAAGGGCAAGGTACGGCTTCCACTGATCGGGCACGGTGATCACCGACAAGGTGATCCACGATGACTCGCGTGGCACATACGGCTTCGTTACCAACGGCATTCCTGCTTCTTCAGGAGTACGGTCACGCTTGCGCAAGTTACAGGTGCGACACGCAGCGGCGACGTTTTCCCACACGTGCATACCACCCCGTGATTTTGGAAGTACGTGATCGATGCTGTCGGCAGGTGCGCCGCAGTACTGACATGCGTGTCCGTCGCGGGCCATAATGGCGCGCCTCGACATTGCGGTGTGGCGACTATACGGAACCTTCACCATGTACTTGAGTCGCACAACAAGAGGTGAAGCAAGCGTGAATCGTTCAGAACGCATTTCCGTTCCGTCATTCTCAATGAGCTCTGCTTTATCGGAGAGCACCAAACATGTGGCACGGCGCACGGAAACAATACTGAGTGGCTCGAAAGTTGCATTAAGAACGAGCGCACTTTTCATTTCTACAACCGTTGCGTTCTTTGTCTCATGAGAGGTGCTTCCACTCACGACACCACTGCAAGTAACTCACAACGTCTTGGGCCACCATGGGATGTTGTTCATTTCCGTACTGAATGGTGTTGCGCATCTTCATGTATTCGCGATTCGGCAATGGCAAAAAGGGTGCAGAAGCCCACCAGCGGCGTGGCATGAGTCGTAGCCACTGCTGCAACGCTGTGCCCCACAGCCTCGGACGAACAAGAACTGCCCCAACCGCTTGCATCATGAAGGTCGAGGCTCTTTCGGCAACCCCAGAACCATTTCACCAACAATGTTGCGCTGCACCTGTGATGAACCGGCATAAATGGTTCCTGCACGAGCATTTAAGAAGGTCATTGCCCAACTATTGGTGGAGTTCGGCGCACCGGCATCGTCGGCACCAAATGCGCTTGACGGAGGCCGGCCTGCAGGAACCATTGCATCGGCGCCCATAATATCCATCGCGAGTTCAGTAACGACCTTGTGATATTCGCTCCAAAACAATTTGCCAATTGCCGCATCGGGCCCGGGGTGATGACCTTGTAAGAACTGCGTGAGGGTACGCATGCCGAGGTAGCGCATCATCTGAACTTTTGAATGACACCAAGCCAAGCGTTGACGAATGAGCGGGTCGGTATTGACGCCACGTTCTTTCGCCATCAGCAACAAACGGTCGAGTTCTGCTTGGTAACGAATGGGGCTCACCGCAGCAGCTTCACCGCGCTCAAAACCGAGCAGGGTCATAGCAACTGCCCAGCCGTTATTGACTCCGCCAATGACCTCACCCTTTGGTGCAACAGCGTCGGTGTAAAACACTTCGTTGAATTCACTTTCACCAGTAATCATCTTGATGGGGCGCACTTCAATACCTGGTTGACGCATATCGACCAAGATAAAAGAGATGCCCTTGTGGCGCGGTGCATCGGGGTCGGTGCGAGCCAGGGTGAAAATATGGTCTGCAAGGTGACCTGCAGAGGTCCAGATTTTTTGACCATTGAGAATCCATTGATCACCGTCGAGTTCAGCCTTCAAACCCACGTTGCTGAGGTCTGAGCCAGCATTTGGTTCGCTGTACCCCTGGCACCACACATCGTCGCCCGACAAAATACGAGGAAGGTAATGCTTCTTTTGTTCGTCGGTTCCCCAGCGCAGCAATGTGTTGCCTAACATTTGAATACTAAACACATCGTTTGGTGCGCCGCCAGGTACGCCTGCACGCGCAAACTCTTCGGCCAAAATGACTTGCTCTAGGGCAGTGAGACCTGCGCCGCCGTATTCCACGGGCCAGTTGGGTGCCAGGTAACCAGCTGTTGCCAAGATGGCACGCCACTGAGTAACAAACTGCTCGAGTTCTTCGCCTTCAAGTTGCCCAGTACCACCCCAATTCTTGGGGAGTTTCTCGGCAAGAAATGCCTGAACCTTGGTGCGATAGACGGCTGCTTCTGGTGGATAAGCGGGATGCATACCCGCAATCTAGTCGCGAGGGAAACGATCGCGCATTCGTGCCGCACCGATACGGCTGTTTTTCAGGGAAGCTGCAAGATCTTGCACCCCTACTTTGCCAATGGCACGCAGTTGGCGCTCAATGACCAGGGCGCATGCCAGCATGACGAGAAAGCCGCCAAAAGCAAGCAGAAAGTGAATTGACAGGGTAACAACTGTGAATATCAGCCCACCTAAGGTTCCGAGACCGGCCCAGCGCACTGTTTTTGCCGACTGGCGATACATGCCACCTGGCGACGTATTTTGAGCAAAGCGCTCGTCGGACTGAAGCTGTTCTTCAATTTGGCGCAAGATGCGCTGTTCGTCTTCTGATAATGGCACGCTCATAGTCTCTCACGTTATGGCCCCCATCTCAATACACAACCCATAACTCTCTGGGTTAAAGCGCCGAACCGGGGCGGATGGCACTTTTGCCAAACTTTTCACGAATACTGTCGATGGCTTCACTTGCTTGGTCCCATGAGTGGTCTTGAACGTGGTCCTCATCGAAAAGAGAAGGTTGAGCACGTTCATCGGTGAAATTGCTCGTACTTACTCCCAACAACCTCACCCCAGGAGCAAGGTTGATGTTGTTCAGCAGTGGCGTGAGCGCCTCCACCAAACTCGGGCCACTCGACTTGCCACCATCGGCCGTAATGCTGCGCGTGATGGAATGAAAATCGGAGAACTTCACCTTCAGCGTTAATGTTCGCGCCAAGGTCTGATGCGCACGTAAACGTGAGGCCACTGCATCGCACAGCCGCACTAAATGCCTGTGCACCTCATCGTGTGTAAAAAGATCTTCGTTAAATGTTTCTTCGTGCCCAATAGATTTCACATCGCGTTCCGATTCAACCAGTCGTTCGTCTTTGCCATGCGATAGGTCGAATAAATGTTGGCCATGTGCTTCACCCACTGCAACAGTAAGAACATGTAGTGGAAGAGCAGCAAGGTCGCCAATGCTTTTAATACCAATGCGGTCGAGTTTTTCTTGCGTAACTGGCCCTACACCCCACAACGATTTAATGGGTAATGGATGCAAAAATGAAAGTTCACTTCCACTTTCAACTTGCACAACTCCCTTGCCTTCGCGCACTCCTTCGGCAGTGGCTATTGGCTTTGCAGCCTTTGAAGCTATTTTTGCAATGAACTTATTGGTGGCGATTCCGACAGAACAAGGAATATCAATTTCAGTACGAATACGGTGACGTAATAATTCTGCGATCTCTACTGCACTGCCAAATATTTTGAGTGACCCAGTGACATCGAGAAATGCTTCGTCGAGAGCCAGCCCCTCGACATGCGGGGTGACCGAATGAAAAATGTTGTGTACTTCCGTACTCACCTCTTGATACAAGGCATGATTACCTGGCAAAAAGATGGCGTCGGGGCATAGCCGTTGCGCATGTATTGAGCCCATTGCACTAAAGACCCCAAACCTGCGCGCCTCATACGACGCCGCAGCGACGACACCGCGCGGGCCCGCCCCACCGACAACAACAGGTTTTCCCCGCAGTTCAGGCCGTTCACGCAGTTCAACAGCCACATAGAACATGTCCATATCAACATGCAGAATGACGCGTTCAGGGTTCATTTCACTTCACAGCCTACGATGTCTCTGTGTCTTCGCTTCCCACCCCCGCCCATAACGACTCCCCTCCACTCGCACGCCCACTTTCTGCGCTTCCTCCCCGAGGTGCACGCATAGCAGCATTTTGCTCCATCGTCTTTGGTGGTCTTACTGGCGGTCTCATTGGCTTTGCGCTTGTCGACCTGCAATGTTCCGGAGCATGCGATGTTCCCAAAGGCATCGGCGTATTCGTCGGAGCAACAATTACGGCTGCCGGCATGGGCATAGTTGCAGTACTGGTACTACGCGCATCAGGCGAATGGAAAGAATTGCAGGACAACAAGTGAACGCATCACTTGCGGCAGACCTCGTGAATTTGGCTACCACTATTGCCCATGAAGTTGGCGCAGTTGCACTTGCCGGGCGCAAGCGTGGACTTCGTGAAGTCAGCACAAAGTCAACCTCCACCGACATGGTGACCGAATACGACAAACTCACCGAAGCA
>JBAXNF010000141.1:0-4683 GCA_037133935.1 bacterium
CATTTCATTTACGCAACAGCAGCTTCTCTTATTTCAATGAAAATGCACTCACCTGGGCACATCTCGGCCGACTCCACCACTACCTGGTGATGTTTGAGTGGCACCCACGCCAAACTTCCACCGCTCCCCGGATCATTGAGCGGACGTGACTCTTCTGCAACATAGGCAATGCCATCTTCAAGTTGCACAAAAACATCTGGGCAGTGGTCGACACACAGCCCATCGCCGGTACAAAGGTCTTGGTCAATCCATACGTGCACGAAAGAAGAAACTACACGTAATACACACGAGACGCTCTACCCTAATGAAGTGAAACTCAACGTACCCATAGCCCCCCGCCAGGAACACGTTTGGAAGCGCCCCACTGGCGATATTCAAGACCCGTGGGCTTGGTTGCGCAATAAAAATGACTCAAACACCATTGCCTACCTTGAAGAAGAAAATGCATACGCAAACCGGTGGTTTGCACAAAGTGAGCCAAGCATCAACACTCTCTTTGAGGAAATTAAAAGTCGTGTTCAAGAAACCGATATGTCGGTGCCCACCCAACACGGACCATGGTGGTACGTCTCAAAAACTATTGAGGGCATGGCATACGCCGTACATTGCCGCGGCCTCACAAAAGAAACTGCCGCAGAGCACATTATTCTCGATGAGAACCTAGAAGCTGGCGAAGAAGAATACTTTTCACTCGGGGTAGCTGAAATGAGTTCAGACCATTCGCTCTTGGCATGGTCGTACGACACCGATGGCAGCGAGCAATACACCATGCGCATTCGTCATCTTGCTGACGGCACAGAACTTCCCGACACCTTGCACGACACGTCTTATGGTGGTGCCGCTTTTAGCGCCAATAATAAATACCTGTTTTATGTAGTAAACGATGAAGCCCTGCGACCCTTTCGCGTGATGCGTCACCGTATGGGCGAACCACAAAGTACTGATGTTGTGGTTTACGAAGACCTTGACGAACGATTCTTTGTGGGCCTTGGCCTCACGCGTTCCAGTAACTACATCATCATCGAGTCATCGTGTCGCACCACGAGTGAAGCACACATCATTGATGCACAAAACCCACTCTCTGAACCAACATGTGCACGCCCTCGTGAAGAAGGCCTTGAATACAGCATCGACGACTGGGGAACTTCATTTGTTGTTCTCACAAACCTCGATGCCGAAGACTTTTGCGTGTATACCGCGCCTCACATTGCCCCGGGGAACTGGTCATTACTCATTGAACATATTTCTGGGCGGCGCATTACCGATATTGACCCATTTCAAAAGTTTCTTGTTGTATATGAATGGCAAGATGCACAGCCTCATATTCGCCTCGTCTTTCCCGACACTTCACAGCACGTCATGGCCGTTCTCAATGAGCCACACGATGTTGAACTCGACAGCAACCCAGAGTGGACCACGCATACTTTGCGCATTCAATATCAGTCGCTCATTGCGCCCAATACGGTTGCTGAATACGATGTTTTAGAGAAGTCTTTACGTACTTTGAAACAAACTGTGGTGCCCAATGTTGACTTATCGCAATACGTGGCAACACGCGAATGGGCAACCTCACACGACGGAACACGCGTGCCGGTTGACATCGTGCGCCATCGCAACACACTTCAAGATGGTTCTGCGCCTGCGGTTCTCTATGGCTACGGAAGCTATGAAATTTCCATTGCACCGCGTTTCTCTGTTACACGCTTTTCACTGCTCGACAGAGGTTGGGTGTGGGCCATTACCCACCCACGCGGAGGCGGCGAAATGGGGCGACGCTGGTATCTCGGTGGTCAATTGCTCACTAAGCGCAATACATTTCTCGACACCGTTGCGAGTGCTGAGCACCTGGTTGCAAACAAATGGGCGCGCACTGGCGGCATCGCACTATACGGAGGCAGTGCAGGTGGCCTACTTGTTGGCGCATGCATCAATATGGCGCCCACCGTGTTTGGGGCGGCAGTTGCAGCGGTTCCATTTGTTGATGTGGTGAGCACAATGAGCGACCCCACGCTTCCGCTTACTGTTACCGAGTGGGAAGAATGGGGCGACCCGCGCAGCGAACCATGGGCTACATACATGTTGTCGTACTCGCCATACGACAATGTTGAAAATAAAAAATACCCGCCGCTCTACGTAACAGCGGGGTTGAATGACCCTCGCGTGAGTTACCACGAACCAGCCAAGTGGGTTGCAAAATTACGGTCAATGCAAAACAATACGAGCGATATCTTTTTCCGTTGCGAGATGGGTGCTGGTCACGGTGGACCATCGGGGCGCTACGAGCATTGGCGAGACGAAGCGCACACCATTGCATTCATGCTGCAACAACTACCAACACACTCAAAATAAGAAAGACCACATTTCGCCACACGTGGTTCATTGACAACGGCGCGCGCGACACAGCGCCAAAACACCTGCAAGCGGGCCGCTCGCCACGGCGCAACAATTGAATAATGCGCACCGTAAAGCCGCCCAGCAATACGCACGCAGCTACCCCTGTTACAACAAGAGCCACTTGTGCAATAAGCAGAGCCCCTAGCACCACTTCACACCAGGGTAAAGCCCACTTCACCGCAGCATCTATGTATGTACGACCAGTAGAAAATGGCGTGCTGGCAATGCTCCACTCTTTCCCCTGTGCAAGCTTGCTCACACCAGCCCATACAAACATCAGCCCAAGGGCCACGCTCACGAGCACGCGCAGTGCATTCACTCGGGGAATGCAACCTCTACAACTTTGCCTCGGTAAAACGCCATGGCATGCGGCGAGACATCCGTCGGAGTGTGGAGATGCGTTACATGCCCCACAACGAAGTAATGGTCACCGTAAAGAACATCGGAATGGAGATCGCAGTCAATATGGGCAAGCGAACCCGCAATAGCTGGCGCACCATTTAGTGAAGGCGCCCATTCAATGCCGGCAAAGCGGTCGTCAGACTCTTTTGCGAATCTCCAGCACACTTCTGCTTGGTTCTCTGCCAACACATTGACGCAGAACTTTCCTGTTCCCTTGAGCGAGTTCCAGGTTTTCGACTGAGTGCCAGGAAGAAAACCGACCAATGGTGGTTCGAGAGACACCGAAACAAATGAGCCAATGGTGATTCCCTGTGGTGTGCCGCCGGAGTCGATTCCTGTTACAACAACAACACTTGTTGGAACATGGCCAAGTACGTCACGGAATTGTCGAGAGTCGAATGCAGTCACGGAAACATCGTAACAATTTTGTCGAGCCAAAGATCTACAAACGAAAGTTCAAGCCTTCAGATGCAATGAATACGTTGCATCCAGCCGGCTTCCCAATGGCCGCCAAATGAGCCGCCGACGCATCGAGAGCATCATCAGATCGTGAAGGGTCGTGGTGGAACAGGGCCAGGTTCTTCACCCCATGAGTGGTTGCCACCCACACTGCATATTCGGCTGTGCAGTGACCCCAATTTGATTTCACAGCAAACTCTTGTGGTGTGAACTGTGAATCGTGAATGAGGAGATCTGCACCCTCGACCAACTCACGTGCACCATCACTAATGCCATGTGAACCATCGGTGGGTTGTTGATGATCAGATAAATAGGCAATGGACTTACCATTGAGTTCAATGCGAAAACCTAATGTTGCTCCCACATGAGGAATGGCGCGAGCCTTCACATGAACATCATCAATCATGAAATCGGAATTGGGTGTATCAACAAAAGAAATGGTTCCAGGAATATGAGACAACCCCACGGGGAAAAGTGGAGGGCTAACCAATTTGTCGAATACTGCTCTCAAGGACATGCCGTCGTCTTGAACCGGCCCTCGAACAGTGAGAACTGTTTCTTCATTCAACAGGGGTGCAAAAAAAGGAAGACCCTGGGTGTGGTCGAAGTGCGAATGCGTTAAGAGGCATGTGCCCACAAACTTGGTGTCGCGTGTGAGACATTCTTTTCCGAAATAGCGTAAGCCCGTACCGAGGTCAAACAAGATGGGTTGGCTGCTGGGGGTGAGCACCGAAACACACGAAGTATTGCCGCCATAGCGAATGATGTCGTTTCCATGGCAAGGCGTTGAGCCACGAACGCCATGAAATGTGACCGAGAACGTCGTCTCAGAACCTGTGTTGTGCCCCCGCATAGTTGATGACGCTACGCCTCTTTGTGCACAGGTGTAAATGTTGACGAGCGTGACGTTAGTCGCAAGGCCTCGCGCAGCGACTACCGTTCACCTATGGGCAACATCACACCTCGCACTCAAGAGGTCTCGGCCAACGGCATCGACTTCCACTACCTCACCCTCGGCAGTGGTCCTTTAGCCCTTTGCCTACACGGCTTCCCCGATACAGCTCACTCATGGATTCCCACAATGAGCCACATCGCCGATGCAGGCTTTACTGCAGTGGCTCCTTTTATGCGCGGCTATGCCCCCTCTTCGTTCGCCTCCGATGGGTGTTATCAAACTGCCGCGCTCTCTCACGATGCTGTTGCGCTCCATGAAGCACTGGGCGGCTCAGACGATGCGGTCATCATTGGCCACGACTGGGGTGCCCCAGCAACTTACGGTGCAGCGCTGCTCGCACCTGAGCGTTGGAACAAAGTTGTGGGCATGGCAGTGCCACCTGGGCCAGCACTTGCTTTGGCGTTTCTCAACAATTTAGAACAGGTGCAAAAAAGTTGGTACATGTTCTTTTTCCAACACGGTCTATCCGACAT
>JBAXNF010000142.1:0-4679 GCA_037133935.1 bacterium
ACAAAGTTCGCCGCAGCATTGGCGTGGCATTACAAGATGCGGCAATAGACCCACTCATGACTGGCAATGAACTGCTTGAATTGCAAGCGGTTTTGTACGGCATTCCAACGAACCAAATGAAAAAGCGCGCCGACGAGCTTCTCGAGCGCGTGGGACTCGTAGCTGCGGCAGATCGCCGTGTTGGTACGTACTCTGGCGGAATGCGTCGTCGCCTCGACCTTGCGTTGTCGCTCATTCACCAACCCACTGTGCTCTTTCTCGATGAGCCCACCACTGGCCTCGACCCTATGAGTCGACTCACATTGTGGGAAGAAGTAAAACGTTTGAACAGCGAAGGCACCACTGTATTGCTCACTACGCAATACCTCGAAGAAGCCGACCAGCTTGCCGATCGCATTGCAATTATCGACCACGGGAAAATTGTTCGCGAAGGAACTCCACGCGACCTGAAATCACAAGTTGGCGCGCCCACATTGCTCATTACCGTGGCAGCACATCTCGTAGAAACCGCAACGCAAGTTTTGAAAGAGTTTGGAGATATGCGCCCCACTGCCGAAGGGACCCTTGGCGTTGGTCTTAATGCCGGGGTAGAAGCAGTAACCGACGTTGTTCGCCGCCTCGATGAATCTGGCATTCGCGTTCAGCATTTAGAGCTCAATGAACCAAGCCTCGACGACGTCTTTGCTGAAGCAACTGGCTATCGCCTTGAAGGTGCAAAGCAATGACCGCAACAATTGTCGTGAACTCCAATGCAGCACATACTCATAACTGGCGTATTGGCTTTCGCCAAACAGTTGCTATGTCGAAACGCTCGATACTTGCACTAGTTCGCCAACCCGCACTCGTGGTTCCCTCAATGATATTTCCATTGTTTTTCGCCGCACTTGGTACTTCATCTTTCGGCCGTGCAATTAATCTTCCTGGGTTTCCTAAAGTCGATTCATTCCTCGATTTCAGTTTGGCCGGAACCATTGTTCAAGGTGTTCTTTTTGGTTCAGTGCAAAGTGGAACCGCACTAGCAACCGATATAGAAAACGGCTTTTTTTATAGACTCATGGCGGCCCCATCATCACGACTAGGCATTCTTGTGGGTCGCCTCGCCGGTGCTGCTGCATACGGGGCTTTTCAAACGCTCTTTTTCTCATTGCTGTTGTTGCCCTTTGGCATGAGCATTAAAGGTGGCCCGCTGGGTGTTCTCGTCATGGTCGTCAGTGGTGGACTCATTGCAATTGCTATTAGTGGTTTCATGGCAGCTGCTGCACTGAAAACTGGCTCGTCTGAAGCGGTTCAAGGAATTTTCCCTCTGGTATTCATCATGCTCTTTTTTTCTAGTGCCTTTTTCCCGCGCCAAACCATGAGCGGGGCATACAAACACATTGCCGACTTCAACCCTATTTCGCATCTCATTGAAGGAATGCGCGATATATGCATTGACGGCTTAAGCAGCGGCGCAATAGCGCGTGCAATTTTGGTACCCATTGCAATCATGATTGTTTCTTTTACTGTTGCCTTACGAGCACTCGCACAAAGGATCGCTGCACAATGAGCACATCATTCTCTTCGGAATTCGCCGGAACAACAGTGCGTAGTGCCTTTGCACTGTCTACACGAGCCCTACGCAATACACGCCGACTGCCGTCTACTTTCCTTCCAACACTCGCAATGCCAATTTTCCAAAGCATTGCCTTCGCGGGCACTTTTTTTGCCATCACCAAAGTGCCTGGCTTCCCCACAGATCGCAGCATCAACTGGTACATGCCCCTCGCAGTTTGTATGGGTTCTGCCTTCGGTGGCGTTGGGCTTGGTTTCTCTGCCATCAAAGACATTGAAAATGGGTTCTTCGACCGTTTACGCATGGCCCCCACTCCCCGACGTTCCCTCATCATTGGACCACTCATTTCCTGCTGGGTGCGCACCTTGGTTGTTGTGACCATTGTGTTGCTCGTGAGCTTTTGTTTTGGAGCACGGCTCACTTCGGGTTTCGTCGGGCTTGCCACGCTGTACGTATCAGCAATTGGGCTGTCTACCGTTGCTGCCGGTTGGGGTCTTGGCATTGCATTTCGTTTTCGCGACATGCGCGGAGCCGCCATCATGCAACTCACGTTGTTCCTCACGATGTTTTTATCTTCCGCACAAACCCCGCTCAATATCATGACTGGGTGGCTACACACCGTTGCCCGCTATAACCCGGCAACGAACATCTTGCGGCTATCTCGCCAGGGCTTCCTCGGAGATGTCACCTGGGATGGCGTTTGGGGCGGTCTCGTTGCCCTTGTAGGCCTTTCTGTGCTCACTTTATGGTTTGCACGCCGCGGGCTTGACTCACTCGACCGCTAAATGACCCATTTCGGGTTCCTTCTCCTGAGGTGACGCCACTACAGTTGAGGCATAATAGGGGCTGCAACCAGAGAGTTGCGTAAAGGGGAATCATGAAGATCAGCGTCACCGTTAACGGCAAGACTCACGAAAGCGATGTTGAGCCACGCACTTTGCTCGTTCAATATGTACGTGAAGACCTGGGTCTCACCGGTACCAACATCGGTTGCGATACATCTAGTTGCGGTGCGTGCTCGCTCCATCTCGATGGTGAAGCAGTGAAGAGCTGCACCGTTCTTGCCGTGCAAGCCGACGGCTCACAGGTCACCACCATTGAAGGTCTTGCAACCAACGGCAAAATGCATCCGATGCAAGATGCCTTCATGCAAAATCATGGTCTGCAGTGCGGCTTTTGCACTCCCGGAATGGTCATGGCGGCTATCAGCTTGTTGAATGAAAACCCGAACCCAACAGAAGACGAAGTACGTATGGGCCTTGAGGGCAACCTGTGCCGTTGCACTGGCTACCACAACATTGTTCAATCCATTCTTGCTTGTGCAAAAGGCGGCAAATAATGATTCCTTCACTTTTTGACTACAAGCGCGCATCAAGTGCCGCAGAGGCCATCAGCATGGTGGCCGAGTACGGCGACGATGCCAAACTCCTTGCAGGCGGGCACTCACTTCTCCCACTCATGAAATTGCGCCTCGCTGCACCAAGTGTGCTTGTTGACATTGGTCGCTTAAAAGATCTCTCGTATATCACCGACGCAGGTAGTTACATTGCTATTGGAGCACTCACGCGTCACATGGACGTTGAGACTTCGCCAATCGTGAAACAGCATGTTCCACTTCTTGCATGTGCAGCAGGCCATGTTGGCGACCCTCAAGTGCGTCACCGCGGCACCATTGGTGGCTCTATTGCGCACGCCGACTCTGCCAGCGACCTTCCTGCAACCACTCTTGCTCTCGGAGCAACATACGTTGTGCAAGGCGCATCTGGCACACGTGAAATTGCAGCAACCGATTTTTACAAAGGCTTTCTTGAATCGGCATTACAACCCGATGAAATGCTCACCGAAATTCGCGTTCCCAAAATGAACGGTGCCGGATGGAGCTTCCAGAAGTTCAATCGCCGCGCTCAAGATTGGGCCATTGTTGGTGTTGCTGCATGGCGCGGTAACGGTGGTTCTGGTGTTGCGCTTGTCAACATGGGCTCTACGCCCGTTCTCGCAACAGATGTAGCTACAGCCTTGGCTTCCGGCGCATCGGTTGCCGACGCTGCAGAACTCGCTGCTGCACAAGCCGACCCACAAAGTGACCTCAACGCAAGCGCTGAATACCGCGTGCATCTTGCCAAGGTGCTCGTGCGTCGCGCTCTTGAAGAGGCCACGAAGTAATTCCTGTGCAGTTGCGGTACCTCCGCACCGCTGCGCTTATTGCATACGTCATTGCATTTATTTGGTCGGGAGTCACCTTCGGAATCCCCACCGACCGCATTGCCGTGCTTGCATGGGTGCTCGGTGGCTTCATTTCAGGAAACCTAGGGAAATCACGCCTCAGCCAATTGCTGATGTTGCGCGACTTTGGCCTCTTTGTGATCATGTGGTTTGCCTACGACTACAGCCGAGGAATAGCCGACCAACTTGGCATGCCCATTCAAGTTTTTGCGCCTCGTAACGTTGACAGGTTCTTCTTCTTTGGTACCGACCCCAATGTGTGGATGCAACGTCACTTCTATGAAGCCGGTTCGGTGCGCTGGTACGACATTGTTGGCTCCATGGTTTACTTCACCCACTTTTGTGTTCCCATGGGCGCCGCCGTTGCGCTGTGGATTCGCAATCGAGACCAATGGGTGCGCTACATGCGCCGACTTGCCACTGTTCTTTTCATGGGCGTTGCCACGTTCATTGTTTTTCCTGCTGCCCCACCATGGATGGCTGCCCGCGATGGTCACCTGTCAGGCAAGTTGGTACGGCCTGCGGTACGCGGCTGGAGCCATCTTGGCCTCGACACAGTCTCGAACGTTATTGAACGCGGCCGTGAAGTGGTGAACCCAGTTGCCGCCGTGCCCAGTTTGCACGTGGCTTTTTCACTTCTTGTGATCTTGTTTTTCGCGCCACAACTACCGAAGTATCTCAAACCATTAGTCGTCATTTTCCCAGTGGTGATGATGGCGACCTTGGTCTACTTCGGAGAGCACTACATCATTGACGGCGTTTTAGGCGTTGCTTATGTTCTCATCGCATTTCGCTTTTGGGATAACTACGAATCCCCCCCAAAGGGTTCTCGGCGCCGTATGTATCGCTTTTCGCGACAATCTGCGCCGAGAAGTGAGATCTCTTAAGCGGTGAACTGCACTGC
>JBAXNF010000143.1:0-4661 GCA_037133935.1 bacterium
GGGGGATGAGCAAGCCATGATTGCCGCATGCGATGAAAATACCATTCTCTTAGCTTGCTCTGCCCCACAGTATCCCCAAGGCGTAGTTGACCCAATGGAACTCATTGGCCAAGAGGCGCTGCGCCGTGGTATCCCCTTCCATATTGATGCATGCATGGGCGGAATGCTTCTCCCCTTCCTCGCACCTTCCCACATGCCGTGGAACTTTTCTGTCCCAGGTGTTACTTCAATGTCGGTAGATCTTCACAAATATGGCTACACCGCAAAAGGCGCTGGCGTCATTATTTATGCCAACAAAGAATTGCGCAACCACCAAACTTTTTTCACCGATAATTGGCTTGGAGGAATGTACGGATCGTCAGGAATCTTGGGCACTAAAAGTGGCGGCCCTATCGCTTCTGCATGGGCAATGGTTCAATACTTTGGTCACGACGGTTATCGCGACCTTGCACTGACAGCACAAAAGGTTGCACTGGAAATTGCGCGACACATCGACGCCATACCTGAACTCGTGTTGCGCGCCGAGCCCGACACAACGCTGCTTTGCATAGGTGCACGAGACCCTCAGACACTTCCCATATTTTCCGTGTCACGAGCATTGCGAAAAAATGGATGGTATGTAGATGAGCAAACACCGCCAGATTCCATACATCTCACCGTCAATGTGGTGCACGAAAACAGAGTTGGGGAATTTGTTGACGACCTCAAAGCTGCTGTTCAAATGGCCCTCAACGATGCTGCCAGCACAACTAGCAGCGCTCCCCTGCCCTACGGATCTGTTTAAACACATCAACAAACTGAAATGAGGAACCAATGAAGTTTGGAATATTTCTTCCGCCAATGCACCGCACAGGCATTAATCCCACGCTATTGCTGCATAGAGATCTTGAACTCGTGCAATGGCTCGATGCACTTGGCTACGACGAGGCATGGATTGGCGAACACCATTCTGCAGGTTCCGAACTCATCGCTTCACCTGAAGTATTCATTGCTGCAGCCAGCCAAAGAACCCAGCACATCAAGTTAGGCACGGGAGTCAATTCGCTCCCTTACCATCACCCTTTCATCCTCGCCGATCGCATTGTGATGCTCGATCATCTCACCCGTGGGCGAATGATGTTTGGTGCAGGGCCTGGTCAGCTCACAAGCGATGCTGCGATGCTCGGCATTCCAGCCGACCGGCAACGCCCACGAATGGAAGAGGCATTCGATGTAATGATGCGATTATTCGCCGGAGAAACGGTGACGAAACACACCGACTGGTTCACCTGTGAAGAAGCCGTTCTTCAAATGAAGCCCTATTCCAAGTTCCCCGTTGCAGTTGCTTCGTCACTTTCGCCCTCTGGTTCGAAACTAGCTGGAAAGTATGGAACTGGCCTGTTGTCAATTGCAGCTACCGAACCAGCAGCGTTCCAAGTGCTCGACTACAACTACTCCGTTTGGCAAGATGAAGCATCGCGCCATGGTCACAGCGTGACGCGCGACCAATGGCGCCTCATGGGCCCGATGCATATTGCAGAAACCGAGAAGCAAGCAAGGGAAAATTGCCGCTACGGACTGCAATGGGTCTTTGAGTATCTTTCTCACATCATTCCCATGGGAGACCCAAATGACCCTCCTCCCCCAAGCGACTTCGACGACTTTGTAGATTTTGCAAATGAAACTGGACGAATGGTCATTGGCACGCCGGAAATGGCAATAGCGCAATTAGCCCGCTTAGAGGAAAAGACCGGCGGATTCGGCACTTATCTCTTTTTAGGCGCAGACCTCGCCGATTGGGGCGCCTCCAAACGCAGTTATGAACTGTTCGCAGAAAGCGTGATGCCTCATTTTCAAGATCAATTGCGTTCTCCGCAGCAAAGCTACGACAAAATTGTTCACGCAGGTTCGCGCTGGGTTGACGCAACTCTTGGCGCCCAATTGAACGCAATTGCCGCATATGAGCATGAAAAAGCGCAGCGCATCAACTAGGTTTACATCACAACTTAATCACACTCTCGCTGGGAGAGAACCCTTCATCAGGTGTCAATAAAACGTCAGTTGAGGGTCGCCGAAGGAGCAACCGCCCCGGAACCTCTCAGGCCAAAGGACCGGCGAGAAACTCACACGCTGGAAAGAATGTGCATGCACATCACCGACGGGGAAAGCGATTTTTTCGCGAAGCTCTCAGGTTCCCAGACAGCGGGGGCTGTTCAACGTTTTTAACGACCCTAAAAGAACAGCATGTTGCTGAAACTGGAGCCTCATATGAAGTTGTCACCCTCGCATTTTTCGCAAGATCGTTTTGCGCAGCGCCATATTTCCGATAATGAAAAAGATGTGCAAACCATGCTCGACGTGGTGGGTTGCGCCAGCATCACCGAGTTGTGCGCAGAAATAGTTCCGAGAAATATTGCGCTCGACACGCCTCTCGATTTGCCAGAGGCTCTCTCTGAGCGCGATGCCACCGCAGCGTTATTAGAACTCGCCAACAAAAATATTGTGGGCAGAAGCGCAATTGGTATGGGCTACTTCGGAACCATTACTCCGCCAGTCATAAAGCGCAATGTGTTGGAAAACCCCGCCTGGTACACGGCATACACGCCTTACCAGCCTGAAATATCTCAAGGTCGCTTAGAGGCATTGTTGAACTACCAAACAATGATTTCAGAGGTCTGTGGATACGACATTGCCAACGCTTCCCTTCTCGATGAATCAACTGCAGCCGCCGAAGCTATGGCAATGGCTCACCGCGTTTCTTCATCAGAGTCGAACACTTTCTATGTTCATGAAGATGTACTGCCGCAAACACTCGCCGTATTGCGCACACGCGCTGAACCCATTGGCATCACCATTGAAGTAGGGAACCTCGAGCTATCGAATTCACAAGAGTATTTTGGCGGTCTCATTTCGGTTCCTGGCGTCAGTGGTCACGTGCTTCGCGATGAAGAGATTGCAAGTTTCGCAGCGAATATGGCTGCCGTTAATGCAATCAGCATTGCCGCGGTCGATCTTCTGTACTCCTGTATTGCAACTCCAGTTGGACATCTCAACATCGATATTGCAATAGGCACCTCTCAACGTTTTGGGGTACCCCTAGGAATGGGCGGCCCACATGCAGCTTTTATAGCAATCAAATCTGAATATTCCCGTTCACTTCCCGGGCGGCTCGTTGGTGTCAGCACCGACACAGAGGGTCGGCCAGCTTTGCGGCTTGCACTGCAAACTCGCGAACAACACATTCGCCGAGAAAAGGCCACCTCGAATATCTGCACCGCTCAAGTACTTCTTGCCAATATTGCGGGCTTCTATGGGTCGTGGCACGGTCGAGAAGGTTTGCAAAGTATCGCCTTACGCGTTCACTCGTACACATCTGTTCTGAGAGCGGCACTTTTGAGTGTCGGACACACGGTTACGAACGACACATGGTTCGACACTTTAAGTGTTATTCCCCGCAGTGGCGATGCTGCAGCACTTGTTTCCACTGTTGCAAAAGACGAATGGTATTTACGCCATTCAACACCGAATGAAGTAGGAGTCTCCATTGACGAGACAATGACCATTGAAGACCTCAATACCCTTGCTGGTTTTTTTGGTTGTGCAGGTGAGATTCAAAATTTATGGACAACCGAAGTGGAGTCGTGTTTCACTCAAGTGCGCCAAGACTCATTTCTCAATCACCGCGCATTCACCGACTATCGCACCGAACACGAGATGCTTCGCTACCTGCGCCAATTGGCCGATAAAGACCTCGCTCTCGACCGCACCATGATTCCACTTGGCTCATGCACCATGAAGTTGAATGCCACTTCGCAAATGGAGCCCATCACGTGGCTGCAATTTGCAAATATTCACCCCTATGCCCCAACGAACACCCAGCTAGGGTCACGCGAACTTATTGATCAACTAGAAAAATGGCTGTGCAGCATTACCGGTTACGACGCAATAAGTTTGCAGCCCAATGCAGGCAGTCAAGGAGAATTCGCTGGTCTTTTGGCCATTCGTGCTTATCACCATTCACGTAACGACGCACACCGAAATATCTGTCTCATCCCGTCTAGTGCACATGGCACAAACGCAGCAAGTGCGGTGATGGCAGGTATGAAAGTGCACGTGGTGAAATGCGATGACGAAGGCAATGTAGATATGGGTCATCTTGAAGAACTATGCACTCAGCATTCAAATGAACTTGCCGCCCTCATGATTACATACCCGTCTACGCACGGTGTTTTCGAAACAACCGTCACCAATATTTGTGGTCTTATCCATCAGCACGGTGGACAGGTCTACGTCGATGGCGCGAATCTCAATGCCTTAGTTGGCTTGGCGCAGCCTGGAAAATTCGGTGCCGATGTGAGCCACCTCAATTTGCATAAAACATTCTGCATTCCCCATGGCGGTGGGGGCCCAGGTGTAGGACCTGTTGCCGTGAAGGCACATCTTGCTGCATTCCTGCCCGCAGTGCATCAGTACAACTCACCAAAACAACTAGAGGCAACACCAGTGGGGCCAGTTTCTGGCGCACCATTTGGTTCTGCAGGAATATTGCCTATTCCGTGGATGTACATCAGCACGATGGGCCCACATCAATTGCGCTACGCAACGCAGCGCGCCATTTTGCACGCCAACTACATCGCTCAACAATTAAGAGATGCGTTACCTGTTCTATACAAGGGGAAGAA
>JBAXNF010000144.1:0-4644 GCA_037133935.1 bacterium
AGGTCACGCCAGTTCACGCGATGCAGTTCCGACATGGGCGGGTCCCACGCATGATGTGGGTCGGGGAAGCTCACCCAACAAAACATGTCGTCGTCGTCACTTTGTGATGAGAGCCAGTTGATGGCTCGGTCGGCCACCCATTCGGTGTGATACCACTCACGAGGCATGGGGTTGTGCTTTACCTGTGGCGCCCCGGTGTCGCCGCCACCCATTTCATTCACCTGCAATTTGCGGTTAATGATGGGGTAGAGCATGTCGGCGCCTTCAGGGTGATTCGCGCGTATCCATTGGGCGTAATGCAAAGGACCCATTGCATTGTGCGTAGCAAATTCAAGGTGTTCAAAACCGCGGTGGGGTTCT
Source organism: bacterium (assembly GCA_037133935.1). GTDB lineage: Bacteria > Actinomycetota > Acidimicrobiia > Acidimicrobiales > Ilumatobacteraceae > F1-20-MAGs119. The sequence continues at coordinate 361 of JBAXNF010000144.1, forward strand.
TCTGTTCCGTCGACATTTTTATGCATGACGGTTTCTACGCCTTGTGTGGCAATGGTATTTTCCGTGAAGAGCGCAAAGGGGTCAAGAAATGGTTCGAAGTGCGCCTTGCCAATGAGCGATGTGCGAAAGCCTTTGCGCCACAAGTCGGCTGCAATGCTGGGTGCGTCAACAGGAAGAGTGACGCCATTCATCCATACACCATGAGTGGAAACGTGTTGCCCAGTGATCATGGAACTACGCGACGGCATGCACACCACGTTGGAAGGCAGTGCGCGGTTATAGCGAATGCCTTCTTTTGCAAATGAGTCGACCACAGGAGTGCGTGCAATGGTGCCGCCATTACAGCCCAATGCATCGAAGCGCTGTTGGTCGGTGGTGATAAATAAAATACGACGTGCCATTAGCGAGTTCCTTCATTGCTGGGAATGCCGTATTTCTTTTCCAGAAAACGCATTCCCTCACCGGCAGCGGCTCCAATAGCAAGTGCAAAAACTTCTGGTTCCACATTGGTGCTGTAAACAACGATGCACGTGGAAGGTGTTAATTCGATGACGTCGTATGTACCCAGGTGGTTGGTGATGAGTGGGTTATTCGTGATGGCGTATTGGAAGCGGCGTAGGTCGTGGTCGACCAGCAAGATGTCTTCTTCAAAGACAATGCCGGTCGGCAAAGTGATCCAGCGTTTGTCGCCTTCAATGCGGGTAGCGGTAATGGGAAACCATTCGTGCAGGGCCCCTGGGCGACCAATGAAGTCCCAGACCACAGCAGCAGAGGCGTCAAGAATGGCATGTCGACGAACCGAACCCATAGTGACCTTTCTCTCTGCAATAACCAATGAGTACTCTTGAAATTACCATGATAGCGGTGCCTGGCCGTGCTGAATTAGTGCTTCATTTGTGCGCGAAAACGGACGGGAGCTGAAAAAACCGCGGTATGCAGACAACGGTGACGGATGTGGCGACTCAATGAACGTGTGTTGACGACCAGATATTTCGGATTGACCCTTCAGCGCTTGAGCATGTTTGCCCCACAATATAAAAACCACATGATCATGAGTTTCAGCGACTACGCGCAGCGCGGCAGTTGTAAATTTTTCCCATCCTCTACCACTGTGTGAGCCAGCTTCGCCGCGGCGCACAGTGCATGTGGTGTTCAGCAGTAACACACCTTGCTCTGCCCACGACATGAGGTTTCCATTCGCTGGGTGTTGACTTCGGTCAACGTTCACATCGCTGTTCAACTCAGTGAAAATATTTCGCAGTGACGGTGGTAGCGCAACATTGTTGTTCACTGAAAAACTCAAACCATGTGCTTGACCAGGTTGGTGATATGGATCTTGCCCCACAATTACCACCTTGACTTTGTGCAACGGAGTTGCATTGAAGGCTGCAAAGACTTCAATGTGTGGCGGATAAATCTCACATGCAGCACGTTCTGCTTCTATAAAAATACTCAGTAACTGACAATAACTCTTAGACATTTCCTTGGCGAAAAATGAGTCCCAGCCCACGGGCATAGCAAAATTCAACATGCGGTGACAGATTACTCGTTCATAAAACCTCATTTGATGTTGCTGTGCGATAGAAACTAGGGCGGAATGGACGTCCTTCTCGCTCTCGACATTGGTGGCACCAAAGTTGCTGCAGGGCTTGTTACTCGTGAAGGAATGGTTGTCGACCGAGGGCGTATTGCGGTTCGCAGTAACCAAAGCGATGAAAATCTTTTCAGCGATGTTGCGCAGCTGGTCGATTCCATGCTTACCAATGCACGAGGCCAACACGGGGCGCAACCAGTTGCACTTGGTGTTGGTTGCGCTGGCCCCATGACGGAAAATGCCGAGCTTGTATCGCCACTCAATATTCCGTGTTGGCGCGATTTCCCATTAGTGCCGCGATTGCGTGCACTGACAGGCTTACCAGTTTTTGCCGATGGCGATGCCAAAGCGCTTGCACTTGGTGAAGGCTGGAAAGGCGCAGCCAAAGGGCACGACAACTTTTTAGCAATGGTGGTTTCTACTGGCGTCGGTGGTGGCATTGTGTTGAACGGTCGCCTCCTTGACGGTGCCTCAGGAAATGCAGGGCACATTGGCCACGTCATTGTGGAACCAAGCGGTCGCCGCTGCGTATGTGGCGCGCGTGGATGCTTAGAAGCAGAAACTTCCGGCCCAGCAATTGAGGCCATTACCGGTAGACCTCCTACACAACCGACGTATGAAATTATTCAGCGCACGGGTCGGCTAGTTGGCCGCGGCATTGCATCGGTATGCAACTTGCTCGATCTGCCACTTGCTGTTGTGGGCGGAAGTGTGGCGTTGGGTTTTGGTGCTCCTTTTTTCCAAGCAGCACAAAACAGCCTTGACGAATTATGTCGACTTGAATTTTCAACAGGTGCACGCATTGTTCCTGCGCGTTTAGGTGATGATGGTGCGCTTATTGGTGCAGCTGCTTTTGCGCTGCGCGGTATGAACCGCATGGCAAGAACTTAATAGTGTTCTTAGTTTCCAAATTTGCGATATAGCACTTCAATGGGGCCTTTGCCTATAGATCGTTGCCACCATGCACCAATTGCAACAAGCAGTGTTGTCACCACACATGAAAAAATAAATGGTGTGGTGAATGAACCTGGCTGAACCCAGCCCAACCAGTGAACTATTGCGTTGTAAATAAAAGCATGGCAGAGGTAGAGAGTCAATGTGATTTGCCCCGACCGCTGTAGTACTTGCATGGTAGGTGTAGTCGCATATGCATCGGCTGCAAAAGAAATGAGTATGACCACAAGTACTGCACTTGTACAAGCGCCAACTGTTGCCAAAATGCCTCGTTCAAAGGGGTCGGTACTCAAGATGTGTTGCCACGAGCCGCCGGTGTGATGAAGTGCAAGACCACTGACGAGGTATATGCAGAAAAGCGCTGGAATACTGGCGAAAAGTATCGTTTTTCGATTCGAGCGGAAGGCGGCATACGACTTCCCGATGATGAGGCCAACACAAAAAAAGGCAAACCACGGCAGTACAGGATGCGTGTAGTCAATGAAATAGCGAAAGATGAGGTTGCGGGGCGTATTGGGTTCAAATGGTTGTAGCCAACTTGTGGAGTGGCCGTGTTGTTCTTGGCGGAAACGCCACCAGGAGAAAAGAGCGGCTGCCAAAGTGATGGATGCCGCAAGCGCGGCGATGTGTTTTGTTTTTAAATGAAAAACGGCAGAAGCCAAAATAAAATATATGCCGTAATACGGAAGTATGGTGCCGTTCCACACCCACTCAAATATTGTTCCAATAGTGAACAGAAATGTTCCACGCCGAATGAGTAGCCAACGCAGTTCTGTAGTGCTGAGTTGTTGACTTGCGGAGGTGAGGAGACCGCAACCAACGCCAGCAACCACCACAAAAATGACAGGGCTTGGTGTGAGTAGACCATTCCATGGGTCCATGAGGCGCGCGAACCATGTTGTTTGTATAGAACCTGTGGCTCTGCCGCCATTGAGGTAGCCGTGGTAGTTCAAAATGATGATGCCAAACAGTGCAATGCTGCGAGCAATATCAAGCTCTGCAAAACGAGCAGTGCCGTTGCGTGTTGGTAATGCTGTATTAGCCATAAGTATTTAGACCCACAATGTGATGTCGGGGGCAACGCTGTGCAGTGGCCGTTGCACATCTATTGCATCGCCAACCTTCGGGCACGGTTGACCGTGTGGAACGAAACACATTGCGCTATGCATATACGGTGCTTCAAGCAAAGTGAGCCGCTGCTTTTCAAAATGAAATGGGCTTGAACCGTTTTCTAGTGGCGACACCCCGTGGGTGGTTCCTGCGGCAACCACAACAATGTGGCCATCGGCAGGTGCTGGGGTGCTGTGGTAGCCCACTGCAGTGCCTTTTTTAATTAAGTGCACAGCAAGTACTTCAGTGTGCATAGAAAAAAATGATTTGTCGCCGTGCCACAACGCAGTGCCAAGTCGAACTTCAAAGAGTGCATCGGGAAATTTCTTCTGTTGTGTTGCAAGTTGAGTAGCTGAAACATGACTCAATGTCACAGTGACACACTGGGGAACTAGCGGAATCCAAGTTGCGAGTAGCTCGGCAATTTCTTCATCGGTTTGATGCAGTGGCAGATGCAAGGCACAAGAGTGAATGGTGAGACCAGCCGCACTGATGTGCTGAATAAGTGCCAGGAATTCATGTGCCTCAACGCCAAAGCGTTGCATTGGGGAAGCAAGTTTCACCACCACAGGGCTTTTCCAACCCTTGTTTTGAAGAACCGCGAGGTCGCGTTCTGTGGCAACGGT
>JBAXNF010000145.1:0-4631 GCA_037133935.1 bacterium
CACTTGCGCAATTTCCAAACTCCAGCCCTCTTTCATGAGGCGCTCAGTGGTCTCTTTCACATCGTCTACCCAAATACCCATGTGGTGCACTCCAGGAGCGTCAGAGCCATCCCAGATGGTTCCAGGAGCACCCTGCAGAAGCTCAACGTGCTGCGGACCTTCACATGAGTATGTGAATTTCAAAGGAATAGTGGTTTGACCCTTACCAGGCAACCAAGCACTTTGCTCACGCACTTGCACGTCACACCAAGTGAGTTGCAGGCCTTTACCCATTTCTTCCATTGCAGCTTCAATATTTTTGACGCGCACACCAACGTGATAGATGTCTTGATAATTGAACATGGTTCCCTCTAGTTAGATTTCGCGCCAACACCCTTGGCAAAAAGTGCCGAGAGGTCTTCATCGTCGGTGTCAATGAGTGCTTGCACCCACTTGTGAAATGCTTGCGTGCCGCCTTCGTTGCGACCAAACATCACTTCTTTCTTTGCGCCACTCTTCAAGCCGCGCTGAATTTGAAGGCCTGTTTTGTAGTCTTCTTCTTCCACCACAAAGCGCATAAATTTCATGCGGTCGGCCACTGAAGCATCGCGCTCTGGGTTTTGTGTTTCACAGTGCAAGAAGTGCTGCACAGTTACCGACTCTTCAGGCGTTGCTCCGGGGAACAACTGCGAGATCATGTAGATACGACCATCGGCTTCAAATGACGCAATGGAGATGTGCGGGAAAATGGTCCATACGCCAAAGACCAACTTTTCTGTTGGCCATTCCGCAACGGGCACACCTTCAATCGGGCCCACTTGGCGCTTATCGGGAGCCAACAAACGTTGGTGAGGGCCCCATGCTTCGAACAACGCCTTCGGCGACAGATCGGGCCCAAAAGAGTTCTTATGCAAAATAGGCAAATGGTAGAAGTCGAGGTAGCCGTCGTAACAAACTTTCCAGTTCGCTCCATCGATACTTTGCTGACCTGCGTAGTAGCAGTTTTCAAAGTGGTGATGCTCTAACACTTCGTCATAGCCGTGGAAAAATGAATCGTGATCAAGAGTTGAATTTGGCGTGAGAGTGACCCAAATAATTCCTGCTCGCTCGGTAACAGGCAAAGTGGTGAGACCGTTACATGACTTGTCGATATCGCCAAAAGCATCTGCCTCATAAATGCCTACAAGGTCTCCGGCAGTGTCGTACGACCACGCATGGTACGGGCAGGTGAAGCGACGAGCAGTGCCGCAACCATCGTCAGTAAGCTGTGCGCCGCGGTGGCTACACACATTGAGGAACGCGCGCATGGAACCGTCTTGCCCACGCACCATAAGTACGGGCACATCCAAAATGGTGACCGCGCTGTATGAACCGGGCTCACGCATTTGGCAAGTGAACCCAAGCACGAGCGGCAGACGCTTGAAAATACGATCTACTTCTTTTTGCCAACGCTCTTGGTCGAAATAATGCTCAACAGGAACACGCAAAATGTCGTCAACAATTTCGCCTTTGCCTTCAGCATGAGCATCGATTGCTCGCTGAGCCATACGTACTAGTTCTTGCCTACTCATTACATACCCCCGTGTGTGGTTGGTATCTCTACGGTACTCCTCCACACCCCTCGCCAAGCGACCTGAAAAAGGGCGAAAAGCGGGTTAGGCGCCCCGTACAACCAGGTTCAACTCACGCATCGGGCGCAAAAAGAAGCTTGGTTCGTGAATAGGCAACTCCATGGGCCCAGCAAGTTCAACATGAGACACCCGATCGAGCAAAAAGTTGAACGCCGTTGCCATTTGTTGACGAGCAAGTGCCGCACCTAAACAAAAGTGCACACCAAAGCCGAAGGCCACGTGATTTTTCGCATTCGCACGTGTGATATCGAACGCATCAGGGTTTTCAAAAACACGTGGGTCGCGGTTAGCCGCACCAAAACGAATCATTGCCGATTTATTTTCTGGAATATCGAACCCACTTACAGTGACAGGGCATTTCACACTGCGCCACAAACCTTGCACAGGGCTATCGAAGCGCAACACCTCTTCAATGAAGTTGCCCATCAACGACCTGTCGTTACGCAGCATCTCCATTTGGTCGGGGTGCTCAATAAGTAACAGCATGGCCGCCGATATAGCACCGGTGGTTGTTTCAAACCCTCCAGTAATGAGTGCATGCAAAACGGTCATGAGTTCGTTAATGGTGAATGGCTCTTCGCCCTCTTCACCTACATGAGCATTCACCAACAGCGAAATAAGGTCTTTGCCTGGGTTGGCTCGGCGCTTTTCAAACTCGCCCGCAATGAAATGCTGCTCTTCAATTTCAACGTTGGCTTCAATAATTGCTTCTTCCACAGAAATCTGAGAACGCTGAGCGAGCGACAACATTGCTTCGGCCCAACGACGAAATTTTGGATACTGCGAAGGGTCAAGACCAAGTTGAGTAGAAATGAAAATTCCTGGCAGCGGCAAGGCAAAGTCACGAACGAATTCGCAGCTTCCTTTTGCCACCATTGCGTCAATGAGTGAATTCGAAATTTCCTCAAGTTGTGGCACATAAGCCTTCACCTGTGCTGGCGTAAAGACGCGATTCAACAACTTGCGATACCGGCTGTGCTCTGGTGGGTCTGAACGCTGCAACACAGGCAAGTGGGTCCAGCCCTTTTCTTTCAACACACTTTGATAGGCGAGGATGGCGTCCATATTGGCCGCGCGCCCACCAGCCGACGGCTTGTTCGAGAAGGTAGCAATGTCACCTAATGCAGCACGAACTTCTTCATGCCCGCCAATGACATAGAGGTCAATGTCGTCTTCATGCCACACCGGGCACTTCGACATCTGCTCTTTGTAATACGGAAACGGATCGTCTTGAATATTGACATTCGTTAAACCCACGTGTTCCACATCGCTACTCATTAGTCCCCCTCGAATTCAAGCCAACCTTACAACGAAGGCAGAAAGTGAGTGATGGCGGCGTTCACTGGCTCGGGGTGCGTCAGGTTCGCGGCGTGTGGACCGCCTGGCACCACTACGTATTGCACTTTGCCACCCAAGCCCTCTCGCAATACTTCTGCCTTTGATAGCGGTATGGCCACATCGGCATCACCGTGCACAATGAGCGCGGGGCAAGTAATGCTCGCCAAACGAGCAGTAATGTCGTCACGACTCAACAAGCATCGAAAGGCGCGGCTGAAGCTCTCTTTATTGAGTACCGCCCACTTCGCAAACCACTCGGGCCATTCACCAGGACCCAAAATGAGGCTGGCAATGAACTCTTGAACAGGCTCAGGCCCGTGTTCCATCCACGTGTCGTGCATGAGCATGTAACCCTCATCAGAACCCGGTTCTTCCAAACCAGCCTGCGTGTCGAGCAATATGAGGCCGCGAACGCGCTCGGGAGCAGTAAGAGCAACGCGCAGGCTCAAAAACCCGCCTTGAGACATTCCGCCAACTACTCCAGAGTCAATTCCTAAATAGTCCATGAGGCCAATGACATCTTTTGCGGAATCCCAATACGTGAACTCGTCGGGAGCAACAGTGCCGCCAAACCCACGCTCATCCCAAGTAATGACACGATGAGTAGATTGCAAAGCCGCTACCTGTGGCGCAAACATTTCATGGTCCATTAAGAACCCGTGACTTAAAATGACAGCGGGCAAATTGCTACCCGTGTCTTCGTAGTAGATAGTGGCGCCATTAATGAGAGCATTCGGCATTGTTACTCACCTTCCATCAGTAAGGGGTTGCGGTAGTTATGTGTGCCGTCGAACCTGCTGAGCAAGTACGGCCCCGACACCATTGGTTCATGCCGCGCCACTTCACCCGGCTCTACACAAGTGGGCAACGTCTCAATTGAGAGATGAAACGGAGGAGTCACAAACAGTGGAATGGAATAGCGGTCAACATCTGGCGGGTTAATTACTCGATGCGGGTTCGACACATACCTATCGTTCGTCCAAATGGCTAACAAGTCGCCGAGGTTCACCACAAGATGACCCTCGGGCACAACCACATCAATCCATTCGCCATCACGCCGACGCACCTGTAAGCCACCCACACCATCGTCAGACAAAACGGTGATGCTTCCGTAATCGGTGTGTGCACCACAACCAAAGCGCCCCGGCGCTACTGGCACCTTGAACGACGGCGGGTAATGCAACATGCGCAAGTGCAGCATTGGTTCACCAGGTTGATCTTCAAAAAAATTTGGGTCGAGTTCCAAAGCCAATGCGACACCACGTTGCAACCGACGAACCGCCTCATAGCCCTCATCGAAATATGCCTGCCACGCTTCGCGGAACCCCGGAAGTGACGGCAACTGGTTCGGGCCATGCAGAGGGGTTCCCTTCAGCACTTCAAAGTGATCGGGCCCTTGCTCTAGACCTGAGTCGATGCCTTCTTTCAGGTCGCCAATGCCATAGCTCGCTTCCAACTCGGTATCGGCCAACGCACCTTCAAGGTTCTCGTCGCCAATACCGATGTAACCACGGTGATACGCACTTTTGCCGATAGCAATTTTGTTTTTCTCCTCGGCAGACAAAGCAAAAAATTCGCGCATCTTGTTCAGCAAGTTTTCTTTCGTTTGCGTTTGAACGCCGTGCCCTTTCACCAACAAGAATCCGAGCTCTCGACACGTTTGGTCGATGACCGTCGATACCT
>JBAXNF010000146.1:0-4621 GCA_037133935.1 bacterium
CTACCAACACTTTGCCAGTCAATAACAGCCACTGCATCGGCGGAGTTGAGATCTGTATCGAACATCAAGTTGTCTACGCGGTAGTCGAGATGCAACAAAGTCCATGGGCTTGTGGCGAACTCCTTGACAGCTTCCCAATAGTTGACGCTCAACCAATTTCCGAACTCCACGCCACCTTCTGGTAAAACGTGACCGAACTTCGGTTGGTACATCTCCCACAGCATTGGCCACATCTGACCAAAGTTGACAATGCGATCGTGAATAACGCTTGGCACCCATTCCAATTCTGGAGTTTCAACTTTTCCCCACCAGCTGGCATGAAGCGCTGCTAACGAGCGAATAGCGGCTGAAGTTTGCGCAGCATTCATTCCGTCCATCTGAACAACCATTGACAAATGCCCGAGATCTTCCATCAAGATGACGAAGTTCGCTGTACCTGTTTCGGACGCTGTGTAATAGGAAATAGGCAAACGAGCTGTTGTTTGTGCAGCAAGTGAATCGTAAAATTTCACTTCGGCTTCGTACATACCGAGGTCTACACCCTGCTGGCGATTTACCTCGGCCTGCGATGGCAACTTCACAATGACCGCAGATGGGCCCGTACCCGACGAATAGGTAATGGACGCTCGGAAAAGTTCTCCCATTACACCGATACCTAAACCAATTTGTTCCAGTTTGATTGAGGCGATACTTCCCAGATTCTTTTCAGAACCAGCTTTCAAAGCCGATTCGAGCCACTGAGCTGTTACCTCTAAATGATTCTGAGGAATTGATAGTGAAGTCATGCGAACTCATTTCACGCTAGGAACTACAGAATATTACATTTCTCATAGGACTATTTACCAAATACTTGATCTAAATAGTCATTGTGGAAAGTTCGTTGCGGATCAAGTTGGTCTCGGACCGCCAGGAACTCTGCCCACCGAGGGTACAGACAACTCAACTGCTCATTTGAGAGGAAGTGCATTTTCCCCCAATGGGGTCGTCCTTCATACTTCGCCATAATTTCAGCGACCGAAGCAAAGTACGAACCGTAGTCGCTACCTTTGAACATATGAACCGCTATGTACGCCGACTGCCTTGCATGTGCCGTAGACAACACGTTGTCATCACCTGCAGTAAAACGAACTTCAACGGGAAAACTCACCTTGTAATTTTTTTCTGAAATGACGCGTTCAATATCTTCAATTGCCGAGCGACAGTGCTCGTAGGGAATGGCATATTCCATTTCAACGAATTTAACTTTTCGCTCAGATGCGAACACGCGGAAACTTTCATCTACGTAGCTGGTGCTTCCTGAACCAGGAAGTGCCGTCGCCAACCTCGGAATAAGAGCTGGGAAAAGTTTGCCAAGTCTGCACACCATTCCGAACGCGGTGTTCTCCATAAAAGATTTCTGCCACCACTTCTTCAAAGACGGAATTGGCGCAAGAGGCAAATCTGTTCGGTTATTTTGTTTCGTCAAAGCCCACTTCGTATGCGGTATCCAAAAGAACTCAAAGTGATTGTTGCGAGAGACAAGATCTTCCAAATTGTCGAGTACAAAAGAAAGCCGCATCGGCTTCTCTTCCACATGCAGAGCAAATTTGGGAACGGTACGAATTTTCACGTGACCAATAATTCCCAGTGCACCCACGCCCACACGAACAAAATGTAGGAGTGCATCTTCTTCATTAATCTCCACGATGTTTCCTTGGCCATCAACCAAGGTGAGACCCACCACCTGCTGGGCCAAACCACCTATGTGCACACCCGTGCCATGGGTTCCTGTAGAGATTGCCCCAGAGACCGTCTGATAGGAAATGTCGCCCAGGTTTTGCAGAGCCCGACCCTGAGAGAACAGGTATTCGTTGAGAGTACTCAGAGTGATTCCGGCTTCTACCTCGACCACGCCGTCTTCATTGGGCTCAGAAACGACACGGTACATATGAGAGAGGTCAACGAGAACACCTTGCGCGACTGCTGCACCAGTAAAGCTATGCCCCGAGCCGATTACCTTGACCTTGCGCCCTTGAGCACTCGCCTCACGTACGGCAGCAGCAATTTCTTCAAGGTTGTTCGGCTTCACCCAAGTCTGGGGAGTCGCTCTTTGGTTACCCGCCCAGTTGGTCCACGTTTTGCCCATTGTCATACCTCGAAATCAACAGTAGCAGGGGAAAAAATACCTATCTCTTTGACGCACATATTCCAACTCGCACCCTCACAAGCCCTATGATTTACGGTAGAGGAATAGAGAAGTTTGAATCGTGCTCAGTCGCGGTCTCAACGGGAGGCAATCATGACAACACTTGATAACAACCCAGGCGTATCACATTCACGTGGACCCAAAGTTCAAGAAATTTTGAAGACCGACACGCGCCCTGTTCCAAAGGCCCTGACCGAGTTCGCCAGCCCTTACGTTGGTTCAGAAGACGTTAAAAAGGCCCGTTATACCTCTCAAGCTTTTGCCGATCTTGAAAAAGAGTTCATGTGGTCAAAGACCTGGCAGTTCGCCTGCTTAGAAGCAGAAATTATGGAACCCGGTTCTCATGTGGTCTACGACGTTGCCGATGAATCTCTCATTGTGACTCGCGGTAACGACGGCGTAGTGCGAGCACTCCACAATGCATGTCTCCACCGCAGCACCCGTTTGAAAGACGATGACGGCACCGTTGCTTCCTTCGTCTGCCCATTTCATGGTTGGGAATGGGATGTTCAGGGCGACCTCAAAAATATTCCCGGTGAATGGGACTTCCCACAAATCATTCACGGCAGCAAGCCCACATGCCTCCCCCAAGCAAAAGTTGCACTGTGGGACGGTCTCGTGTTCGTCAATATGGACCCGAATTGCGAGCCATTCGAAAAGGTTGCATCAACTCTCATTGAACACTTCAAAGACTTCCCTCTATCAAAGCGTTATAAGGCATTTCATGCTGTGAAAGAAGTTCCAGCCAACTGGAAAGTTGTCATGGAAGCTTTCAGCGAGGGCTACCACGTCGTCGCCACCCACCCGCAAATCAAGCCATTCTGCGGTGATGAAAACAGCGAATACTCCATCTATCCAGAGTCGCCATTTGTTTCTCGCTTTTTCAACCCATTTGGCGTACAAAGCCCACATATCGTTGAACAACTCACCGAGCAAACTGTTGCTGCAGAATTCGTAGCGTTCTCGAGTCGCTCACGCGGTTACTCAGACCAAAGCCAAGTACAGCCACCAGACGGCATTCAAGCTCGTGCATACGTTGCAGCAACCTTCCGTGAACGCATGTCGGGCATGTTCCGCGCCGACCTCGAGTCCTATACCGACGCAGAAATTATTGATGCAATTCTGTATCACCTCTTCCCCGCCTTTGCCCCATGGGCAGGCATTGGCCAACCACTCATGTACCGCTGGCGCCCAGGTCGCACACCAGACTCCTGCTTCATGGACGTTTACCGCATGGCTCCATTGCCAGATGGTGAAGACATTCCAGAACCAGCAGTAACTACAAAGTTGCGCTTGGACCAAGCTTGGAAAGAAGCACCCGGCATGGCAGGTCTTGCCGATGTTTTTGAACAAGACATGTCAAACTTTGGTTTCGTACAACAAGGTCTGAAGTCAACTGGCAAAAAGACCGTCACCTTTGGTAACTACCAAGAGGGCCGTCTTCGCCACATGCACAAAATCATTGACACATTCATCTTGCAAGGGCTTGCAGACGCAGGTCGTTCAGCAGATGAAGTTGCTCAATATTTGGTGGGTAACGAATAAGCCCACTGATCAACTAATGTTTCCCTCGGGGGTCAACGTGTTGTCAGTTCATGAAGCAGGGCAGGTTTTTGTTACCCCATCTGCATATTCCAACGAGAATTACTTTTATGAGGCTTGTTCTGTGTTGCGAGAACACAGCCCTGTTCATTACGTAGAGAATGACAAGTTCAACTCGTTCTACGCAATCACCCGCCATAGCGATGTGATGTCAATTGAGTTGCGCAACTCTAATTTTCTCAATGAGCCGCGTCCTGTATTGGGCGATAAGGCGAGCGATCAGCGGGCTGCTGAGCACGGAAATCTTCTGCGCACCCTCATTCACGTTGATGACCCAGAGCACCGGGCATTGCGAGGCGTCACTTCAGACTGGTTCTTACCAAAAAGTCTGCAACGACTCGAAGAACGACTAGCAGCGCTGTCACATGCGTCGATCAACAAAATGGTCGAGATGGGAAACTCTTGTGACTTTGCGCGAGACATTGCAATACCACTCCCTCTCAATGTCATTCTGGCAATTCTCGGACTGCCCGAGTCTGACTACCCCCGCATGTTGCAACTCACTCAGGAACTCTTTGGCAGCGCCGATGAAGAGCTGCAGCGTGGGCCCTCTGGGCAAGATTTCATTGCGGTGGTCAGCGACTTTTTTGCCTATTTTACAGAATTGACGCACGCACGTCGCCGTGACCCACAAGACGACCTCACTTCGGTGGTGGCAAATGCAATTATCGATGGACAACCACTTACAGACATGCAAACCATCTCGTATTACGTCATCGCTGCCACTGCTGGCCACGACACCACTTCGGCATCTATGGCTGGCGGCATGCTTGCCCTCATTGAAAACCCCAGTCAACTGCAATTACTGAAAGAGCACCCAGAACTCATTAACAG
>JBAXNF010000147.1:0-4520 GCA_037133935.1 bacterium
CGCCAATGCGGTTGCCCTGCAAGTAATCGCAACCTAAAACTTTCAAACGCTTCATGTGTTCTTCTGTGCTTACCCATTCGGCAATAACCGTCATGTCGAGTGAGTGGGCGAGTTGAATAATGGAGCGCACAATGGGATCGTCGTACCCCTGTTGGCCAAGGTCGCGAATAAGCGAGCCATCGAGCTTCAACACATCGGCTGGGAACTTGCGCAGTGACGACAGTGATGAGAACCCGCTACCGAAGTCGTCAATGGCAATGCGAATACCGCTGCGCTTCAAGGCATTAATACTGCGCAAAATACTGGGGTTGTCGTTCATCATGGTTGCTTCAGTTACCTCAAAGCACACCTGCATGGGTTCAATGGTGTGCTCGCGCAAGGTGGTCAGCGTGCGTTCCACAAATGTGGGGTCGGTGAGTTGTTTTGGCGACAAGTTGAGGTGCAATTGGAACGACTTGTCGACTGCGCCAGCATCAATGAATTGGCGCAGGTCATTACAGGCAAGCGCAATAACAAAATCGCCAATGGGGCCAATCATCCCCGACTCTTCTGCAATAGCCATGAAATGTGGTGGCGTCAGTTCACCGTGTTGAGGGTGATCCCAGCGCAGGAATGCTTCAACGGCAGTAGTACGACCTGAGTGTGCAGAGTTGATGGGTTGGTACACCAAGCGCATTTGCTTGGCAGCAAGAGCGCGCTCTAAAGCATTAGTGAGGCTGACGCGTTCGCGGGCATCGGCGCGCATTTCGGCGCTATAAATTTCAGCGCGTGCTTTGCCGCGTTGCTTGGCGCGATACATTGCCGTGTCGGCGTTGTTCAGCAGTGTTTGTGCAGCCTCTGGAGGTGATTGTTCGGCGAGCATTTCTGGTGTTGATAATGCAATACCAATACTGGCGCTTGTGTAAATTTCGGTTCCTTGCAACACCATCTGCCCGGTGACTGCAGCAAGTATGCGCCCGGCAATGTCGTGAGCAATGTGTTCGTCGGTCACGCCGTCACACAAAATGACGAACTCGTCGCCACCAATACGGGCAACAATGTCTGATGGGCGAGTGGCATTGACGAGACGCTTGGAAATATTGCTGAGCAACACGTCGCCCACGTTGTGGCCAATGGTGTCGTTCACATCTTTCAAGTTGTCGAGGTCAATAAAGAGCACCGCGGTTCCCGATTTCAGAGTGCGGCTGCGGTCGAGCGCCTCGGCAAGTTTGCGCAAGAACAACACGCGGTTAGGAAGGCCAGTGAGCGCATCATGGGTGGCTTGGCGAGTGAGTTCGTCTTGCAGTTGTTTCGTTTCAGTGATGTCGCGGGCAATGGCGCTGAAATGCTGCACCACGCCACTCGCATCGCGCACTACCTGCAAGGTGAGAGCGAGCGTGCGCACAATGCCATCGGGGCTACGAAAACCGAGTTCGCCTTCCCACCTGTTTGCTGCAGGGTGGGTGTCGGTGGCATTCAATACTTCACGTGGCACTTGGTCGCGAATGGCGCGCAAGAAAGTGTCGGCAACGGTGTCGTTGTTGCGTTGCACGTCGTTGCTGTCGACTCCAACAAGTAAACGTGCGCCATCGTTGCAAAACAACAGGTGGCCGCTGCGATCGAACACCAATACTGCATCGGCGCTGACATCGAGCAAGCCAACAAGCTGCTCACTTAACGCACGTCGTGTTACTGCGTCGGTGTAGTCGTGCGCGGTGCCTACATAACCCGTGACCACATTCGTTGCGTTCGTTACTGGCTCTAAATGCAGCGCCACCCAATATTGCGAACCATCGGCGGCCAGCAAACGAAACTCGAGTGAAAATGGCCCACCGTGTTGGTGAGTATTTTCCCAAGCAACTTCTGCTGCAGCGCGCTCGATCGGCGCGGCGTTCACCCACGGTGCGCAACCCACTACTACCGGCGTTCCTCCGAGCACGAGTGTGCGAAAGGCGTCGTTAGCGGCAAGGAGGCGCCCGTCTGCATCGGTCTCACAAACGCCAAGTGGCAGGGAGGTGAGTGAGCGGTCTATTTCTCTATTCTTGCACGGGTTTTGTGCGTGGTTGGGTTCTTAGGCGGTGAAGCTGATGGTGGTGGCATCGAGCGCTGCGGCCGAAATGGCTTCACCCATAGCCGCGCCATCGTCGCCATTGGCGAACTCGAGCATCTGGTTGAGGGCATACAAGGTGAGTGAGTACTGGTGCGTGGTGCCCTCGGGCGGGCAGGGGCCAGTAAAGCCAATGGATCCCTTTGAGTTCTTGGCCTGAATGGCATCACTTGGCAGGGTTCCTGGGGCAAGGCCCGTGAGCGACGGGGAAATGTTAGCCACTACCCAATGTGTGAAGTCGGGGGCATCTTCGTCGGTCAAGATGAGCGCGAGTGACACCGTGCCGGCGGGAACATTGGTCCAGGTGAGCGTGGGTGACTGGGTGGCATCGCCACAAGCGAATGGCGGAGACACCACTGCGCCTTCGGTGAAAGGCGCAGTGAGGGTCATGAGAGCAGGCGCGGTATCGAGTACAGCAGAACTTTCACCTGCCATATCGCCAGCGCTCGTGGACGGCGCAACGGTGGTGTTGGTGGCGGCAATTTGGCTATCGGTAGGAGTGACCATTTTGCGACCATCTTGGCGAGAGCAAGCACCAAGTGCAATGAGCGAGGTGAAACATGCGAGTGCGATGAAACGAGAAGTACGAGCCATGAGGTGACGTTATTACACGAGGCAGTAGATTGTGACGATCATGAGTGACCAGACGCTTTGCATTTTAACAGTGCATGCGCACCCCGACGACGAGGCATCGAAAGGTGCTCCAACGTTGGCAATGTACGGGGCCAATGGTGTGCGCACGGTGTTGGTGTGCTGCACCGGCGGCGAAGAAGGCGATATTAATAACCCTGGTCTCAAAGAACCTGGGCAACCTTTTCACGCTGTGAGCCCCGAACGTGAGCGTGAGCTGTTGGCGCAAATGCGGCCACTTGAGCTCGATGAGTCGGCAAAAGCCATTGGTTTTCATGCAGTGCACATGTTGGGGTATCGCGACTCAGGAATGTTGGGCAGCGAGGCCAATAAAAACCCAGAGTGTTTCCACATGGCAACAAACGACGATGCAACAGAGCGGCTTGTGCGTCTCATCCGTTTAGAAAAACCGCAAGTCATCATTACGTACAACGACGATCAGTCTTCATACCCGCACCCCGACCACATCAAAGTGCACGATATCTCATTGCTCGCTTTTCATCGTGCCGGCGACCCCATGTGGTACCCCGATGCGGGTCCGGTATGGCAACCAGCGAAAATGTATTACACCATTTGGTCGAAGTCGCGTCTTGTTGCAATGCACGAATCAATGTTGAAACTTCGTGGCAAGTCGCCATTCGATGACAAATGGTTAAACCGCGCCAACCAGGACTACCGCATTACAACGAAGCTCAATATTGGTGAGTTCATGTACGCGCGTTCGGCCGCGTTGCGTGCGCACGCCACGCAAATTGACCCCACTGAAATGTTTTGGTTTGGTTTGTCCGATGCAGAACTTGTTGAGGCGTACCCATGGGACGACTGGGTTTTGGCACGCAGCATTGTTGACGGCCCGCAACAAGGAACTTTTGAAGACGATCTGTTTGCCGGAGTACGCAACGGCGAAGCATCACTTTTTTCCATTGCCCCATTAGAGAGGTTGCCATGACATCGTCTATTCAATACCGCATCGCTAAAGCAAAAAAAGAAGAACTTGTAGAAGGCCCCGACGACGCTGCAGTAGTGGTTGCTGTGGGTGCCGGCGATATTGCGCTCGACCCCAATGTTGCTTACATGACAGGCAAGTTGAAAGCGGTTGGCGATACTGGGGTTCTTATTCGGGCATTGGCAAGTGGAGAAATTGCAACGGCGCTTACAGCGCTCGCATCGCGTCTCTAAGTTGGCGGTAGCCAATCATTACTGCACCACTTTTTTCAATAGCTTCGCGCAGCGTGGGGTCATTCACCACAAAGTTGTGATCTTCAATCCAGCCCAAGGTACTGTCGCCAAGTGCGCGCACTTCAGGAGTATCAACTGCTGGTTGCACATGTATTTCTGTAATGCCGGGGTGCAAGTTATTGAGATCGCCTAAAACGCGTTCGCGGCTTCCGGCACGCCAGGTGTGGTTGAAGAAATCGGGAAACGCAATGCCTTCGTTGTGGGCAAGTGTGCGAAACGGGAAACCTGCGTCGGACTCAGAAATAGTGGACGGCAAACGAATGGGAAGTTTGAATTCAAAAGCCATGTCGAGATAAATATCGAAAAACTCTGGTCGCAAAGTAATGGCAGTGAGGTGAGGTGTGAGGTGAGTGACATCAATTCCCCACGCAATGGCGCGTTCAATTTGTACGCGACATTCGCGACGCACTTCCGATAAGTCGGCGTGTTCCCAGAGGTCTTCAATGGCGCTGGGAAAACCACCGTCGCCGGACAGAAGTGAAGGGGCATGAGTGATGGGGCCCCAGCGATAGTTTTCGTGTTCGGCATTGAGCGTGAGGTGTACGCCAATGTCTTCACCGCGATA
>JBAXNF010000148.1:0-4451 GCA_037133935.1 bacterium
CACAAAGTCAACCTCCACCGACATGGTGACCGAATACGACAAACTCACCGAAGCATCAATCATCACCGCACTTCGTGCCGCACGCCCCAACGACAGCATCGTTGCTTAAGAAGGTGGCGGACACAACGGAGACAGCGGCATTACATGGTTTGTTGACCCCATCGATGGCACCACGAATTTTCTGTATGACCTCCCCACATGGACCGTGTCTTTGGGGGCCCACGACGCCGAGGGCGAACTTGCTGCAGTTGTCTTTTGCCCTCCGCTGAGCGAGACCTACACCGCCACACGCGGTGGTGGAGCCTTTTTGAACGGCACACGTATTTACTGCAATGAAATAACCGATATTGCTCACTGCCTCATTGCCACGGGGTTTAACTATTCACCAGATAATCGCCTCATTCAGGCAGCACGTATTCCAAAAATCATTGCCAATATTCGCGACATTCGTCGCCTGGGTTCTGCATCGCTCGACCTATGTTTTGTTGCAGTAGGGCGTTACGACGCGTACTACGAGGAACATCTTTTTCCCTGGGACCTAGCCGCCGGAACGCTCATTGCTAAAGAATCTGGTTGCACTATTGGCAGTATTGACGGTGGCGAGGTTCAGCCGTCGGCTATTTTGGCATCTCCCCCGGGTGTATTTACTCAAATACAAGATCTCATTAAAAACTCCAACAGTTAATTGCCCTCTGCAAATGCTCTAGACTAAAGGTCTATGGCCAAAGGACGCACCGCTGAATCTCCAATAGCAGTGCTCCTGATTGAAGGCTCTCCGCACATTGAGGCTGAACTCACACTTTCTCTTGTTGAGACAAAAGGGCACTACGAACTACAGGTAGCACGTTCATTCGAAGAATCGCTTGAAGCAGTACGCAATAAGCAGCCCACTGTTGTCATCATGAATTTTGCTGCACTCAATGGTGATACCAGCGACTTGGTCAAACAAATGAGAAATATAACTTCGGCATTCATTTACATTGTCACCGAGAACTCTGACACCATTTTGCAAGGCCTTGAAGCTGGCGCCGACGACTACCACGATCATCCAGTAAATTGCCAACACCTTGTTGCACGCATGGACGCGCTTCTGCGCCGGGCAACTGGAGCATTTCACCTCGAGAACGCTTTGCACTTCGGACACCTCGAAATTCGTCCCGATGAAGGTCGCGTGTACAGAGACGGCATAGAAACCTCTCTTACTCGTACTGAATTTCGCTTACTTTGCGAACTAGCAACCAGCCCCAACAAGGTGTTTGCTCGTGAAACACTTCTCGACCGGGTGTGGGGATACGGATACTTCGGCGATGGTCGACTTGTTGATGTTCATGTGCGCCGGTTGCGCACGAAAATTGAAGTACGCCCAGAAGAGCCCGAGTACGTCGTCACCGTTCGCGGCCTTGGCTACCGCTTTGATGGCGAAAAGGTCAAACAGCACTAGTTTCTAGGCATGGCCTTCATTGTTGCAATCGACGCCGGAACAACCGGGGTCAGAGCGCGCGCAATTTCCCTCGACGGCGCACCTTCGCTTTCTTCATACAAGGAATTCATGCAGTACTTTCCTCAACCTGGCTGGGTAGAACACGATGCCGAGGAAATTTGGAGCGCAGTTCTCTCTACATTGCGCGAGGTATGCAGCCAACTGAGCGAACCACCTATTGCACTGGGCATTACCAACCAACGAGAAACTCTTGTGGCATGGGACCGCGCAAGTGATGAAGTACTTGCACCCGCCATTGTTTGGCAAGATCGCCGTACCGCAGACCGCTGTCAACAGTTAGCCACGGAATTACCAGCAGTTCGGCGCATCACGGGCCTTGTTCTCGACCCGTACTTCACTGCCACGAAAGCAGAGTGGCTGCTACGCAACGGCGTAGTTAAACCCACTACACAACTTGCACTCGGAACCATTGACTCATGGATCTTGTGGCGGCTTTCAGGTGGCACCACATTTGCTACCGACGAATCGAATGCAAGTCGAACCATGCTGTATGACATTCACAAACATGCATGGAGCGAAGAAATGTGTTCACTTCTTTCCATTCCCATGAATGCACTTCCCGAAGTGCGTAACTCAAGTGGCATTTTTGCAACAACAAATGTTGAGGGTATTCCTCAAGGCATTCCTATTTCTGGTATTGCCGGAGACCAGCAGGCTGCACTGTTTGGCCAAGCCTGCTTTGCGGCCGGCACGGCAAAGAACACGTACGGAACTGGCAGTTTCGTACTCATGAATGTTGGCACCACATGTCCTTCGGTGGTCGACGGCTTACTCAACACTGTTGCGTGGCGCATTAACGACGTCACCACCTATGCAGTTGAAGGATCAATTTTTGTGACCGGAGCAGCAGTGCAATGGCTGCGTGATGGTTTGCACATTATTGATAACGCAAAAGAAGTAGAAGCTCTGGCATTATCGGTTTCCGATTCTGCTGGGGTTGTAATGGTGCCTGCGCTCACCGGGCTCGGCAGCCCATGGTGGGACCCATATGCACGCGGCGGCATCTTTGGTATTTCACGCGGTACCAATCGTGGCCATCTTGCACGAGCAACATTGGAATCAATTGCCTTTCAAACACGCGATGTGGTTGAAGCAATGACAAAGGCAACTGGCATCACCTTGACGGAACTACGCGCCGACGGCGGGGCCACCGACAATGCCTTTCTCATGCAGTTCCAAGCCGACCAACTTCAGGTTCCTGTTGTGTTGCCCATTGACCGCGAAACAACTGCATGCGGCACTGCGTACCTCGCTGGTCTTGGCGTTGGGGCATGGTCGACCACACAGGAAATTGCCACGCATTGGGCGAGCAATGCCACTTACCTACCCAATAACGACAACCAAAGCGTTGCCAACGCAGCACATGCTCAGTGGCTCAACGCTGTGCAGCGAGTACGCACTACTCAATAACTTCTGTACCGAGCAACGCCGCCCCAATTGCACCGGCTTCATGGCCCAACTGTGCGGTGACCAATAGTGGCGCCGGGCGCAACTCTGATGGCGGCATTTGTTTGTGCAATGCATCGGCCACAAAATGCCGCAACACCGCAGACGACCCAAGACCGCCACCCAGCACAATGACTTGTGGGTCGAGCGTATTGACCAAGTTATACAGACCAAGGGCTACCCAGCCCGCAAACTCTTCGAGAACACGTTGCGCCTCTGTGTCTTCTTGTACAACACGCAATAAAACTTCTTCACCGCTCACACCGTTGGCCATACGCCGTAGCGCAGAACCCGATGCATATTGCTCCCAGCATCCGCGTCGACCACACGGGCACTCTTCTCCACCGTGCATCACAATATGGTGTCCGCTTTCACCGGCAAAACCGTGATGACCGCGCATCACTTTTCCGTTGGCAATAAGCGCTGCACCAATTCCTGTGCCAACAGTAATGACCAGAGCATTATCGCAATTTCGTGCTGCACCATTTTTCCACTCAGCAACACCAGCACATGTTGCATCATTGTCTACAACAACAGGAATACCTAGCTGGCTTGCAAGCAGCGCTCGCATAGGTAACTGGCGTACGTCGGGAAGGTGTGGTGCAAGAAACACAACGCCGTCACGCGACACTGTTCCGGGCATGCCCACTCCGAGTGATGTTGCTGCTTTGCCCACTCGCGACGCAAGAGCCGTGCACAAATCGGCAACTTCTTCAACTATGCCTACGCCTGTGGCAGTGGGAAGTGTGAGTGAATCGAGAATGGACCCATCGTTACCAAGTGCAACTGCCAGGCACTTGGTGCCACCTACATCTATGCCAATTGCAACCATATTGAACGATGAGAAATGCTGTTGCGCGGTCTTACGACTCGCAGCGTGCTTTCAGTTCATTCAACGTATGCAAGATGCGGTTTTCTGCACGGCGCTTCACAAAGCCAGGGAGCGGAATGACCAGATCGATAGACAGGTCGTAGGTAACAAGCGTTCCGTTGTTCACGGGCTCAAACATGTAGTCGCCATCGAGCGTGCGCATAATGTCGCCATCGAGCAGATTCCATTGAATGGTGAGCGGAGAATCGCCGTAGCTATAGCCAAGTGTGTAGTGGGTGCTGCGGCCAAGTGCAGAGGCGCGAAACTCGACTCGTGAAGCACGACCTTGTACATCGCGTTCAAGGACCACGGCGTCTTTCAGGTCTTTAGCCCATTCGGGGTAGCGCTCAAACTGAGTAGCAACGGCAAAGCAGTGCTCAGGCGATGCGGCGATGACGGTGGTTTGTTTGGCGGTTTCGGCCATACCCCATTGTTACCGATGGCGCACGTAATTGCACGTTTATTCCGGAGCAGACTTCAATTGTCGCGGTGCAAATGTGCCGAACTTGCCCGCCCACAGGCCATTCAACCCAATTCCGAGCATGGGAACCATCACCGCAAAGGCCATAACGCTTCCCGCTTTTCCGTCGGTGGAAGGACGCGCCAAGGCAACGCCAAGACCGACTGCGCATT
>JBAXNF010000149.1:0-4388 GCA_037133935.1 bacterium
GCTCTCTACCGTGTTGCGTGAAGAGCCAAAGGCAGTTGCGGCGAAAACAGTGAGTCGTTATCCGTCGAGCGACGTCGATCTCGCT
Organism: bacterium; assembly: GCA_037133935.1. Classification (GTDB taxonomy): domain Bacteria; phylum Actinomycetota; class Acidimicrobiia; order Acidimicrobiales; family Ilumatobacteraceae; genus F1-20-MAGs119. Next base: position 86 of record JBAXNF010000149.1, read on the forward strand.
TTTGTTGTCCCAAATACGGTGTCTGCTTTCGATGTGCATCGCGCTGTGCGGCAAGGCGCAGGCGCGCTGGCTGTCTCCGTTGACCTTTTCGATATTTATCGTGGCAAGGGCGTCAGCGACGACTCCCGCAGTTTGGCCTTCCGCATCCGACTCCAGGCTCCCGATCGCACCCTGACCGATGAAGAAGTGGCTACTGCTCGCCAAAAGAGCATCGATGCTGTCGCCAAATTAGGGGCGCAACTGCGGGCCTAACCCTTCGAGATGCTTGTATTACTATACATTACAATGTATAGTAATACATATGGCTAAGAAAACAGCAGCAATACTTGGGGCAACCGGGTTCACAGGCGTTGAGCTTTTGCGGCTCATTGCCCAACATCCTGAAATGGAAGTGGTATTCGCAACTGGAGATTCGCAGGCTGGCGAGAAACTCTCACATTTGTATCCCAGCTTGCGCGCGGCGTACCCCGATCTCGTGGCTCAGGTGTATTCCCCCGAGGCAGTTTCTGGTGTCGACGTTGTTTTTCTGGGGCTCCCACATGAATCATCCGTCGAAGTGGTTCCCCAATTATTGGGTGATGTTGGCTGTGTTGTCGACCTCTCTGCAGCGTTTCGATTACGTGACACAGCGCAATACCCACAGTGGTACGGATTCGAGCACACTCATCCTGAATATGTTGCCCAAGCTGTTTACGGTTTACCCGAGGTGTACAGAAAAGAACTTATAGGAGCGAAACTCATTGCCACGCCAGGGTGCTATGTCACTGCAGCAACCTTGGCCTTGCGTCCGTTTGTGCGGGGCGGAATCTTTCATCCGGAAGGCCTCATTGTCGATGCGGCATCAGGTGTGTCAGGTGCAGGTAAGGCTTTGAAGTCTTCGAGTATGTTCACGAGTATTGACGAAGATTTTTCTGCCTACGGCCTTGTCTCGCATCGCCATACGCCAGAGATGGAGCAAGAAATTGGTGGGCAAGTGCTTTTCACTCCGCATCTAGCGCCAATGAACAGGGGAATTCTGGCAACGTGTTATGCGCGACCGGTTTCGACAAACACAACGACCGAAAGTCTTTTGCAAGTACTTGCAGAGGCTTACAAGAACGAAAAATTCATTGTGGTGAGTGAAGAGATCCCTTCAACAAAATCAACGCAGGGAACAAATGCTGTGCATATCACTGCGCGTTACGACGCGCGTACGGGTTATGCAATTGTTATTGCTGCTCTCGACAACCTCACAAAAGGTGCGTCAGGTGGAGCAGTACAGTCGGCAAACGTTGCTCTTGGCCTGAACGAATCGCTCGGTCTGAGCGCGGTGGGTATGTGGCCATGATGTCTGCGAACGAAACTGCAGCAGTGCTCATTGAAGCTTTGCCATATATCCAGCGCTTTGCAGGGTCGACGGTGGTGGTGAAATATGGTGGCAATGCTTTGTCGGGCACCACTCACACAGACCCATTGAAAGTTTTTGCTGAAGACATGGTATTCCTCGCATCTGTCGGCATTCGCCCCATCGTGGTGCATGGTGGCGGACCACAAATTAATGCTGAACTTGAACGACAGGGAATTGAAAGTAAGTTTGTCGATGGCCGGCGCGTGACTGATGCACCAACAATGAAAGTTGTTGAAGAGGTGCTGGCAAACCAAGTGAATCCAAGCATCGTTGATGCAATCAATAGCTGTGGTGGCAAGGCCCGAGGATTATCGGGAGCTAAAGACGGGCTCATTTCTGTTGTTCAACGCAATGAGTCGCTCGGATTCGTTGGTGACGTGGTTGGTATTGGTGCACAGACGCTTGCAGCCGTTCTTTCTGCGGGCGAAATACCAGTTATTGCAACAGTGGGCGTGGACCACAAAGGGCAGACCTTCAACATCAATGCCGATTCTGTTGCTGCATTTGTGGCTGGTGAAATGAAAGCTGAGAAGCTTCTGTATCTCACCGATATTGAAGGGCTGCGTCGTGACGTGTCTCGGGCAGACTCGCTCATTAGTTCTCTCACCGACACAGAACTCAATGATCTGTTGAATGATGGAACTATTGCTGGCGGAATGATTCCTAAAGCAGAGAGCTGCATGGAAGCTGTTGGGCTTGGGGTGCCGGCAGTGCACATCCTCGATGGGCGTATTGCTCACGTCAGCATCATCGAACTTTTTACAGATGCAGGTATTGGAACAATGGTGACAAAAAGTGATTTAACAAAGGTGGCAAAGTCATGACGAAGCACGCGTTTCTCGAAAATAATGCACAACCCGTTCCGCAGGCAGCAGAGATGGATCATTGTCCATTTCTTCCTGTCTTTGGGCCACCCGCGGTGATGTTTGTTCGCGGGCAAGGTACTGAGTTGTGGGATTCAGTAGGGAAGCGTTACCTCGATTTCCTCTGCGGTCTCGCGGTGACCTCTTTAGGTCATTCACATTCATGTGTCACCGAGGCCCTTGCGCATCAAGCCGCTGAACTCATTCACGTGAGCAACTTTTTTGCTAACCCCGTTGCCACTGCTGCAGCAATAGATATCAACCAACTTCTGGAGAGCGCTACAGGCAGTAGCGGTCAAGTGTTTTTCTGCAACTCTGGGGCCGAAGCAAACGAGGCTGCCATCAAACTGGCTCGTAAACATGGTGGCCGTGGTCGCCACACGATGGTGTCGGCGCTGGGAAGTTTTCACGGTCGTACTCTTGGCGCGTTAGCAGCCACCGGACAACCAGCAAAGCATGAGCCGTTTCAACCCATGCCAGAAGGTTTCAAACACGTTCCCTTTGGCGACATTGAAGCGATGTCGCAAGCAGTCGATTCTTCGGTTGCTGCCGTGTTGCTCGAACCTATTCAAGGTGAGGGCGGTGTCATTCCGGCCCCTGCTGGTTATTTGAAAGCGGTGGAGTCGCTCTGCAAAGAACGTGGTGTGCTGCTCATTATTGATGAAGTGCAAACAGGAATGGGTCGCACCGGTAAATGGTTTGGTTTTGAGCATTCTGGTATCTCGCCCGATGCGGTGTTGATGGCAAAGGCACTCGGCAACGGTGTTCCAGTCGGCGCAATATGGGTGAAGGAAGATGTTGCCAAGGTGCTTCAGCCCGGAGATCATGGCAGTACCTATAGCGGCACTGCGTTGGTTACGTCAGTAGTGCGCGCTGTGATTACAGAAATGAAGCGCATCAACGCACCCCTACTTGCTCAGACCGTGGGGGCACAACTCACAGAGAAACTGAAAGCTGTTCCTGGCGTGGTTGGCGTGAGGGGTTCGGGTTTATTGCTGGGCATTGAATTGGTGCAGGGTTGCGAATCGGCAAAGGTGTATCAAGGTTGTCTTGCCGAAGGGCTCGTTACCAATGCGGTTAATGCAACAACTATTCGAATGGCGCCACCTCTCAATGTGAGTGCCGCACATATTGATGAAGCTGTTGTCATATTTAAAAATGTGATGGCAAGGGTAATGAAGGAAGTTGAGGCAACGGCATGAGCACTCGTCACATTCTCGATATTTCCGATCTTGCGATCAATGAACTACATGATGTTCTTGCTCTCGCACAATTGCCAGTAGCGCAGTTGGGGGCGCCACTGCAAGGTCATTGTGCTGCGCTCATTTTCGAAAAACCGTCGAACCGAACACGGCATTCAATGGAAGTTGCAGTGGTGCAACTTGGTGGACACCCTGTCTATACCCGCGGTGAAGAAGTTGGAATTGATGTCCGAGAAACCGCCGAAGATATTTCCCAGGTAATGGCTGGATACCACGCGTTCATTGGTGCACGTGTATTCAAACACGGTGTTGTTCAAAGAATGGCCTCGGTTTCATCGGTTCCCGTTGTCAACATGTTGAGTGACGTAGCGCATCCGCTTCAAGCACTTGCCGACGTGTTGACCATGCAACAGCAGCATGGCAATTTGCAGGGTAAGAAAATCGCATGGGTAGGAGACTTCAACAATGTTGCAGGGTCCCTGGCTCAAGCCTGCGTCTTACTTGGTGCAGATTTCGTTGTTTCAACGCCACCTGAATACCGTCCTAGCGATAGTGAACTTTCAGCCATTAACTCGTTGGGCAAGGGAAGTGTGCAATACACAGGTGCGCCTGCTGAAGCGGTAAAAGGAGCAGTGGCCGTACACACCGATGTCTGGATCTCTATGGGCGAAGAATCTGTTGCCGCAGAAAAAGCTGCAGCATTTTCTGAATTCATGGTGACACAACATCTGATGACTAAAGCACATCAAGATGCCTGTTTCTACCACTGCTTGCCAGCGCATCGTGGGGTAGAGGTAGAAGCCAGCGTTATTGACGGAGCGCAGAGCCGAGTTGTTGCGCAGGCACATAAC
>JBAXNF010000150.1:0-4354 GCA_037133935.1 bacterium
GGCGCAGGGCATGCGCTTGATGCCGTTGATGAAGTTGCTCTGCAACATTGCTGGCTCACCAGTAATGCGCATCTTGGGAAGGCGACGTCGAATTTCATCGAACATCACAGCAATTTCACGGCGTGCAAGGTTTGCGCCTAAGCAGAAGTGCGGGCCACCGGCACCAAAACCAATTTGTGACGGCTGCGGAATGCGCAACACATCGAACAGATGTGGATTGGCAAAAATTGTTTCGTCACGGTTGCCCGAGTTGTACCACATCACCAGTTTCTGGCCTTTTTTCACTTGAAAACCGTTGATGTCGGTGTCTTGTGTGGCGGTGCGACGGAAGTGAATAACAGGCGAGGAGTAACGCACAATTTCTTCCACAGCGGTCTTCGTGTTCTTGTCGAAATCGTTCCACCAAATATCACGTTGATCGGGGTTGTCGGTAAGAAGTTTCATGCCGTGGCTGATGGCGTTGCGCGTTGTTTCATTACCGGCAACAACGAGCAAAATAAAGAATGAGCCAAATTCCTGAGTGGTGAGGCGTTCGCCATCAACTTCGGCATGCATCATTACTGATGTGATGTCGTCCACTGGGTTCTTGAGGCGATCTTCCCCCAAAGCTTGGGCGTAGTTGAACATCTCTAAGCCAGCCATCAGAAGGTCATCAATGCTGGTGACAAGTTCTGGGTCACCAATACCAAGGATGGTGTTTGTCCATTTGAAAATTTGTGCGAAGTCGGATCGTGGAATACCCATCATCTCGCAAATGATTTCCAATGGAAATGGTGCGGCAATTTCATTGACGAAATCACATTCACCGTTAGGAAATTTTGCAAGCAGGTTGTCAACTAATTCAGTTGCTTTATTAGTGACAAAATCTTCAACGCGTTTAATTTCTTTAGGTGCAAAACCTTTCGACACAATGGAACGCAAACGGAAGTGCTTGGGGTCGTCCATTGCAATGAAGGAGCCAAAGAATTCATTGAGTTCTACGGTGAGGTCAGCAATATTCGCACCTTGGCCGCTGCAAAAAAGTTCAGGATGGCGGCTCACATGCCAAATGTCGTCGTGGCGCGTGAGGGCGATATAGCCGGGACCGCGCGGAATGGGGGAGTCTAGAAATTCCCATTCTTCAAAAAACTGATACGGCGACTCTTGGCGCAAAGTATGAAATGCTCCTTCGCGGTACTCGCGATCTTTCGCCCAAAACTCTGGGTTTGAAAGATTAATTTCATTGAGGGGCACCTTGGCAATATTCATGCACCTGATGGTAGGGCGGATCACGCAAGTGGGAGAACTCTCTGCGAAAATATCTTTGTGAGTTTCTCGCTGAGCGAACCTGAACCGTTACACGAGTTCACATTTTTCGTCGACGCCGAAACATATATGTCGTATGGCGGTGAGCTTGACGCCACAGAACAAGATTTGCATGATCTCGGAATTGAAAGTGTCGATATTCCTCGAGGCTATGCAAGCGACCTGGGGGAGCGCATTCCCGTCAGGGTGAGGGCTACTGCACGGGGGCTGCAGGCGTATGCGCGGCTCATTCACCTGCATGATCCCTTGCAAATAGAAGAGATGCAGAGGATCGTCGCAAAACAGCCTTAAGCGCACTTGGAACATCACCTTACCGATGGGTAAGTTGTGGGGGTGCCCGCTCGGGGCCGCATCACACACAGGGGTAGTTATGCCAGAAGCAGTCATCGTCGCCACCGCTCGTAGCCCAATTGGGCGTGCAATGAAGGGTTCGCTCATCGACCTGCGACCCGACGATATGAGCGCGCAAATTGTGCGTGCACTGATGGCAAAAGTTCCACAAGTGAAGCCATCTGATGTGGAAGATCTCATGCTTGGTATTGGTCAGCCTGCAGGTGAAGGCGGATTCAACATCGGTCGTATGGTTGCCATACTCGCTGGCCTCGACGATGTTCCTGGTGTCACCGTGAACCGTTATTGCTCATCTTCGTTGCAAACAATTCGCATGGCAGCACATGCAATTCGTGCCGGAGAGGGCGACTGTTTTATTGCTGCAGGTGTTGAAACCGTCAGTCGCTACGCATCGGGCGCAAGCGATATTGCACCTAACTCCATTTTCAAAGAGCCAGGTGCGCGTACACGTACACGCTCTGAAGGCGGGCACGGCGCATGGACTCCACCCGTTGGTTTGCCCGATGCATATATTGCAATGGGTCAAACAGCAGAGAATGTTGTGGAAGTAGAAAAAGTTTCGCGTGAAGACATGGACCACTTTGGTGTGCGTTCGCACAACCTTGCAGTAGCGCATCAGGAAAATGGTTTCTTCGAGCGCGAAATTACGCCGCTCACTTTGCCAAACGGCACATTTGTTTCAAAAGACGACGGCCCACGTGCAGGCACCACTTATGAAGCAACATCACAGTTGAAGCCAGTGTTTCGCCCCGATGGTTCCATTACGGCAGGTAATGCTTGCCCGTTGAACGACGGTGCAGCAGCGGTCATGGTGATGAGCGATACCAAAGCAAAACAACTTGGCCTCACCCCACTTGCTCGCATTGTGTCGAGTGGTGTGTCGGGTTTGAACCCCGAGATCATGGGTCTTGGTCCAATTGAAGCTTGCCGTCAGGCATTGAAGCGCGCAGGCATGACCATCGATCAAATTGACTTGGTAGAAATTAACGAAGCGTTTGCAGCACAGGTTCTTCCGTCAGCAAAGCACCTGGGTATTCCAATGGAGAAGCTCAACATTCATGGTGGCGGCATTGCGCTTGGTCACCCATTCGGTATGACCGGTGCGCGCATCATGACAACACTCATCAATGGTTTGCAGTGGGAAGACAAAACTTTCGGCTTGGAAACAATGTGTGTTGGCGGCGGTCAAGGCATGGCAATGATTGTGGAGCGCCTCAGCTAGTCGCTGCGTTACAACAAGTGGTGCTTACGTGCCATCACTTGCGCAGTCCCCGAAATCAGCAACATGAAACACGCGGCAACAATAAAAGTTGTGGCGGGTCCGTAGCGCCCGTAAATGAGTGGGCTAGTGAATGCCATCAGCGATGCAGCAACAAGATTGCTCGCACCCGACAAGCCTTGTGCTGCTGCTGCACGCCCTGGTGGAGAAACTGCAGCCATTGTTGCCTGCGATGCGGGAACAGAAATGGCTTGGAATATGCCTTCCACCATAGAAACGATGATGATGGCAACGGGGGTAGTAAACAACCCGTAGCTTCCCGTAATGGGAGCAACAATAAAGATGGCGTACAGCGCAACACGCAGTGCTCCCCATTTGTCGGCAAGTTTTCCGCCGTAACGCGAAAGCAGAATAAAGGGTAATCCATACAACAAAAATGACAGCCCAATAGCGAAGTTAGTTGCTCCACGGTCGGTGAGGTAGCGGTCCCATAAAGCGTCATAAACACCTATAGGCAAGAAGAGACTCATGGTGGTGAGTGCAGCAATGCGTACACCGGGAAAACGGAACAAGGTCAAGCTGAGTTTGTTCGACTCAGCACTCTGCTCAAGATGAGGTAAATGTTTCACCGACAAAATGAGTGCACCAAGTAGCGCTATTCCAGAAAACACAAGAAATGTTGAGCGCAGCCCCAGTGGGTCGAGAAGAATTCCACCGAGGAATGGCCCGCCTACAATTCCTGCAGTTTCCATTCCCGCAAGTCGCCCGAGTCGTTCGGCTGCTCTGCTTTTGTCGAGGTGTGCCGCCACTGCGCGAGCTGCAGGTTGTGTGCAACCAAAAGAAACGCCGACAATGGCACGTGCAATGATGAATTGCCACAGAGTGTTGCCAAAGGCAAAAAGAACTGAACCACAACATGCAAAAAGTAAACCGAGAACCATGAGGTTTTTGGGCTGGCGTGAATCGGCAAAGGGCGCTAAAAAAACCTGCGTAATTAACCCCACGAAGAATCCGCTGCCAGCAATGAGCCCTAGGCCGGCGTCGCCAAAGCCGTACTTATCTTGAAGGTCGCTGAGTGCGGCAAAAATGATGGAGTTCGATACTGCTGTTGCAAAGACAGCAAACATCAAGACGTTGATGGTTGCGGTATCGCGTTCTTCTTTACTGTGATGTTTCGCAGTGCTCATGAAAAGTCTTTAGCGCTGTGAGGCTTCGTGTAGCACGGCCTCGTTAAATGTTGGCCAGTACTCCATACCCCATTCGGTGAAGTCGCGATTCGCGAGCATCACGCAAGCAACGTCGGCAACGGGGTCAACCCATAAGAACGTGCCCGTTCCACCAAAGTGCCCCCATGTTGCGCCACTGTTACTTGGTGCTGTCCAATGAGGAGCTTTTGTGCCGCGGAGTTCTGGTCCTAAACCCCATGGGCACGGGTCGAAACGACCAAGGCCCGGAACAACGCCTTCAAGGTTCGGGAAC
>JBAXNF010000151.1:0-4351 GCA_037133935.1 bacterium
AATCAAAACGGTAGTCAAAGAGTTCTTCCCGAACTAAAGACTCACCAGAGTCGACGGTCGCGCTCACAGATCTTTCGACGCATTGCTCCGTCTTCATAGCAATGGATTTCTGTGTATTCCACCCGGTAGCGACGCAACCAATCAATTCTCGAGTCCTTCAACTGAGGCAGTGGGCACACCTCGGTACCAGCTGACGCACATGGTGCTCCAGCAACATGTGCAGCAATGCGCGACAAGAACCACCCGAGCGCAAGTGCGCCGCGAACCGTTAAATGAATGCCATCAGAGCGAAACCAGCTGCTACGGCCTGCACTGAATGCTTTCCAATCTGCAATGTAGGTCGTTTTATACTTGGGAGTCTGAAACATCCGCTCGATCATTTCGTTGATGCGCTCAATGAGTGAGATTCCATTGGTGGTAACGGGATTCCCGCCGCGGAGCAATTCACGCAATGTCACTACAACCAACTTGGCGCCCTTTGCAGCCGTTAGCCGGCGAACTGCGCGCAGGTCGGACTCAACTGTTGATGGGTTGTGATGCGTTCCCGCCATTAACACCACCACGTCAAGCCTGCCCTTTACCGACTGAATCACTTCGTATGCCGTTGAGGGAGCGCGACCTTCTCTCCCCCAGCAAGAGTAACCACCAATAGATCTACAGGATTCAACACTGACTATAAACGAAGCACCCGAGAGCGATTTCTTTGCATCTTTAAACCAACGCAGAGCAGCCATGGTGGAGTCGCCCACTAAAAGAACCCTCGGCTTCCGTAGGGGCAAAGTCGTTGTAGTTGTGGTTGTCGTGGTTGTCGTTGAAGTGTCAATGGTGGTTTCAACAAAAGTCGATGTTGTTGTGGTCGTTGTCCCATCGGGGCTGGTGCCGGGGTCTGCACCTGAAACAGAGGACCCAATACTGATGGCAAATGCGGCGCACAATAAGCCAGCCATCAATTGAGTTGCAGATTTGTTCATCACCCTCACCACACGCACTTTTCAAGATTCATTTGTAGGACCGTTAGTTAACTTAATTCATACTTGCCAAGGAACACTAAACAGAACTCTCGAGCACTCTGCGCCACTAATTCGGAGCACGGCTGTGACTTGAGAGATCCTGAAGTCGAATAGGGCTGCTATGAGACTCTTCTTGAAGGAGCGGATGGGACCGCGATTGGAACAGGCAAGCAAAACACGGTCGTAATCTGACCGGCTGCACAGAGGCTGGCATTGCAGCAAAACTTTCCGATGTCTTGGTTCTGGGCGGAAAAGATGATTGGTTTTTACCATCCAAAGACGAACTGAACGAAATGAATATTCGTAAAACAACAATTGGCGGTTTCACCGATGACTACTGGTGGAGTTCGTCTGAGATCTACGCAACCAAAGCATGGCAACAGTACTTTGACGGGGCGAACGCTCAGACAGCTGACGACAAGAACAATCGTTCGGGGCACTTCATGTGCCCCATTCGTTCTTTTTAACTACTCGGACATAAAGGCTCTAGGGCAGCTCTCCGGCCCGTCCAATTCGCACAAACACTGATGTTTCATTAGTGAAGGACTGCGAGCCAACCGATAACGGTAATTGAGCACCGCTATCAAAGTAGACCCCGATTCCACCTATATTGAGGCCCACAAACGCACTGTATGTACCAGCCGAGTTGCCGAGTCGCAAAGCCCACTGAACACTTCCCACCGAGGAAATTTTCATCACGTAGGCGTCGTAGTCGGAACTTGCAGTTTCCAAAGTGGTTGAACCCAAAATTGCCGTTCCTGTGAATACGCCCGACAGGTACAAGTTGCCAGAGGGATCTTCCACCATGTTTCCCGAAATCAAACCAAGATCAAATGAACCGGCAACAAACGTGGCATCCACTATTGCACCGGCTGCATTCACACGAGATACGAAGGCAGAAGATGTCCCTAGTCGCGTCAGTGTTGTTGAACCCGCAACAAATGTTGAACTCGCAAACGACCCTGCAACGGCAACTCCAGTAGAAGTTTTGCTGATGTACGCCACCCACTCGTTGCCTACTCCACCCTCAGCAACCACCCACTGAGGGGTTCCTGATGAGTTGATTTTGACGATGTAAATATCGCTTGTTCCTGCATTGGCATTGGTAATTGGAGTCAATGACCCAATCGCAAGGTTTGCAGTGTCAAAGGTTGCAGCGATATAGATGTTTCCGAACTCATCTGCAACCACATTATTTTTAAGATAGGTGATCGATGTTGGATACGAACGCAGCCACTCGGCATCACCCGATGATGCGCTGAGTTTTGCCACATAGAGATCACTCGATGAGGTTGGAGTCACCGAAATACTGTCAAAAGTCACTGCGTTGTTGCCGTTGATCCGACCAACCACAAATACGTTGCTTCCATTAACACTCAGGTCAACCGAATAGTCAGCATTGAGATACTGAGTTGTCGTTCCACCCAGGATTTTTCCCCATTGAATAACGCCAGAAGAATTGAGTTTCATAATAAAGGTGTCGTACGTGCTCGCCGACTGCTGGTTGAGTACAAAGGTCCCCGATGTCAAAGCGGTTCCGTTGAAGAATCCCGTAATAAACACGTTGCCACTGTCGTCGACAGAAATTGATTCGCCCCAGTTCTGAGTGCCATCACTGGACAAAGCTTTGATCCACGCAACGCTTCCCGCCGTGGTGATTTTAATTACTGCAATATTGCAATGGTTTGACAGACCAGCCCCCGCGACAGCGACGCCGCCCATCGTGAATGTTGAGCCGCAAAAGGAATCGAGCAGATATGAATTGCCCGCAGCATCGGTTGTCATATCGCGCGCAGCACTTCCCCCACCCACCGAGACCGATGCCCCGAGTGCGATTGGAGTTGCTGTAGGCACAGTAGTGGTGGTCGTCGAGGTCGTCGTTGTAGAGGTCGTCGTTGTAGAGGTCGTCGTAGTTGACGTTGACGGCGAAACGGTAGTTGATGTTGTCGTTGTTGTTGACGGCACCTTCGTGGTTGTGGTTACTTTCTTTGCCGTAGTCGTTGGCGCTTCAGTTGTAGTTGTTTCAGCAACCGTGGTGGTTGTTGTCTCGAGAGTCGAATTGCTGGTGCCGGCATCTGCATACACACGATCTTCAGCGGGTGGCAGGTCTGCACTCACGCTGTTAGCCACTAAATCGGGTTGCAGCCTCTCGGTGACATCGTTAAATCCAAGGTTTCCCAATGAAACTACGGTGGATTCTTGACCGTCTGTCTTCACCGTTTGTGTGGTGATTTCATTATCGCCAGTTTGCGTAACAACGACGTATTTTTCTCCTTCTTCCAATTTGGGCGAACCTTCGGTTCTCACTTCAGCAGCTGGCGACTCGTTGTTGACCACGATGGCAATAATGTCGCCTCCTGCTGTTACAACATTCACCTGAATATTTGAGGTTGCACCCTCACCAGCAACTGTGAGCGCTGTTTCTGCTCCGTTTCCAGTAGCCGCAAGATCGCCAGAGGCCATCGTTAATTCAATGACGGGGTCATTACTAGAAATTACATTCGCAGTAATTTCGACCTGGCCCGATTCTGAACCAGGAGTTTGAAACTCAACGGCAGCATTTGGAGTAACGCCAGTGACATGCGTTGCCGAAGGCAAGGTAAAAGTTGCGGGTTGAGTGGAATCAAGAACTACGAGGTAGTCGGAAACGGAACCATCTGCAGCAAGTTTCAACGGCCGAGTAGAACTCTCTCCTGCATCACGATTTGTTGGCGACAACTCCTTGCCACCCGTCTCAATGGTCCAGTCTGGCGCAGCACTGCGCAGTACGAGCAGAGTTTTATCGACACCTGTGTTATCGCCACAAAATGGGCACTTCGCGCTTAAACGCACCGACAACGGGGTGATGTCGAGATCGGAAGACTTCCCCGTCCACGCACTGTCGTCTTTTGCTGGGTCGCTCCCTGAAAAAGAAAATGTCCAAGTGTTCTTCTTCAGGTCTACAAGCACGTAACGAGCCTGACCCGGCCAGTTGGAGTCGTAAACAGAAATCTTCGCAACATCGGCGCTGGGAAAATTGACGGCATATGGCAATACAGCGTGCCCGCCATCTTTGACATAAACACCCAGGGTATATTCAAGCTTCTTTTGACCAAGCGAAGTAACAAGTTCATTTACTTTTTCAGTGAGACTCGCCTTTTGCCAACGAGAAGTAGCTTGTTGCACTTCAGGAAAAAATTGTGTGGCAAAACCGCGAATGAGATCGTGAGTGACATCACCTGAATTCACTAATTCAATAGACCTTGGTGTTGCCGCTTCCAAATAACGTGCTGCCGACACCACCGCAAAGCCTTCACAGTGACCCGACTGGCGAGCTTGGTTAGCCATGCGCGCCCATACTG
>JBAXNF010000152.1:0-4342 GCA_037133935.1 bacterium
CGCGGTGCTCGCATTCTCATTCTCGATGAGCCAACTGCAGTATTAACTCCTCAAGAAGCCGACGCACTATTTACCACCTTGCGGGCAATGGTAAAAGAAGGTCGCACTGTTATTTTCATATCGCATAAGCTCGATGAGGTCATGGCTGTTTCCGATCGAGTCACCGTTTTACGCGGTGGTCGCACTGTTGGCACTCTGGAAACCGCAAGCTCATCGCGGCGAGAACTTGCCAGCCTCATGGTCGGACGGGAAGTTGTGTTCGACAGAGTAGAGCGCAAAATAAATTCAACTAACAATGAAACCGTTCTTCGTGTCAATGCAGTTAGTGCACTCGATAACCGAGGCAATAAAGCACTAAACGACGTTTCGTTCACCATTAAAAGTGGTGAAGTGCTCGGTGTAGCAGGTGTTTCTGGAAATGGCCAACGCGAACTTGCCGAGGTCATTGCCGGCATGCGCCATGCAAGTGCAGGAACTATTTCAGTCAATGAAAAAGAAATTCCTAACGGCAAAGTACGCCATGCAATTAGCGCTGGTATTGCACACGTTCCTGAAGATCGACTGCATACCGGGCTCGCTTCGAGCCACAGCATTGAAGACAACCTCATTTTAAAGTCATATCGTACACAACCCATCTCGCGATTTTCAGTTTTGCGTCGTAAAGCAATTAAGGAAAATGCGAATCTATTAGTTGACCAATACAATGTCAAAGCTCCTCATACAGAAACTCCTGTGCGTTTGCTCTCTGGTGGCAACGTTCAAAAAGTCTTGCTCGCGCGCGAGTTTTCAGCGAATCCAAAAGTGCTGATCGCCGCATCACCAACACGCGGCCTTGACGTAGGAGCAATTGAAAATGTTCGCTCGCACATCGTTGCCGCAGCAGACAGTGGTGTAGGAGTCTTGCTCATCAGCGAAGACTTAGAAGAGCTCCTCTCGCTTTCCGACCGCATCGTGGTGTTGTACGAGGGTCGAATTGTTGGAGACCTTCTTACAGCATCTGCAACTCGTGAGTCACTTGGACTTCTCATGGGAGGCGTTGTTCTAGAGGAGCACACATCATGAAATCGCCATTGCGTCTAGAAAGACGCCTAACTCAGCCCAAGAAGCTCAATTGGCTTGTGCCGCTCATCTCAGTTGCAGTTGCTCTCGTACTCGGCGCAATTGTGTTACTCCTCACGGGCAAAAACCCGCTGAGTGCTTATCAGCGCATTCTTGAAACAGCTTTCACCTCGAAGAGTTCTCTCTCTGGGACCCTGGTGAGTGCAACACCACTTGCATTTACTGGTCTCTGCGCGGCTCTTACTTTCCGAGCCGGCATTATCAACATTGGTGGTGAAGGTCAGTTCTTCATGGGGGCCGCTGGTGCAACACTTGCTGGCCTCGCTTTTTCTGGTCAACCCACTGCAATCATCATTTTCTCAATGATTCTAATGGGTGCGCTATTTGGGGGGTTGTATGCGGTCATAGCTGGTGTATTGAAAGCGAAGTTCAACACCAACGAAATCATCACCACCTTGATGCTCAACTACTTAGCGGGCATCTTTCTGAACTACCTCATTTTCGGCAGCACCTCATACTGGCGCGATCCACAATCAATGGGCTTCCCCAGTGGTAAGCAACTGCAGCCACGCGCCTTTTGGCCATCAATACATTTCGTTGGTTTCACCGTGCCACTTGGATTTTTATTGGCCGCCATCTTGGGCATGTTGTTGTGGTTCGTGTATTCACGGACGCGCTTTGGGTACGAAGTCAACGTCATTGCCGATGCACCCAGTGCCGCACGTTATGCAGGAATGCGCACTAGGTGGAAAATTATTTCTGTGATGGCCATTGCCGGCGCGGTTGCAGGTTTCGGTGGTGCAAGCGATGTGGGTGACTTCCGCCATGTACTCGATGCGAAAGGCTTGCAACTTGCCGGCTACGGATATACAGGAATTGTTGTTGCAGCGCTCGCGCGATACAACCCCGTGAGCGCGGTGGCCGTAGCAATTCTCATGGGTGGACTCACCAACGCTGGCTATGCGTTGCAGGGGCCCAACTTTCCTAGTGGTCTTGTAGGAACTTTGCAGGGGCTCATTCTCTTCACCGCCGTTGCCGGCGAGGTGCTCACTCGATACCGCATCCGTACGCAAAACTCTGGCGCTCTTTCGGAGGTAGCAGCATGAACAGCAACCTTTTTATGGTCATTGCGGCTTCCGCTATTTTCTACGGCACTCCACTTTTCTTCGCAGCACTTGGCGAGCTTCTCACCGAGCGCAGTGGAGTACTCAACCTCGGCGTTGAAGGCATGATGCTCATCGGTGGTGTGACCGGTGCGTGGGCTTCTCAACACATTGGTGGAACAAGTTGGTTCGTTGTGTTGATGTCAATACTTGTTGGCACCAGTGCTGCAGCACTGGTGGGGCTACTTCATGCCTTTCTTGCCATTACCTTGCGCGTAAATCAAACCGTAGCCGGGCTTGCAATTACCATTTTTGCTGGTGGCCTCGGTTTGTCGTCATACTTCGCATCGGTGTGGAACGTTGCGCAACGTCCCGCAACACACCCCATTCGCTTTTTAGATGTAGGTGGTCTTGCCGACACACCAATTCTTGGGCCGATCTTTTTCCACCAAAATATATTGACCTATTTCTCATGGCTTGCCGTGGTCATTGCCAGCGTCTATTTGTTCCGTACACGCATCGGTTTGCAACTCCGTGCCGTTGGCGAGTCTCCACAAACTGCAGATGCGATGGGTATCAATGTGGTGAAATACCGCTACATCCACACTGTCATTGGTGGAGCGCTCGCTGGTATTGGCGGTGTGTATTACAGCCTCGCCATCATTCCTACTTGGGTCGACGGCATGACCAAGGGCGCCGGCTGGATTGCCATCGCACTTGTCATCTTTGGTTTTTGGCGCCCAGACCTCACACTTGCCGGTGCATACCTCTTTGGTG
Organism: bacterium; assembly: GCA_037133935.1. Taxonomy (GTDB): domain Bacteria; phylum Actinomycetota; class Acidimicrobiia; order Acidimicrobiales; family Ilumatobacteraceae; genus F1-20-MAGs119. The sequence goes on from JBAXNF010000152.1 coordinate 2,940, forward strand.
CACTGCAGTCATTAAGCCTCACCTTGAAAGCGCGCAACGTGCACATCAACGGAGACATTCTTGACGCGCTTCCCTTTATCATGACCATCGTTGTTCTCGTACTCCTCTCCGGAGGTTGGGCAAAAAAGCGACTTGGCGCTCCGGCAGCTCTTGGCGTTCCTTATGAACGCGAAGAACGATGACCACCGAGAACACTCCGACTGCACTCACTAATACTTCAGTGGGGTTACGTCGCGCATGGCATCCGGTATTGCGTAGCGCAGACCTTTTGCACAATGCACCACAGCGTGTGATGTTGCTCGGTGAACCATACGTACTTACTCGCATCAACAACACCCTCACCGCATTTGTTGACAAGTGCCCACATCGCAATGCACGCCTCTCCGATGGTTGCGTAGTGGGCGAACATTTGCAGTGCCCTTACCACGGTTGGGAATATACAGCGCAAGGTGACCTTGCTCTTGTTCCTGCACTCGGTGCCGGCGCAACACTGCCACCAAACACTGCGCTCACCTCTGCACAGGTGCACGAAAAATATGACCTGGTATGGATTGCGCCCGATGCACCCGTCACCGACATCATCAATATTTCTGAATGGAACGATGTAACACTGCGCCATGTATGGCTAGAGCCGCTCACTATCAATGCAGCCGCCGCACAATTCATCGACAACTTTCTCGACTTCGGACACTTCCCCTTCGTGCACGCCGGCACGTTTGGCTCGGGCGAAGATGAAAACATTCATGAGTACTCAGTAGAGAAAGACGATTCTGGCTGGGGCTTCGTGGTGAACTACGAACACACCATTGAAAACAATGAAGACCCACTTGTTGCAACCGGCGAACATCCACTCCTTCAACCGCGCACTATGCGTTATGAGTTCACTGCACCGTTTTCGTGCAATTTGCGTCTCAGTTTGCCCACTACTGGAATGGTGAACGCCATCGTTACGTTCTGCCAGCCCATTGACCACAACACCACGTGTTTGTATTCAGTGATGTTGCGCAACGACTGCCCCAACGACGCACTTGCACAAGCCGCTGCTGAATACGAAATGGATATCTTGGCTGAAGACCTCAAAATTATTGAAGGTCTCTACGACAAAGTTGTTCCTCTTGAACGTGGTCAAACACACACGCGGGCTGACCGCAACACCGTTGAGTTTCGGCGCATCATGCAACGACTACTTGGCGGAACGAGCAGGATTTGAACCTGCGGACCCTTGCAGGTCTCCTGTTTTCAAGACAGGTGCATTCGGCCGCTCTGCCACCGTTCCGTCTGAAATGTTATCGGGCAATGTGGCTTCGCAAATGCTCGACCCAATCATCTGCCTCTTTCCAGCGACTATCGGCGTGCTCGCGGGCACTGTGAGCCGCTTCGCCGGCAGCCGGATACGAGCCGAA
>JBAXNF010000153.1:0-4310 GCA_037133935.1 bacterium
GGAGTAGCAATAATTTCGCCAACGCTGTGTCGTGGGTTCAAACTGGAATACGGATCTTGGAAAATCATCTGAATGTCACGTCGCAACACCTGAAGTTCTTTGCCGTTCACCTTCGTGATGTCTCGACCTTCAAGGAAGATGCTCCCTGATGTGGGATCAATAAGACGGGTTAATACTCTGGCCAGAGTTGACTTTCCACAACCAGACTCACCGACGATTCCCAGCGTTTGACCTTTACGCAAGATGATGTTGACGCCATCTACTGCCTGCACAAAACCATCTGGTTTTCCAAAAATACCTTTGGATCCATGCGGAAAGTACTTAACAAGATCTTTTCCTTCGAGTAAAACTTCAGAACTCATGATGGCTCATTTATCTTTAGAACGTTGAGAGCTTCTGAACGTAAGTGACAAGCAGATAGCGAATTTGTTGGGACAACATTCTGTAATGTCGGAACCGATGAGCCGCACTGCTGCCGAGTTGCATCGGCGTAGTTGCAGCGAAGCAAGAAGGAACAGCCACTGGGAAGATTCAGCAGCGATGGCGGTGAGCCTGCAATGGTCTGAAGTTCTCCCCTTGCGCTGTTATCGAGACTGCGAACGGCGCCAAGTAACCCGAATGAGTATGGGTGTGTAGGCGTAATGAATAACTCTTGAACAGATGCCTTTTCTACAATGCGACCGCCGTACATCACCGCAACATCGTCGCAAGTCTCTGCGACTACTCCCAGGTCATGTGTGATGAGAATAATTGCCATGCCATTTTCTCTTTGAATATCTTTCATGAGATCCAAAATCTGCGCCTGAACGGTGACATCGAGGGCTGTAGTTGGTTCATCGGCAATGAGCAATTTTGGTGAGTTGATGAGGGCAGTCGCAATGACGATTCGCTGACGCATACCACCAGAAAATTGGTGTGGATATTCATCAATGCGCGCTTCAGGGTTGGGAATACCAACGCGATGCAACATTTCCAGTGCAATTTTGCGTGCTTCTTTCTTCTTCACACCTTTATGGTGCACTTTGTACGCTTCAATAATTTGACTACCAATTGTGTAGTACGGATTCAATGCCGACAAGGGATCCTGAAAGATCATCGCAATTTCAGAACCTCGTATTGCACGAATAGCTTTGTCATCGATACCCAAGATGTTCTTTCCGTTGAACAAGATGGATCCACTCGTTGAAGCGGTAATTCCTGTATTCAATTTCAGAATTGAGCTAGCTGTTACGGACTTGCCCGACCCACTCTCGCCCACTATTCCTAACGTTTTGCCCGAATGAACAGAAAACGAAACGTCGTTAACAGCGTGAACGACACCATCTGATGTCGAGAACTCAACGTTGAGATTCTCCACTGAAAGTAAAGGAACGTTACTCATTCACTTCAACCTGACGCGCGGGTCGAGAATTCCATAAATGATGTCAACAATGGTGTTTGCCATCACAATGAATACGGCCGCAACAAGAGTTGTACCTACCAGCACTGGCAAATCAGAATCGGTTACAGATCTAATTGCTAGACGACCCATACCTGGCAGTGAGAACACGCTCTCGGTAACAATGGCGCCACCAAGGAGAGCGGCGAAATCTAGACCAGCAATTGTGACAATTGGAATGAGCGCAGCTCTGAGTACATATTTCCGAATGACGGTTCTGTTCTTTAAACCCTTTGCTACACCGAAGCGTACGAAGTCTTCATTCATCGCTTCCAAAACTCCGTTACGAGTGATGCGCGTATACGAGGCTGCGGAAAGAACAGCCAAAGTAATCCAAGGCAAAATCATTGCGGTAAGGAAATCGTGCAAGTTTTCAGTGGGCGACGCATAGTGAGGAAACGGCAACCACTGCAACCAGATGACGACTGAAAACAGCACCAGTAATCCAACATAAAAAGTAGGAAGGCTCACACCAATAGAGGTAATGACAGAGGTCAACCGGTCTTGCCACTTTCCTCGATGCAGTGCAGCGAGCGTGCCTGTGCCAACACCGAGCAGCATCCACAAGATAAATGCTCCTAACGAAAGAAAGGCGGTGACAGGAAAGGTCTTGCCAATTAACGTCGACACACATTCGTGTTGATTGAAGGAATAACCCAAAGACGGCGCAGGGCATGTGAAAGCAACATCGCCCGTGCCGTAAGTACGACCGGCAAAGATACCTTTTACGAACTGGACATACTGTTCGTAAATGGGTTTGTCGTATCCAAGGCGCACTCTGTTTGCGGCAATGAGTTCTGGTTTGCAATTTTTTCCGCAAGTTAAGGCCGCAGGGTCTGTTGGGAGTAACGCGAATAGTAGATACGTAAACAGCGAAACGGCAGCAAGAAGTACAAGCGCAAATAAAAGGCGACGAGCAATAAAAGTGGTCAATGCAATCCTCAGGTACGACAACGGGGAATAAAAAAGGGGGGTGTCAACTTTCGCCGACACCCCCCTTTGAGAGATTTACTGCTTTACGTAAAGTTCACCGAAGAGGAAAGATCCGGTAGAGGACCAGCGATAAGCGTTGCCCACCTTTGAGCCCCATAGATCTTGAGCCTTGGTGAAAGTTCCAGGAATTGACCACAACTGATCCACCAAGAACTGATTGAGCGCCTGCCACTTCTTTCCTTGTGCCTTGCGGTCAAGTTCATTCAAAGCTGCCTTGGTGTCGGTCTCAAACTGCTTGTAGGCCGGGTCATCTCCGTTACGTGTGAGGTTGAAACCACCTGTGGTGAGGAACAATTCAGGAATCATCGTTGAAGCATTCGGCCAGTCTGGACCCCAGGCTCCGCGGGAGATGTCGTAGTCGGTCTCGTCGTTTTGAACGGTTGGGTAATATTTACTTGGTTCTACCGCAGTTGGCTTAATGACAATTCCGACGGCCTTCAAAGATTCGATCCAAATAGAGACGAGTTTCTGCCATATTGGAGTGTCTGGGTGAAAGAACTTCAAGCCCTCAACTGTTGCCTTGGCATAGACATCGGGACACTTTGTCTTTGCCTCAGCCAAAGCAGCCTTGGCAGCTTCAATGTTGGGAGTTCCATCAGTGTTGAGTCCTTCGGGCAATTTGCTTGGCGCATAGTCGTCTGCAAGCGCAGGCTTTACAAAACCATCAGCGAAATCGCCTGTGTAAGGTCCGCCACCAGCCGTACGCAGAGCTTCGCGGTCGAGACCCAAATACACTGCACGACGAACTTCAACACACGAAACTGTCTTCACGTTGAATGCAGTGAACGATACATATGGGTCGTAATCATCTTGGCGACGATCTTTGAATCGATCATCTGTGAACACAGTCTGAAGATTCTCTGGCTGCAATCCGCCATCTCCTACCGCATATTGGTCGTCTCCGGCATCGGCCATGAGACGCTCGTCGATGACTGCTGGATCTAGCGCAAATTCATAAACAAAAGAATCGGCATAAGCGTTGCGAATTGGATCCGAAGCTTTCGACCAGTTTTCATTACGTACGAGCACCAACGACTTGCCGGGTTCGTACGATTCGATTTTGTATGGTCCAGATGAAACAGGAGCCATATCGTATTTTTCACCAGTGTCTTTTGCTTTTGGTACCGGACTGAAAGCAAGCAACGTCACTGTGTAGTTGAAGTCGGCAACGATGCGGCTCAGCGTAAAGGTGATTGTCTTTCCGTCTTCGGAGCACGATACTGCTTTGTCGTAAAGCGCTTGCTGATCTGCAGTTGCGGTGTAAGGGCCAGGATAGTTGCTGTTTCCGTCGGCATCTTGTGGAATATCTAGATAAGAGATTGCATAAGTTGGGCCGTCAACAATGATGTCGGTTGCAAAAACGCGAGATGTTCCATATGCAATGTCTGCACAGGTCACTTCAGAGCCATCTTCGTAAGTTGCACCACCGCGAAGAGTGAACGACCACACTTTTCCTCCCTCAGTTGGCGTACCGGTATCGGTGGCCAAGTCGCCTACAAGTTGCGAACCGGCGCTGCCAGAAGCGTAGGCATACGAGGTGAGCGCACGCTGCATGGTTGAGCCCACGAATGCTAAGTCCGAACCTGTGTAGTTGCGCTGGGGGTCGAGGTGAGTCACTTGCTCGAGCTGACTCAAAATGTGAATGGTGCCACCTGTAGTTGGCGTACCGGAATCAGTTCCCGGTATTGCCAACGTGTCATTTGTGGCTGCTGTATCTGGACTGCTGCTGGAATCGCTTCCACATGCGCTAGCGATGAGAGAAGCAGAAAGTGCTAATCCCAAGATGCCAATGATGCGACGTTTCATTGTTGCCCCCTCGTGTGAGTATCTACTAGTTGGTAACCCTATACCCAAATGAACGCGTGATGAACTAATGGGC
>JBAXNF010000154.1:0-4253 GCA_037133935.1 bacterium
GTGCACGGGTAGTGGTTGCGGCATCAACCTTGGCGCGCAATTCACCGCCGAGCGTTCGAGCGTTCTTGCGCATCCAGAACACCATCCAAGTGAGCACCGAGGCGGCCAGGGTGGCTAAAACACCCTCTACGGCCTGTTCTACGTGACCATTCAATCCACCAGCAATGAGATGAAAGCCAAGGCCTAGGGCGATGCATAAGAGCACCGCGACACCGGAACCGAGCCAGACGGCACTTTGTTCGCTGCCACGGTTACTTTTCACCAAATAGGAAATGAGAATGGCGAGAACGAGAGAAATCTCGAGGCCCTCGCGCAGTGTGATGAGGAAACTTGAACCCATGGCGCCAATATAGCGAGTGTTAGGCAATACTTACAACCTCTGCAAGCATTGCCTACTACCGGTATTACGGGGTAGCCCCCGGTGGCACGCGGCGCTGTAGCACCCCGGCTTCGGTGAGGGCATCCACTTCTGCTGCCGAGAGACCCAAGATCTCGCCAAGAACCAAAGCGTTGTCTTCACCGCGGTATTTCGGACTACCTGCAGTGGTGACGGTTGCATCGGAGAATTTCCATGGTGCATTGGGAATACGCACCGTGCCTCCGCCCCGGTTACTTACTTCAACCGTGATTTCTCGCGCAGCAGCCCAATCGGTGTCGGCAAATTCACGCGTGGTGCGAATTTTTCCACTCGCTAATTTATGTTTGGCGAGAGCTTCTTCAATTGCAGTTGCATCGGGAATGGTGAGTGCCCATGCACGCAGAATGTTTTGTAGCTCTTCAAGGTTCGACAAGCGCGATGGAACATCAGCAAATTTTGGATTGGTTAATAAATCGGCGCGGCCAATTGCTGTGAAAAACAAATCAAATGTTCCACGCTCTCCTGGGTGACCACTTACTACTACTTTGTCGCCATTTGCTGCAGTGAGCACGGGGTAGTTGCCAGGTTCAAAAGAGCGAATCCATTCAGGTGGTGTTGGCTCATCCCACAATGCATCGTGGGCATGTTCATTTACGTACAACATGGTCTGCGCCATGGCGATATCAATTGATTGACCGCGCCCTGTTGAGTGACGTTGAATAACTGCAGCAAGTACGGCCGCACACGTTTCCATAGCCGTGTATACATCGGCGTGAGAAAACGGGTCATTAGCAAACTGGCCACCACGCGCCATGCCTTGATGATTCGTAAGACCCGACTCGGCACCAACAACAGGCGCGTATGCGCGACGGTGCACCCATGGGCCTGTTTGTCCGTAACCGGTAATAGAAGCATAAATAAGTTTCGGGTTGAGTGCAGAAAGCGAGGCGTAGTCGAGGCCAAGCTTTTTCATTACACCTGGGCGGAAATTTTCAATGAGAATGTCGGCGTGCATGACCAGTTGCTTCACAATGGCTACAGCTTCAGGCTTCGACATGTCGAGAGAAATATTTTTCTTGCCCACATTCTGCTGAATGAAATAGGTCGACAAAGAATTCACTCGTGGGTTTGTGAAACGCGTGAGGTCGCCATCTGGCGGTTCAATTTTGATGATTTCGGCACCGAGGTCGCACAACATGCGCGTGGCATGAGGCCCTGTAAGTACACGGCTGAAATCGAGAATGCGTAAACCCTGTAGGGGGCGTTGCGGTTGCTGAGGTGCTGAAGAAGTGTCCACTGAAATGACAACCGTAATAGCCCACTACGGTCTAAGGAATGGTCAAGAGCACATTGCCCCAATATTCAGAACTCCCCCTGCGCGGAGGGCTGCCCAGTTCATGGGACGTCTGGACCGCACCGGGTGCGCGGTATTTCGGTTGCCTCAACCTGTTGACCCCCGAAAGAGTTGCCGCAGCTGCACAACTAGTACAACGTGGCGCTGTTTTTGCGATGAATTGGAACATGCGTGAGCCCAACCCACCTCTCTTTGGCCGGCAAGGCTTTGAACACGAAGTAACGGGCGACGATCGCGCCACGAGCCATGACGATATTTTGCATGGGTGGAATACGCAGTCATCGAGCCAGTGGGATGGCTTTCGACATATTCGCAACTTTGCCGCGCAAGCCGACGAAGAAGGAACAGGCCACTACGGCGGAGTTCCCGATGAAGAGCACGGCATGCATCACTGGGCACAACGTGGCATTGCTGGCCGTGCGGTATTGGCCGATGTGGGCAGGTGGCGTATCAAGATCGGAAAGCCTCTGCAATACGACATTGCCGACCCTATTGAACCCAGCGAACTCTTGGAGTGTTTGAAAGATCAAGGCACCGAATTGCGCGAGGGCGATATTTTGCTCATGCGCACCGGGTGGATGCAGTGGTATATGCAGCAAAGTGAAGAAGTGCGTGCGCGTCTTGCGCAACCGCGCGACCTCGCAACGCCAGGTTTACGTTCAGGTGAAGCAACCGCTGAAGCATTGTGGAACATGCACATTGCCGCACTTGGTGCCGACAACCCTGCTGTTGAAGCATGGCCGCCCGGAGCGAATAGCACTCCAGAACATCAAGCAGAAGTGCGCGCCGACAAACGACGCATGCACGAAATTTTTACGCACACACTTATATTGCCGATGCTTGGTCTACCACTGGGTGAAATGTTCGACCTCGATGCACTGGCCGATGACTGCGCCCGCGATGGCCGCTATGAAGGTTTCTTTACTTCTGCACCGTTGAACTTGCCCAGCGGTGTTGCCTCACCACCGAATGCGTTAGTCATTAAGTAAGTCGCACTCCGAGGTGGCGAAGTGCCATTGCTGAATAGAGCGACACACCTATTGCCATAGCGTCTTCATCGAACATCACTCTGTTTGAGTGGTTAGGTGCAGCGGTTGCAGTGTTTTTGTCGGGTGGTGTTCCACCGACAAACATCATTGCACCTGGCAAGCGTTCAAGAACATAACTGAAGTCTTCTGCCGCCATCACTGGGTTCGGCATTTGAATAACCTTCTGATCGCCGAGAATTGCTGTTGCAACATCGCTAGCAAAACCAGCAAATTGGTGATCGTTTACCGTGACGGGGTAGCCGAGTTCAATATCGACCTCGGCAACTAAGCCATGTGCAGAAGCAATGCCGTTAGCTACTTGGTTGATATAGCTATGCACGTTGCTGCGTGTTTTTGCACTTACTGCACGCAGTGTTCCTTGAATTGAAGCAGTTTCAGGAATGACGTTGTATGCAGTGCCGGCTTGAATAGTGGTGACCGTCACGATTGCTGGGTCAAAGGCATTAATGCGTCGTGTGACCATTGTTTGGAGTGCTTGAACAATTTCACACGCAACAGGAACAGGGTCGAGTGTGCGATGCGGAGCAGAGGCATGACCACCAGCACCAGTAATAGTGATAGTGAGTTTGTCGCTCGACGCCATGAGTGAACCACCACGAATACCCACCATGCCAACAGGAATCTCGGTACCAATATGCAATGCGAATGCACCAGTAATGGGCGAGTCACTTCCGTCTTTGTGCTTCGGTACGTCTAAGAGACCTTCGTCAAGCATGAACTGTGCGCCGGCATAACCTTCTTCGCCAGGTTGAAACATGAAGAGCACTCGCCCCGTGATGTCGCTCTTGCGCTGCGACAAAACACGAGCGGCCTGCACCATCATTGCGGTGTGCGTGTCGTGCCCACATGCGTGCATGATGTTTTCATTGATCGACGAGAAATCGAGCCCCGTGTCTTCAGGCATGGGCAATGCATCCATGTCGCCACGTAGCAAAACTGTTGGCCCCGGTTTGTCGCCAGTGAGTAGAGCAGCAATACCACTCGTTGTTTTGTGCAAGGTGATGTCGAGGGGAAGCCCGTCGAGCGCGGTGAGTACTTGCTCACGCGTGACGGGAAGATTGTTCCCAATTTCAGGATGACGATGCAATGAACGGCGCAAGGTAACAGCATCTTGTTGAAAGCTCAACGCCTGGGCGCGAAGTTCCGTACTCTGGCCGTGTTCCTCGGCAAGATCGGCAGAGGGGCGACCAGTAAAAAACGTGCTTGACATATACGTATGGTGGCACACTGAAGGTGTGAGTAATGCAGGTGAGGAACTGGTCGACATTGTTGACCAAAATGACAATGTTTTGTACCAGTGCGCCCGCAAAGAAATGCGAGCCAATGTGCTGCGTCACCGGGTTGTTTTCAGCGCGGTGGTGAATTCAGCGGGCGAGCTGCTCAGTCATCAGCGCAGTGCAATGAAAGACCTTTGGCCAAGTTGGTGGGACATCGCTGTGGGGGGCGTGGTGGCAGCGGGCGAAAACTACGACACGGCTGCACTGCGCGAACT
>JBAXNF010000155.1:0-4242 GCA_037133935.1 bacterium
GTGACCCACTTGTCCGTTCATTCAACTCATCAAATTGCTGTTCGTACTTTCGCCGCTGGGCCTTAGCCCGGTGACGAAAGTACAAATACATTCCTAAACCCATGTCAAAACCCTATATCGCCCTTCTATTGCCAATTGACCGAATCACGTAGTACAGATCAAGTGGGTTGCGCTCCAACCACGCTTCAACTTCCCCAACCATTTCTGCAACTACGCCAGAATCATGATTCTGTTCACGTGCCCACCAACTGATCGCGTCAGGTGCATAGATGATTCCCGAAATAGGTCGCGCATCGCGAATAGCACGCAACGCATTGAGAGAGTCCCAACCGGTCGCCAGCATGATTGCAAACAACGCGGAAGGTCCACGGTTCACGCCCATGTGACAATGCACGAGGATACGCCGCAGACGTGTCGTGTCATTCAAGATGACACGAGCCCGTTCGCACATGCTCTGGAACCACTTATCGTCTTTCTTGCCGCCATCGTCATCAACGCCGAACCAATGACTGATGATCGTTGAGTTCTTATGAATGAACTCAGTGTCGTTCGCCTCTTCGCGCATGTCAAAGACATCTGTGATCCCCGCTTCTTCCCACACACGCAATTGCTCGAGAGCTTGAACTCGATTGGAAGGAAGATCACCACTGACTACAAGTGAGTCAGACACGAAACAGATCTGTCGCCACATGAGATGTGGTGACTCGGGACGTACCGGACGCTTGAGGGAAGAAGATTGTGTGGACATGGGACACCTTTCGGATAGTGGCTCAACCCTGTGTTGAACCAGATAGAGAGACCGATATCTCTCGGTCAGCTCTATAAAGGTACAAACTACTAGAAAGGTGTGTCACACCCTTTTGGTACTATCTACCCATAATCAGAAAGAGCCAATGACAATCACATCTCCCACACAAGAAAGAACACCCAACACAATGAAAACCTTTTACAACGACACATTCGCCGGATCAGAACACCAGTTTGAGACCACCCAGAAGGCCAAACTCATCGCAGAAGATCTTTTCCTTGATCCCATCCGTGGACTCGAAATAGTTGACCCAGATCAGTTCACAGCTCTCGCAACTGAATACATCAACATGATTCATGACCAGATCTACGTCAATGCCGTGCGCACGAGTGAACCACGTCATCTTGCAACCTCGCAAGGTTTTCCATGGGATCTAGGCATGTATCCAATGGCCGTAGCACACACTGCCGGTCTCATAGCCGCAACCCATGAAGCGCTCACCAACAACTGCACATCAGGCAGTTTGTCCTCTGGGTTACATCATGCAAGTCACAGAAGTGGAAGTGGTTACTGCACGTTCAACGGTCTAGCGGCGGCTGCCCTCTATGCAGTGACAGCATTCAATGCCGCCCGAGTTCTTGTTCTGGACTTTGATGCTCACTCGGGCGGAGGAACCTGGAACATTATTCAGCGATCCATGCCACAGAGCGTCGTACAGATCGATGTCTCCACGTCGCTATTTGACACATGGACACCAGAGGGTGAAAGCACAATGACATATTCCGATGTTGAGGACTATCGCCAATCAATTCGTGAGGCTCTTGACTACGCCAAGACTCTCAAGCCATTTGACTTTGTCATTTATAACGGCGGAATGGATCCCATCAATGATGGAGTCCAAGAAGACGTCATTAGTTACCGCGAACGAGCAGTACGCGAATTCATTGGTGACACTCCAGCGATCTTCGCCCTTGCCGGCGGTTACATGTCGGGTGGTGCCACATATGAGGACATCACTGCATGGCACCGTATGACCCTGACCACCTGGGCACACAAACACTAAAACTGACATTAATGAATGAGGCTTTTGGTTTGCACCGCCAAAACCTATGAGCGTGGAGTTTACAAGTCTTCGGAATTTGTAAAAAGGACAGCCGTTCTAGCCGGTTATTCGATGTGTTACCTTCTTGAATGTGAGTGAAAACGACGAAAATAAATCGCCTACTTCAGTTGAAGATTTAGACGACACTGAAGAAATTTGGGTTGGTGGTCCAACTGCAGGAATGATCAAAACTTGGAAAGCCCTCTATGGCGATGTTTATGTAACGTCTCTAACCTATGACAAGCATGTTGTTTGGAGGACTTTAACCCGCAGCGAATACAAGCAATTAGTGACAAAGATGGAACGACTTCTTCAGGATGGTCAAATATCTAAAGCCGAAGCTAATCTTTGGAACGAAGAGGCGATCACTGAAATCTGTCTTTTGTTCCCGAATTACGCCAACGTAACTATGGCAGATGGCATGGCCGGAATTCCTTCATTACTATCTCAGGAGATTCTTGAAGCTTCTGGTTTCGTCGCACTTGAGGTTCGCCAACTCTAAAAGGACACGTGACACACCCTTAAGGTACTTTGTACCTATACAGAAGTGCTCAAGCCGTGAGCATCTCGGAGAGGTCCATTATGCGTAATCATTCAATGTCTACAGAAGAGTTCAACAACCGCTTTGAAGAAGCGATCCAAGTTGTTGACGGTCCCCACCCCGAACGCGCGGTTCAGTTACTTGAAGATCTCATGCTGGAAGCCTCTGAGTTTCACGTAGCAGACGACGAGATCGTCATTGAGTTACGCATGTACCTGGGTAGCGCGCTGTGGCGTAGTGGTCTCCATGCAAGAGCCGTGAAAGTTCTCGAGGCGGCATTGGAAGACGCCACTCGCGAACTGGGCTGGGAGAACAGAGTCACCTTTTCATGTGCCGGTAATTTGTGCCGTGCCTTGAGCGGCGCTGGACGAGCAAAGAAAGCTTTACGTCTCGCAAGGATGACCTACAAGAAACGGATCGTCGCATTTGGTGAACTAGATAATGGAACATTGAATTCCTTAGGGCACTTAGCGAGCTTGCATTTTGATGCGGGCAACGTAAACAAGGCAACTGAACTGATGGCTTCCCTATACGAGAAGCGGACCCAGGCATTCGGCGAACACGATTCACGCACGCGTAGCAGTAAATACAATCTCACGGTTATGCGGGCACAACGCGACAACAACGAGCAAGATCTTCTTAATCTTTTGGTTGAATACACCAATGAACTCGGATCAGAACACCCCTACACCATCGGCGTATGGAAGCACATTGCGGCAATGTTTGAACGAAATGGCGATCTAGAGGAAGCCCTAGAAACCTGGCTTGAGGTAGAACTGAAGCTCAGTAACGCCTTTGGCGAAGTAGCGCTTCCCACCCTGAGCGCTTTGCGCCGCCGACTACAGGTGCAGCAGGCCCTCGGCGATGATCAGGCAGCGCAACACTTACTCATCGTGAAGAACACGATCGCGCGAATTTCCGGCCAATAGTTGTTCTGTTCCCTGACTACCTTTTTCATCTATAGGATCACATCTAAATGAACGCAGACGTACTTTTTCAACAGGCAATTAGATCAATGGGGTATTCATCCGTTAGCGATATCGAAGCCGACAAACTAGTGGAACTTGCCTTGAAATTTGCGATATGGCCTTCCAAATCGACTTACGAAGAAACGCCTTGGCTGGCCCCATTTGCAATTCGTCGAATTCGCGTAAGAGTTGAACCAAATGCCCCAGGACCCAAACGCGATCTCTGGGGATTGCCAACTGAACTCGGCTATTTCACAGATGATAATTCTCTCATCAAGGGTTTGGTGCTCAGAAAACCACTTTCGCCGCAGTACAACGTCTACGGTGGCGCGAAGATTTCATCAGGTCTTGTCTGTTGCCACATTTGGGCAGGCACAACCGGATCACCACTTCTGTTTTCATTCGTGCCAAATTTGGTATGGCTGCCGAAATCTCTCGCACCATTTTCAGATGCCCACCAAGCTGCAGATCCCCACCCAATTCATGACGCCCTAAAACAAGCTTCACTAGACAGATACGGTACGGACCATAAAGTAGCCCGCGTAGCTTTGGCATGGACGCTTCTACCTAGGCCGGATTCAGTACTGCTCCCCTCTTTTTCACCAATCGAATTGGACGACGACGGGAAAATTTCGAAATTAGTTCACAAACGAATCAACAGAATGATTCAGTTTCTTACAGACATCCTCGATGGAGATAAATCCACCCCAAATAGATTTAGTATTCGGTTTCACGCTGGCTCAGGTCCAAGGATTGATAAATCAGTTTTCACTGTTCAGGATTGGCTCTCAAAAGATCTCATGAACGCTCGAATTTCTGAATTGAATGAGTGTCTGTAGTTTTTCCAGTCTCGACACGACGTAGAAGACTTATTGTTCAAGCC
>JBAXNF010000156.1:0-4191 GCA_037133935.1 bacterium
TGAACAGCAAAGAGCGAAACATCCTTCTGAGGTGATTTCACTTGCTGAAATGCCAAAGGGAAAATTCACGGGAGTGGTGATTGCCAATGAACTTCTCGACAACCTTGCTTTTGATTTGTGTGTCTTTGACCAGGAGTGGCGTGAATCTTGGATTGGTGTGAATGGTGATCAGTTAGTCGAGATTTTAAAACCACTCACCGAGCCGTCACCATTTCTGCCAGTGTTTGCCAGACATGGGGCACGTGCACCAGTGCAAAGAGAAGCACAAGAATGGTTAAGAGATGCATTGCAACAATTAGACAGTGGCCGTGTGCTCGTTTTTGATTACTGCACACCACTCACTGCTATGGCAGCAGCACAGCCATGGCGAGAATGGCTGAGAACCTATGTGGGGCATGAAAAAGGCCAACATTATTTACATATTCCGGGGCGCCAAGACATCACTACACAAGTGATGATTGATCAACTTGCTGCAGTGAAAGTTCCAGAGTCAGTGCGCAGTCAGTCGCAGTTTTTACAATTGTGGGGGATTGATGAACTTGTTGCGGAAGGCAAGGCGGCATGGGAGGCTGCTGCAGCCGCTCCCAATGTTGCTGCAATGAAAATGCGATCACGCATTAGTGAATCGGCTGCTCTGCTTGACCCCAACGGTTTGGGATCATTTACGGCACTTACTTTTACCCCGTAACCCAAACTATTTTGGCCTCATCACTTGGTCGGCCAACATGCCAATGTTGAACCAATTAACAGGGTCGGTTTGAGCAATACCTGCCATACCAACAAGCGCTAAACCCAATGCCAAACCAAGAAATAAAGATGCCAACATTTGTGTATCGAGCGATACATCGATGCTGCCGTCTTCTTTTGCTTCGTCAATAATTTTTACATACATAGCAAAATGCTCACGCACGCGCGGCGCAAGTACATCGCGTGCCAGCGGGTCACGCCACGATGCATAATACGTTTCAACAAGTAATTTCTGGGCATTGGTGAAATCGTCGTCATCGCTATTGCGAGGAATGAGTGATGCAATCTTTAACAGCCATGGTGCGCTATCGGCAGGTAGTTTTTCCAACGAACGTGCGTTGGAGAGAAGTTGTGCATCGAAGGCTTCTTCAAGTACTTCCCGGAATAGCTCTTCTTTGTTTGCAAACCAGGTGTAGACAGAACCTGCCGTCATCTGCGCGCGATCTGCAATTTCCGACAGCCGGGCCCGTTCGAAACCCACTGCGGCAATTTCTTCGGTTGCTGCAATAAGAAGACGTTCTTTACTTGCCAATGCCCACGGTCGGCGATCGCGACCGCCAACATTGACGACGTTTTTATCGGTGCGGCCAGGGGTACGCCTCTTGTCTACCTTCTTCGCAGGTGCTGGTGCTTTTTTTACCATTTCCCTAACTTAGTACGACTTTTCTCTTGGATAAATTCGGGACGGGGAGAGCTACAGTCGGGAGAGAAAGAGGGGGCATATGAACGAGTCGACTGATTCACCAAATATTTCTGACCTGTTGTGGGAGCAGCGCAAGTTTCCCCCGAGCCAGTCATTCCAAGCCAATGCACTCGTTGCGGGTACTGAACTTTACGATGTCGCTCACCGAGACTATGAAGCGTTTTGGGCTCAACAGGCAAGTGAAGTGGTCTCGTGGCACACGCCATGGAGCTCCATTTGTGAGTGGAAAAGCCCGTACAGCAAATGGTTTATAGGCGGAGAACTCAATGTTGCTTACAACTGCCTCGACCGCCATGTGGAAGCAGGCAACGGCAGCAAAGTAGCCATTCACTGGGAGGGCGAACCAGGTGATACTCGCACGCTCACCTATGCGTGGTTGCTCGACGAAGTGCAAAAATTTTCTAACGCGCTCAAAAGCCTTGGAGTGCAAAAAGGCGACAGAGTAAATATTTATCTACCGATGATCCCTGAAGCAGTAGTGGCAATGTTGGCGTGTGCTCGCATTGGTGCTGCACATTCCGTGGTCTTTGGCGGCTTTAGTTCGCAGGCTCTTGCCGACCGCATTAATGATGCCGAGGCAAAGGTGCTCATTACTGCCGATGGTGGCTACCGGCGTGGTGAAGTTTTCCCACTCAAACCACAGGCCGATGAAGCAGTCAAATTAACTCCGTCAATTGAACACGTTGTTGTGGTGAAGCGTGGTGGCAACGATGTCACGATGCACGAAGGTCGCGATCATTGGTATCACGAACTCGTGGCCGTTGCAGACCCTGTGTGCGTTGCTGAACCAATGTCGAGCGAGCAGTTGTTGTTCCTCTTGTACACGAGTGGTACAACGGGTACGCCTAAAGGCATTATGCATACATCGGGTGGGTATCTCACACACGTGAGCTATACGCACAAGTATGTTTTTGACTTGCGCCCAGAAACCGATGTGTACTGGTGCACCGCAGATGTGGGTTGGATCACCGGTCACTCATACATCGTGTACGGGCCACTCTCCAATGGTGCAACGCAAGTCATTTACGAGGGCGTGCCGAACTACCCCGAGAATGATCGCTTGTGGAGCATTGTTGAAAAATACAAAGTGAGTATTTTCTATACAGCACCAACAGCAATTCGCACTTTTATGAAATGGGGCGTAGAGGAACCACAAAAACATGACCTCAGTTCATTGCGTGTCATTGGCAGTGTGGGCGAACCGATTAACCCTGAAGCGTGGATGTGGTACCACGAAAACATTGGTCGAGGTCGTTGCCCCGTGGTCGATACATGGTGGCAAACCGAAACCGGTGGCATCATGATTAGCCCGTTGCCTGGTGCAACAACAACAAAACCTGGGTCAGCGACGTTTCCTTTGCCCGGAATTGGCGCAGAAGTGGTTGACGAAAAGGGAAATGTCATTACACATGGTGGTGGCTATCTCACCCTGACGCATCCGTGGCCAGGAATGTTGCGCGGCATTTGGGGTGACCCTGAACGATTCCAAGAAACGTATTGGAGCAAATTTCCTGGTCGTTATTTTGCTGGTGACGGTGCAAAATTAGACGACGATGGTTATCTCTGGTTGCTTGGCCGCGTTGATGACGTCATGAATATTTCAGGTCATCGCATTTCAACAACAGAAGTAGAGTCGGCACTTGTTTCCCACCCGAGCGTTGCAGAAGCTGCTGTAGTGGGCGCAAATGATGCAACAACAGGTCAAGCAATTATTGCGTACGTTACTTTGCGTGGTGGAGCAGAGGTTTCAGAAAATGATCTGCGGAATCACGTAGCAAAAGAAATTGGTGCAATTGCAAAACCAAAAGCAATATTTTTCACTCCCGATTTACCAAAGACACGTAGTGGAAAAATTATGCGCAGGTTACTGCGTGACGTTGCAGAAGGAAGAAACTTAGGCGATACCACTACGCTCGCCGATGCAAGTGTTATTACCGAATTGCAGAAGCGCGCTGCAGAGTCGAGTGAAGACTAAAAACTTTTATTCGCGGAAATTTTCAAACTGCAGGGGGACTCCGAGATCTTCACTTTTGAGAAGCGCCATAACTGCTTGTAGGTCGTCACGTTTTTTGCCAGTCACGCGAACCTGTTCGCCTTGCGTTTGGCTCGCAATTCCTTTCGGACCTTTTTCCTTAATGAGCTTGTTAATTTCTCGCGCCTTATCGGAACTAATGCCAACAGCAATGGTGACCACCTGGCGCACTGTGTCGCCAGAGGCTTGTTCAAATTTTCCCCAGTCAATGCCCTTCAAAGAAAGTCCACGCTTCACAAATTTTTCTTCCAACAACACGCGCACGGCCCGAGCTTTTTCCTCGCTGATGGTGCGAATGGTAATGATGAGCTCTTTTTGCTCAATATCGGAGTTGGTGTTTTTGAAGTCGAAGCGGTTCACCATTTCCCGTTGAGCCTGGTCGACGGCATTACGGAGTTCTTGGCGGTCTACTTCTGAGACGATGTCGAAAGAAGGCATGGTGGAAACGCTAGCGAGCCTGTAACCTTCACGACTCATGGGTCGGTGCCCGAGCGGCCAAAGGGAGCAGACTGTAAATCTGCCGGCATAGCCTTCGAAGGTTCAAATCCTTCCCGGCCCACAAATACAACGAAAAGCCCTACTTTTGAGAGAAATCTGAAAAGTAGGGCTGTTGCATTTTTGGCCTAGCGAGGCCGTTCGTGCAATAGGCACTCCATCACGGCCACGTCGAGCCAGCGGTTGAATTTGCGACCCACCTCGGTCTCAATAC
>JBAXNF010000157.1:0-4174 GCA_037133935.1 bacterium
TTTTTGGAACTCACCTCACCTTTTCTCCAGAACAGAACGTAGAGATACTTCTTTCCGAATTGCTGGCACTCAAAGAACACGGTCTCACCTCGCTGCGTTGGCGTCTGTCGTGGAACGACATATTTCCACAACAAGGAAAACCGAGCGGGAAACATTTAGAACTACTTGAGGGGCACGTCTCTGCATTTGCCGATGCCGGTATAGACACATGGGTCACACTGTGTGGAACTGCCCTTCCCCATTGGTTTTTGAACGAAGGTGCATTTTCCGACAATAAGGCGTCCGAAAAGTGGTGGCCGCGATACGTCGACACCGTTGCTGAAGTGGTGGGCAATCACGTTGCCGGGTGGATGCCCTTTGAAGCACCTATCGGCTTAGTTCATGATGGGTGGCGAGTAGGAACCATCGCTCCGTTTGTTTCCGACGATGGAAAATTTGCCGATGCATTTACAAACGTTTTGCATTCGTGGAATCATGCATGTCGATTACTGCACGGGTCACCAATTGCACTGTCGTTAGACGCAACTCACCCAGGCGCAAATGCAGAGGTACGCACGGTATGGCAGTCGGCCATTACGCGCGGCCGAGTATCGCTACCTGGTCACTATGAACGAGAACTCGACGGCTTGCTGCGCAGTGCCGATGAAATTGCTCTCTCACTCACCCACTTGCCGCCTCGTGGTGAACGACTTGAGCCACCACGTTGGCGTGACCAAGCAATAGAAACTTTGCAGTGGGCATACGAGGCTTTTTCGGGAACTCCACTCAGTGTTTCTGGTATTCCCTCTACCAGTGCCGACGGAGAACTGACCGAGTTGCTCTCGTTCGCTTCTCAGATGGTGGATGACCTGAAGAGCGATGGCTTGGCGCTTCAACATGTTTGGCTCAGCAGCCTTGAGCGCACTGCGGGCCTCACCTCATTGCCTGCTTTCTCTTCACTCACAAAGTAGTTGTACCCTTTCGCACCATGAGCACCCCTATTTGGCAAGTATCTGATGACAAAAGGTCAGGCCTTGCGCTCACCCAATTTTTTGCACAACATCATCTCTCATCATTTACTGATGCAATGGAATGGAGTGTGCGCGAACCAAACGAGTTCTGGCAAGCCATTTGGAACTCCACAGGCATTGTTGGTTCGCCAGGCAAACCCGCGGTTCGTTTCTCTTCGCAGAGCATTGTAGAAACCGAATTCTTCCCGCGTGCGATGCTCAACATTGTTGATACTTTTTTGCAACCTCGCAACAATGCCAATGCCGACGCGATTGTTTATGTTTCAGAATCGGGCGAACGACACAGCATCACGTGGGGACAACTACACGCAGATGTGAATAGAGCAACTCATGCGCTTCGCCAGTACGGCGTACAAGCGGGCGATCGCGTAGCGGCCTGGATGCCCAATAGGCCAGAGACCATCGTCTTGTACCTTGCATCGCAAGCACTCGGCGCAATCTTCACCTCAACGTCGTCAGACTTTGGAGTGCAAGGGGTTGTTGACCGATTCAGCCAAACCACACCTCGTATTTTACTTGCAGCAGACTCTTACTCGTATGGAGGAAAAAGCTTTTCCTGCAATGGCAGGCTGAAAGAAATTGTTGAGGCTTTGCCGTCGCTTGAACATGTTATTTATGTAGAGACACTCAGCACGCAAGTGAACTCTTTGCCCCTGGCAAAAAGTTGGAATGATTTTCTTGCCTCAGGGAGCGAGGTTCCTCTGGAGCGGCCGCTCTTTCCTTTCAATCATCCAGGTCTCATTTTGTACTCATCGGGAACAACCGGAATGCCAAAGTGCATTGTTCATAAGGCTGCAGGTGTTCTTCTGACGCATATCAAAGAACAGCAGTTGCATTGCGATATTCACCCTGGCGACACTGTTTTTTACTTCACCACTTGCGGGTGGATGATGTGGAATTGGTTAACTTCTGCGCTTGCATCGGGTGCCACCATTGTGCTTTTCGACGGGAACCCTGCATACCCCAACTTGAACACCTTGTTTGACCTCTGCGAGCAAGAAGAAATTACACTTTTTGGCACGTCGGCAAAATTTATCGACTCGTGTCGCAAGGCCGAACTTTCACCCAAAGGCACTCACCGTTTTCCTGCCTTACGCACCATCTGCTCTACCGGGTCTCCGTTAAACGCTGCAGGTTTTGAATGGGTGTATGAACACTTTGCAGCCGACGCACACCTTGCTTCTATTTCTGGAGGCACAGACCTCTGCGGATGTTTTGTGGGTGGCGACCCGACCAGCCCTCTTTATGCAGGCGAAATTCAAGGCTCCATGTTGGGCATGGATGTTTCTATTTTTAACGACAACGGCGAAGAACTGCTGACCGGCACCGGCGAGCTTGTTTGCCGCAATGCGTTTCCCTCAATGCCAATTGGATTCTGGGGAGATCCAACGGGCGAGAAATACCACAACACATATTTCTCACGTTTTGAAAACACTTGGACTCATGGCGACTTCGCATCGCGCACTGCACACAATGGCTTTGTCATTCACGGACGATCTGATGCCACGTTAAATGTTGGCGGAGTACGCATGGGAACCGCGGAAATTTATTCACAGGTCGAGACGTTTACAGAAATTATTGAGTCGGTTGCCATTGCCCAGGAATGGGATGACGATACGCGCATCGTTCTTTTCCTGCGCATGGCCAACAACGCACAATGCACACCGGAGCTAGAACAAGCCCTGCGCAAGCGTTTACGTCAATTCATTTCGCCACGCCACGTACCAGCACTCATCATTCCTGTTTCCGACATTCCCCGCACCCGTTCAGGAAAGATCAGCGAGTTAGCAGTCACCGACATCGTTCATGGCCGCCCTGTTCGCAATACTGAAGCGCTGGCAAATCCTGAATGCCTGCAGGAATTTGCAATTACCGTCTGAAAAGCCCCTCAGGTATGGAAACCAAGAGTTGCACCACCTAACATCCCTATATGTCGACAACAACATTGCTTCATGGCGGCGCAGTTATTGATGGAACAGGTTCCGCACCGCAACTCAATACATCGGTTCTCATTGAAGGTGAAAAAATAGTTGCAGTGGGCACCGAGGCCGATGCTCTTGCTCAGTCTCAGAAAGATGTGCAGAAAATTGATGTCTCTGGTCTCACCGTGATGCCCGGACTCATTGACGCCCATACTCACGTGACCTTGGGAGAACCAGCCAGTAACGACGAGCTTTTCCACCATCGCGAGCCGGCAACAGCCGCTCTTATTGCCGCCCACAACGTAAAGAAAATATTGCAAGCAGGCGTCACCAGCATTCTCGATGTAGATGGCATTTTTAATATTGGGCCCGCCTTGCGCGATGCCATCAATGCCGGAATCACTGAAGGACCTTCAATGAAGTCGGGCACTTTTGCGCTCATGACCGCAGTGGGTGGCACTGCAGGTCGCATGATTCCCGATCATGGCACTGCTGGTTACGCCGAAGTTGTTCACAACCGCGATGAAATGGTGCGCGTTGTGCGCCGCCAAATTAAAGATGGCGCCGACATTATTAAAATTCATGTCACTGGGGTCATTCCCGCACGCAGTGGAGAAATTCAAGTGTGGACTCGTGATGAGTTGAAAACAGTTTGCGATACCGCACATGACTTAGGCATTCCCGTTACCGCACATTGTCGTGGCGACCAAGCAACCCTCGATGCTGTTCTTGCTGGTGTAGACATTATTTGGCACGCTTCGTTTCTTGGAGATCGAGCACTTGAAGCAATCATCGATAAGAAAACTGCCGTTGGGCCCGTATTCACCTTCCTCGCGAACTTGGCCGAATACGGTGCCAAAGTAGGCGCAACCGCAAGCGTACAATCGGCTTTTGCCGGCGAGTTAGAACACACTGGTGCACGACTACGCCAAGCGTACGACGCCGGGGTTCCACTCCTGTGCGGCTCAGAAAGTGGCTTCTCTATTACTCCGTACGGCAACTGGCATGCGCGCGAAATGGAGGTATTCGTACAGCACATGGGTCTCACTCCACTGCAAGCAATTTCGTGTGCCACGTATACCAATGCACACGCAATTCAGCAATTTGGTGAAGTAGGCATTATTGCTCCTGGCACACAAGCCGACATTTTGGTGCTTGATGGCCGTCCTGAAAAAGATGTTGCGGTATTAGGAGACAAAAGTTCCTTTCGCCATCTTTTTAAAAAAGGACGCGCAATTACTT
>JBAXNF010000158.1:0-4075 GCA_037133935.1 bacterium
AACAGTTTCTTACCTTAGGTAAATACCATCAGTCTCGTGAACCTCCCCCTCCTTAATCGTCGCCAATTCCTCATCGCCGGAGCGGCCATCGCTCTGACCGCTTGTTCATCCAAAGACCAGGCGGACTCTTCTCCATCGACTCCTAGCACTGCATCCAACGACACCTCAACACCATCCAATGGAGGAAACCTGTGGATTCCGCCCATATTGGAGGGAACCACTTTTAACCTTGTCGCAAATATAAAAACAAAACAGTTTCATGATGGCGCCGTAACTCCCACGTATGCCTACAACGACACCGATTTCTGGGGACCGACGCTCATTATGAAAAAAGGAGACATCGTCTCTCTGAATGTCACCAACAATCTCGATGAAGAGACAACAACTCACTGGCATGGCTTTCATATACCGCCCGAAATGGACGGCGGACCCCATCAAGTCATTGGAGTTGGCAAAACTTGGTCGCCTTCATTTGAAGTTAAAAACAATGCGGCCACTTATTGGTATCACCCACACATGCACGAATCGACGTGGGATCAAATGAACCATGGTCTTGGGGGATTCATCATTGTGCAAGATGACGAAGAATCTGCTCTTGCTCTCCCACGAACCTACGGCGTCGATGACATCCCACTCATGTTGACCAGCCGAACATTTTCGGACACAAATGAATTCGTTAAAACAGAAGTCACTCCTTACGGCGATGAAATGCTCACGAACGGAACGTTGAACGCAAATGTTGAACTCCCAGCCCAACTCGTTCGCTTTCGAATTTTGAACGGCGAAATTGAACGCGGGTACAACTTAGGACTGAACGACGGACGTTCTTTCTATGTCATCGGCACCGACGGCGGATTACTGGGCACTCCGGTTCAAGTTGAAAAACTCATCGTGTATCCAGGCGAGCGATACGAAATTATCCTTGATCTTTCCAAAGATGAAGTTGGAAGCACCTTGATTTTGCAGGCATTTAATGGTGGTCTACCGTTCGGCTTTGCCGGAGCCGAACCAGCTGGAAGTGGTGACACTTTCGGAAGCACTCTGAACAACACGACCTTTGATGTGCTAGCAATCAATGTCATTGAGGCAACCAGTGATGCGATCACCGACATCCCCTCATCGCTGTCAAACCTGACACTATGGACTGCCAACGATGCAACCTCGAGTCGAACGATAAACATCACTGACGAAGGACCAGGCACCCCTTTCACATTTGATAACTCCGCTTACAACATGGACACAATCAATCAAACTGTGAAACTCAACACCATTGAAAAATGGGCGATTCAAAATGGGCGCACTTTCTCACACTCATTTCATATCCACGATGTTCAATTCGCACTTGTCTCGCGAAGCACTGGTGAAGTTCCCGAACATGAAAAGGGTTGGAAAGACACCTTTTATTTTATGCAGAATGAAAAAGTTGAATTTGTTGCGAAGTTTGACGACTTTGCTAGTTCTGAACATTCATTCATGTATCACTGCCATATGGCCAATCATGAAGACGGTGGACTCATGGGACAGTTCTTGGTGGTTGAGTGAAACTTATTAAGTTCTCTGCCCTACTGATCCTTTTCTTTGTCGGTTCGTCTTGTTCAGGTTCTGCAACGACAACAACGACAACAATCTCGATGACTCCTTCAACAACGCCTGCGAGTGAGTTCACAGTTTCAAGTTCGGCCATGGAAGACGGCGCATTGCTACCTATCAACTACACCTGCGACGGCTCTTCGACTTCGCCACCCATCTCATGGAGTAACGCTCCCTCAGGAACAGAGAGTTTTGCAGTCCTCATGGATCATCAACCCGGACCCGGAGATTGGCACTGGTATTGGACTTTGTGGAATATCGACGCAAGTACCAACGAATTGCCTGCCGGTTCTAATGGTGACGCGATCGTTGGCACAAACAGCGTCAATGGAGAATTGGCCTATACGCCTCCATGTTCGAAAGGACCAGGAGCGAAGGCCTACAACATCACGGTCTACGCACTGTCGGGCGAACCTGAATTATCTGATCCGTCCAATGTTGATCGTGCTGCGCTATTGGACGCGATCGAAGGCATCACTCTCGCGAGTGACACACTGACCGTCACCTATTCAAGGAGCTAACTCACGATGTGTGGAAATCATTCCCATCACGAACATAGCCATATCTATTTGCCATCTTCAATGGTTACTCGTCGATCAGCACTTCGACTGGGAGGAATCGGTATCGGTGCTGCATTGCTTGCTGCATGCAGCAAGTCAAACGGAGGGTCAAGCACCAGTTCATTGATTGATGCGCCGACAACTACAACAGTAGCCATTGGCTCACTTCCAGGATTCGAGTATTTTGCCGATTCAGTCAAAGTCGTCAATAACGGAAATTTATGGCTGGTTGAAAGTAATGGTCTACCGACACACAACATGATGGTCGGCATCACAAGTTGGCAACAACAAGTGCCAACAGCACAGTCGTATATCGGAACTAACGCATGGCAAATTCCCGTGACTCCTGTAGTTGCCGAAACTCCGATATCAGCAAAGACTCAGCTCTACCGCGGTGCGATTGCTCTGGCTATCAATGGTGTGCCAATTTTTAATGCATTGAACAATCGTGGTGATGATGCATATCTCTTTGGCGAACTTGACGAGTGGGGTGGACATGCCGGCCGTGCGGACGATTACCACTACCACATTGCTCCGTTGCACTTGCAAGAAGTTGTTGGAGCAGCTAGCCCAATCGCATACGCACTTGACGGTTACGCAATTTATGGCGAGACCGAACCAGACGGCTCATCGGTTGGACAACTTGATGAGTTCAATGGACACGAAATGCCCGACGGGTCGTATCACTATCACGGCACTCGCACCTACCCGTATATCAACGGAGGTTTACGCGGAGTTGTGAATGTGGTTGAAGATCAGATCGACCCTCAACCGACGACCCGTCCGTTCCGTGACTCTCTAGAACCAATGGTTGGCGCAACAATTACCAGTTTTGAAACAATCACTACCGGTTCGTACAAACTTGGTTACACAATTGATAGCAAAACAGGCGAAGTTGCTTACATTGTCACAGATACAACCGTTGAGTTCACTTTTACCGACATAGATGGTCTCGTTACTACCGAGAAATATTCGAGGAAATCATGAAACTGTTTCGTTCAACGGTTTTGATGTTTGCAATTCTTGCAATTGCAGCGTGTGGTTCATCTACACAATCATCGCCAAAATCAACTGCAACGACATTGTCAACTCTCGACATAGAACCGACTAGCACGGTCGCTACTTCCACACAGTCATCGACCTTCACCGCCGAAGTGTGGGCCGATAACTGGTTTTCGCTCTATGTGAATGGCCAACTCGTCGGCGAAGACTCGGTGCCAATTACCACCGAGCGATCATTCAACGCCGAGACAATAACGTTCACTGCGACGTACCCGCTCACGATCGCCATGATCACTAAGGATTACAAAGAGACCGACAGCGGTCTTGAATACATCGGCGAACCGAATCAACAAATGGGTGATGGCGGTTTTGTTGCGCAATTCACCGACACTGCTACAGGCGCAATCATCGCAACGACAAACGGCGATTGGCGGGGTTTCGTCATACAGACTGCTCCGCTCAATAGTGAGTGTGAAAAGTCTGCAGATCCAAATACCGAGTGTCAGTTTGAAAATCTCGAAGAACCCTCGGGATGGACTTCGCCAAGTTTTGACGACGCAACATGGCCAACAGCAACTGTCTACACCGCCGATGAAGTCGGAGTAAAAGATGGTTACAACGAGATCACGTGGGACGCCAACGCCGAGTTGATTTGGGGTTCAAACCTGAACACCAACAACACCATTTTGTGGCGCACTCTCGTCCCGCAACCGTGATTCTGGTGCAGAATCACAACGACAGCCCCAGTTATTTACCGAGGGTAACTTGGCGGGCACACTGGGACTTTGGTCCCTACTGACTTCCGGTTTTTGCTTCCAATCTTGAGATATCGCCACGAGCATTTATCCAGCGTTCGTGGCCAGTTGAAGGAGCGAGCATGACCGAGACATTGAACGGCACCCATCGATCACGAGGCGCGACCT
>JBAXNF010000159.1:0-4003 GCA_037133935.1 bacterium
ATTCACGCTCAACACATTTCTGTTGCTCTGCAGTGCAAGGTGAGCAGCAACTTTGCGATGCGAATTGGCGCTTTGCACAACGTAACCACCACCGTGGAAGTACATCACCACCGACTGTGCATCGGCCCCAGAGTGTCGCACCCACAAGGCCGACAGACCATTCACATCTACATTTTCCAGCTCTACCCCACTCGGCATGGCTCCCACATTTTCCATCACCGCTTCAGCTCCAAATCGCATCTCTTCGAGCGTGGGCACGGCAGTTGCCGAGCCAAGGGCTTGTTTTTGATACTCACGTACTTGTTGAAGGAAGGCTTCTGCCTCTTTGCTTGCCATTTTGCTTACTTACCCCTCGTTCGTCGCTACATGACCAAATTACCAGAAGAGGAAGTAGTACTTTTTTGAGATGCCTATAGTGCGCAAGTCACTTTCCTCCGCACTCATTTGGGCCTCCATTTTCACCTGGATCATTGTTGTTGGTCGATTGGTTGTGCAACGCCACAATGCGTATGCCACTTTTGACTTCGACCTTGGTATCCATGACCAATCACTTTGGCTACTAGCGAACGGCAAATGGTTCAACACCGTCTGTGGGCTTCCTGTGTTCGGGCACCATGCAATGTTCATGTACTACTTCCTTGTGCCATTTGTGTGGCTTGGCGGTGGACCCAACCTATGGAACATGTTTCAAGTCATTGCATTAGCAAGTGCGGCATACCCCGTTTTTCTCATTGCTCGCCATCGTTTGAAGAGTGAAGTATCTGCCCTTGCCTTCGGCATTGCATGGCTTCTACTTCCCACCACGGCTTACTTGGCATGGGAAACGTTTCACCCCGAGACAATGGCAATTCCCTTCCTTCTCATGGGCTATCACTATGCGACGTCACGCCCTGAGGGAATAGGTAAACATGTCACGCGGCACAATGTCATCACTGTTGTGTGGATTGCCATTGCAATGCTGTGGAAAGAAGACATTGCGCTCGCCGTCATGGGTCTTGGCATCTTGCTGATGTTTCGCAAGCGCATTCGCTTTGGCGCCATGCTCTTCGGAGTATCTGCTCTCTACTTCCTCATTATTGCGGTGTGGTTCGTGCCGCACCTTGCTGGCGACTTCAGCGCATATGGCGCCCTGTACGGCAACTTAGGAACCACACCATCAGAAGTGGTGAAAACTTCGCTACGTCATCCATCACTGTTTATTGACCGGCTCTCAGACAACAACGCCATCGGATATGCCGGGCGAATTACATCGCCACTTGCATTTCTTTCGTTTCTTGCACCTCTCACCTTGCTCATGGGGCTGCCGCAGTACTTCATCAACATTCTCACCACTGCCGACTTCACCTGGGCAATGATGTACCACTACCAAGCTGTTCCCAATGTGGCCGCCATTGCTGCAGCTGTTGAAGGCGCTGCGTTTCTGCAGAGGCGTTCGCGATCATTAGGTCGCCTCGGCGTACTAGGCGTTGTGGTGTGTGCCTACATCGCTGCGAACTCATGGGGGCTACTCCCCTTTGGCGCAAAGTACAACACGGGTTATTGGCCACATGGCGCCCACGACACCAGCGGCTGGGAAGCGGCTCTCGACAGAGTGGGGCCAAACGATGTGGTGTCGGCTCACTACGCCTTTGTGCCTCATGCGGCACAGCGTGAAATTATTTACACATTCCCTAACCCGTGGATTAAGACCAACTTCCTCAACGAAGACTCAAAGTTTGTGAGCCCGAGCAAAGTGAAGTGGCTCGTTGTGAAAGACGGAACACTGGGCCAAGAACCACAAGATTTACTCAATAAACTCGTTGCTCGTGGTGAATATGGTGAGGCGCAAACCGTTGCAGGCATTACTTCCTACAAGCGGCTCATACCTTAACTTTGAGCATTTATATTTTGCGCGAGTGACCTTCCCAGTACGGAGCACGCAATGGTTTCTTTTGTATTTTTCCAGTTCCCGTTCGTGGAATTGATGCAACGAAGTCAACAGATCGCGGAGCCTTATACCCAGCAAGTAATTCACGACAACGTGCAATAATTGCTGCAGCAAGCTCAGGTGATTCTGCAACACCTTCTTGAACTTGCACTAATGCTTTAACACTCTCGCCGAAATCTTCGTCAGGCACGCCTATCACCGCAACATCTTCAACGCCTGGGTGCACTGCGATGACGCCTTCAATTTCGGCAGGGTAAATATTGACTCCACCGCTAATGATCATGTCGATCTTGCGATCGGAAAGCCACAAATACCCACCGGCATCGATATAGCCCACGTCGCCAGTGGTGAATACACCTGGCTCCAAATGCGCATCTTTCGTTTTGCCTTCATCGTTGTGGTACGAGAAATCGGTTCCCATCTTGTTGCGGAAGTACAAGGTGCCTTCGCTGCCCTGTTCAACACGCTCGTTGGCATCGTTCAATACAAGTACTTCCACGTTGTCGAGTGGCTTACCTACGCTGCCACCTTTTTCCAGCCACTCTTGTGAGCTCACTGTTGAAATGATGGAACCTTCCGTACTGCCGTAGTACTCGGTAATTTTTGGACCCCACCATTCAATGAGGCCGCGCTTCACAGCTGGAGGACACGGAGCCGCACCATGCCACACGGTGCTCATTGCTGCGCCTTCAAAAGTGTCTTTCACCGCTTGTGGCAAGTCGAGCA
This sequence comes from bacterium, assembly GCA_037133935.1. Classification (GTDB taxonomy): domain Bacteria; phylum Actinomycetota; class Acidimicrobiia; order Acidimicrobiales; family Ilumatobacteraceae; genus F1-20-MAGs119. The sequence continues at coordinate 2,654 of JBAXNF010000159.1, forward strand.
AGCGTTTCATTTGCGTGGGAACTAAATGCACATTGGTGCAAGCATGCTCATCAATCAGGCGCAACATTTCTGCAGAGTCGTACTTGTGCTGCATGACGACCGATGAACCACCCACCATGGGGAAGAAAGAAAATGCCCATTGCGCTGAATGGTAAAACGGACCGCACAACATGGTGCGCCCAGGAATGGGCAAGAAGTTCGAAAACCCAGCAGCAATGAGTTTCATAATGTCGGGAGTGAGAGCCATGCCCCCCGACAATGAACCACGCACACCTTTTGGTCGCCCTGTTGTGCCAGAGGTATAGAACATTGGTCCACCGAGCATTTGGTCTAGTGGCTCTGCATCACTTGCACCGGCAATGAGCGTTTCAAATTCTACGAAGTGCGCGTAACTACGCACTGCTGCTTTTGGCCCACATTGAATGCCAACAACGTGTTGCACACTTTGTGAGCGTTCGTCTTTCAGTGCCTCTGCAACGGGGCCCTCATAACGCGAATCAACCAGCACAACTTTTGCTTGTGCGTCGTTAAACACGTAGGCAAGTTCATCGGCTACCCAGTGCCAGTTAACAGGAACATAGGTCCATCCGCCGTGGGCACACGCTTGGGCAATTTCAAACCACTCACACTGATTGCCTGCCACCACCGCAACGGTGTCGCCAGTTACAAGACCAAGATCGCGTAGCCCATTGACCAAACGGTTCACACGAAGATCGAGGTCTAACCACGTGACAGATCGAATCTCGTCGATGAGCGCAACATCGGAACCACGATCGCGAGCAAAATCACTCGTTAAAACTGCCATCACTACCCCCTAAAGATGTTCGAATCTTACTTCGCCTCCCCCTCTGGCGAGAATTGACACGTAAAATGGTAAAGCCCATGAGTACCACTACCCCTGCAGGTTTTCGCAACGACATTCAAGGCATTCGTGCCATTGCCGTTGCGCTTGTGGTGGTATACCACGCCGGTGTCGTGATGCCTGGTGGCTTCATAGGGGTCGATGTTTTCTTTGTGGTATCAGGGTTCGTTATTACCCGCATGCTGTTGAAGGAATTCGATGCTCAGGGAAAAATCAGTTTCCGCAACTTCTACCTGCGCCGCATCCGCCGCTTACTGCCTGCTCTTGGCCTCATGCTCGGTGCAACACTTCTTCTCTCGGCAATTCTCGCCGCCATCGCTGCCCAACCCATTGCGGCTCGTACAGGTGCATCTGCTTCGCTCTTTAACGCCAATACCTACCTGCACCACGTAGGTGGCGGAGGCGGCGGGTACTTTGGCCTGAACGCCGAGGCCAACCCTTTCTTACACACTTGGTCACTTGCCGTTGAGGAACAGTTCTATTTGATC
>JBAXNF010000160.1:0-3942 GCA_037133935.1 bacterium
GTGGCATCGCCTTCAATAGATATGTTCCCCGCTTGTATTTCGTCGAGGAAGGTGGAGCTTTGTGAAATGACTTCAAGCAAAGTGCGGCGAGTAGTGGTAATTGTTGCTGCCGCCTGTGGGTCGTGACGACCAGGCGTTGAAAACAGCGTGCGATGTGAAATGCCAAGAAGCCATTTCTCATTGATATCGGTAAAGGTCCAATTCAACGACAGCGAAACCCCGGCTACTTCATCTGATTTCAGACGAACGGCGAGTGTGTCGAACACTTGCTGAATGGTCATTGCTAAGAGCAAACCTTTAGCGCGAATTTGTGTTCGGGCCGCTGGAGGTGGGCCTTGGCGAAGTTCTTGAGCGCCCATGAGATACGAATTGCGAAAGGTAGAAGACTCAGCCTGGTAGCCCAGCTGCTGAAATGTGTCGGCTTGTAAGTGACGTGCTTCAGCATTCTCGGGGTTCGCAAACACAAGATGGTTGAGTAACTCTGCAACCCAGCGGTACTCGCCACGCTCAAATGCGCTGCGGGCACTGAGCAAAAGGGCTGCTTCGCCTCCGGCTAGTTCAACATATTTCTTGCCTGCATCACTTGGCGGCAGTTTACGGAGGTTGGCTGGGTTGGCGTCGTACCAACTGAGATACCGCTGGTAAACAGCCTTGACGTTATGCACGAGGTCGCCGTAGTAGCCGCGTGTGTGACTGTGCTCAAGAAAATCTTCTGGCAGCGTGAGCATCTCGGCAATTTCAGAAGCAACGTAGCCGTGGTTCGCTAGGCGCATTGTTTGATCATGCATCCAGCGATACAGGTCACGTTGCAGTGTGAGGAAGTGAACAATGTCGGTGTTTCCCCATCGTGGCCAATGGTGAGAAGCAAACATCAACGAAGTATTTTCGCCAAAGAGTTCAATGCTTTCATTGATGTACTTCGACCAACTGAGTGCATCACGAACTTGCGCACCGCGAATGGGCACAAGGTTGTGCATGGTATGTGTGCAGTTTTCGGCCATGCACAACCATCCATGATCGGGAAAGAAGAAATTCATTTCCGCAGGTGCTTCAGTTTCTGGCGTGAGTTGAAAAACAATGCGTACGCCATCGACAACAAGTTCTTCACCTGTATGTGTGATGTCTTCTGTAGGCGCAATGAGCCCTGATGCACCAAGGGGAACCGATTTTCCTAAACCAGAATCAACATGGCCAGTGGCTGCTGCAGGAAGCTGCGAGCCAAATTGGTAACCGCTACGTCGTGCCATGGCGGGGCCAGCAATGACATTTTCTGACACTGTTTCATGCAAAAAACCTTCAGGGGCAATGACCCTGCATTTGCCAGCGTCAACCTCGGCCTGAGTGGTAACACCGAGCACACCACCAAAATGGTCTACATGAGAATGCGTATAAATAACTGCAGTAACGGGCCGCGCGCCTAAATGTTGGTTAGCTAGTTCGAGTGAAATTCGAGCGGTATTTTCATTTGTCAGTGGGTCGATAACAACCCACCCTGTATCGCCTGCAATGAAAGTGATGTTTGAAATGTCGTAGCCACGCACTTGCCAGACATTGGGGGCTACTTCAAAGAGTCCATGAATGACATTCAGTTGCGCTTGACGCCACAAACTGGGGTTAACGGTGTTGGGGCTAGGGGAGCCCTGCGCAATGAACTCATAGCGGCTGATGTCGTACACCATGCGGCCTTTGGCGTCTTCAACGCGGCCACCAGGCCACTGCGCAATGAAACCGCGTTGGGCATTGTCGAAATCATCTTGGCTATTGGGCACCGAAACTAGCGCATTGAGCTTTTGCGTATGCTGGGTAGCGTCTTTTGCGTGTTCCTGAGGTGGCACTAGGCAATTCTACTGCGCATTTCCAACTCACCATTCGGTGTGAACTTGGCTTATTATGGGGTTATTCACCAATACTGGGGGGCCAATGAGCAGTGATCTAGAAAAGCGTGTTGCACGTCTTGAAGCAACTGAAGCAGTTCGGTATGCGTTTAATCGCTATTTTCATGCAATCGACAACAACAACATCGATTTGCTCATCAACGAAGTATTCACGAAGAACGTGGTGCTAGAAGTCGCTAATTATCCGCCAGGCAGCGGCAAAAACTTGTTGCTCGACACTGAGGAAAAAATTCGTGCGGTGTACGGCCCTATTAAGGCCGATGGTCATCGCCACAACGCCACCAACGTGTCGATTGTGGTCAATAAAAGTGCCACAAAAGCACAGGTAACTGCTTATTTTGTCACCACCATGGCGTGGGGAAATCAGGGCGGAGTTTACGAAGCTACTTTTGTGCCTGATGACGACGGAACATGGAAAGCCAAGCATTGGCTTGTTTCCAGCCAATGGGGCTGGCGCTTGGCCGATGCAGGCATGGAGCTTCCAGCTCCGTATTTGTATGAACCTCCATCGGTTGGCACGAAGCATGGCGGATATCAGCCGAAGTAGTAACTAATCTGCGTGTAGGCGGGGTTATTCATTTATTTGGAGGATCCCATGGATGCAGTACTCGTTATTGGACGTGTCTTGTTCGCACTTATTTTCGTTGCGTCGGGCATTAATCACATCACTAAAGCCGAACACATGACGGGCTATGCCCAGTTCAAGAAAGTTCCCGCAGCAAAAGCTTCGGTACTTTTGTCTGGTGTATTTTTCTTACTTGCCGCAGCATCAATCATTCTCGGCGTATACGCCGACCTCGGCGCGTTAGTGCTGGCTGTTCTGCTCGTCATTATGGCTGTGATGTTTCACAACTTCTGGACACAAACTGACCCACAGCAAAAACAAATGGAACAAATTGCATTCTTCAAAAACATCTCAATGGCCGGTGGCGCATTGGTGATGTTTGCAGCACTTGCTGCACAATCTGAAGGTGCTCGCATTGTTGGTCCGATGATGACCAACGCGCTCTTTCACAAATAATTGTCGGGTAGTGGTTGGCGCACAGTTCGTGTTCGCCAACCACTACCAACAAGAATCACCGAATGACTGAAATGCGTAATCACAGGTATCTCGTAATTGGTGCAAGTGGAGGACTCGGCAACGCGCTTGTTGAAGCCTTGAATGAGAAGGGCGCTGAGGTCATTGCAATTGCCAAGAGTGGCCCCTTCGGACTCGATATTACGAACGAAGATGCGCGCCGCCAGTTGTGCGAACTTGTTGTTGCTCACGACGGTATTGATGGCGTCGTTATTGCTAGTGGGCTCGTGGGTTTTGGCGTTCACGGAACCCTCAATAGTGCCGATGTGGCGCAACTCATTGATGTCGACCTTGTAGCGCCGTTGCAGGTGCTGAATGATCTTGTACCGCACATTCGCGAAGGTGGAAACATCACGGTCATTACAGGAGCTGTGGTCGATTTTGCAACGTTGGGAATGGCCGCATATACCGCAGCAAAAGCAGGCCTGTCGGCAAGTTGTGCAGTGTTGCGTCGCGAGTTGCGTTCAAGAAAAATTAGCGTTCTCGACGCACGCCCTCCGCACACCGAAACGGGCTTAGCCACACGACCTTTGTATGGTCAAGCGCCTGCAATGAAAGAGGGCCTGAGCCCAGCATCGGTTGCCGAGCGAATTATCGCTGGAATTGAAGCCGGCGAAACTGAAATTCCACCAGCTTTATTTAGTTAGAAACACGATCGGGCGCGTGGGCTTCAATAAGTGCATCCATGTAGTCGGCACTTTCTAGCTCAAGAGCTGAACACGAATTCAAAACTTCAATCACCTGTGGGTCGGGGTGCGTTGCCGCAATTCGCTGCCATGCTCCCGCACCTTGACGCTCGGCATTGGCTTGAATGCGAAGTTGATCCCATACGGAAAATTGGGCAAACACTTCGTAATACGTATCGAGTGCGCCGGGAAGTGGAGCTTCCAACTTCTCGCGCAACGATTCATCTAAATGAAACGCACCTTCAATGCGGTTCGCAATTTCATCTTCTGCTTCAGAACACTT
>JBAXNF010000161.1:0-3915 GCA_037133935.1 bacterium
GTTTCAAATTCATCTTCAAATTCATCGTCGGAATCGTCATGGAAATCGTCGTCGCTATTTGCCTCTAAAGCAGCAAATTGGGCTTCTAGCTCTGCTTGTTTGCGTGCTTCTGGCGAACCAGGTTTAGGCGCAGCGGCCCATACAAAAACTGTTTTTGCGCGGTCGATGTTGGCAATATCGATGGTGATACTGCGCGCTTCGGCACGTTTGCCTTCTGGCAAAATATGCAAAGTAATTTCTTGGGGCGTTGCTGCTGCAAGAATTCCTTGGAATCGTCGGGCTCCATCGATTGCAGTATGCAAACGTAAAGACACGGTCTTGCCCACTTCGCGTTGGTAATGCTCGGCTCGGCGCAAGTTGCGCTCGAGACCAGGGCTCGACACTTCAAGCGTGTAACGCCCAGGTACTGGATCGTTATGGTCGAGTTCGCGACCAAGCAAACGGGTAATGAGTGCAATTTTGTCGAGGCTGACGCCACTTTCCTGACCTGTTGGCGTATCAACTTCAACGCGCACTACACCACCAGAAAATTCGAGGTCGTAGATTTCGAGTTCCAAGTCGCTGACAATGGGGCTCACTAAGGCAGCAACGGCATCGGCTACAGGAGAGCCGAACGAGCGCGGCGCAGGGTTAGTTGGTGCGTTGGTCATACTCGTTTCTCACTTTCTTCGTAGTAGCTCTTGACTTGTCAATGAACACCTCGTCGGGCGACGCGAACAAAAAAGGCGTGGGCGTGGCCCACGCCTCTCGGTTCACGGAACTCTAAAGACGCTGAAAGTGTAGCGGTTTGCCTGCCTAAAGCCCCCCGACCCCACCTCACCTGAATTACCGTAAGGAGGTGATCCATCGCCTTTCCCACCTTTTCCTGCGTACCTTGCGCGACGACCCTGCCGATGCTGAGGTACCGAGCCACAAGCTCTTGGTACGCGCTGGCTATATTCGCCGTGCCGCCCCTGGTGGTTATACCTGGCTCCCCCTCGGGTGGGAAATCCACCGCAAGGTGGAAAACATTGTGCGCGAGGAAATGAACGCCATCGGAGCCCAAGAAGTTCATTTTCCCGCCCTTCTCCCCCGTGAGCCCTACGAGGCCACCAACCGCTGGACCGAGTACGGACCCACCCTGTTTCGTCTTCAAGATCGCCGCGGGGTCGACTACCTCCTTGGCCCAACGCACGAAGAGATGTTTACGCTGCTCGTGAAAGACCTGTACTCGAGCTACAAAGATCTGCCCGTTTCGCTGTACCAAATTCAAACGAAATACCGCGATGAAGCACGCCCGCGCGCGGGGCTGCTACGTGGTCGCGAATTCACCATGAAAGATTCATACAGTTTCGACAACGACGAAGCTGGTTTGGCGGCGAGCTACCAAGCACACCGCGACGCTTACATTCGCATTTTTGATCGCCTCAAAATTCCATACGTTGTGGTGTCTGCAATGTCGGGCGCCATGGGCGGTTCACAATCGGAAGAGTTCCTTGCCGAGTGCGAAGTGGGCGAAGACACTTTTGTGCGTTGCACCTCTTGCAACTACGCAGCAAATACCGAGGCAGTACAAGTACGCGTCACAGCCGTGGCCAACGTTGATGTTCCTTCTGCGCTTGTTGTAGACACACCGCAAACACCCACCATCGATTCGCTTGTTGCATTGCTCAACACCACCTCGCATAGGTCACCTACAGGTGCGGCGTTTGCGGCAGGCGACACATTGAAAAATGTCATCGTGATGGTGAAGCATCCCGACGGGACAAGCGAACCTTTAGCAGTGGGAGTTCCTGGAGACCGCGAAGTAGATATGAAGCGCCTCGAGGCTCAACTGTCACCAAGTGAAGTAGAACCATTCGACGATGCGGCGTTTGCCAAATTTCCCGCATTGGTCAAGGGCTACATTGGCCCCGACGCACTGGGCACAACACGTGCCTCTGGCATTCGTTACCTTCTCGACACTCGTGTTGTAGAAGGATCATCTTGGGTCACCGGCGCAAATGCCAAAGACCAGCACATTATTAACTTTGTCTACGGACGCGACTTTGCATGCGACGGCTCAATTGAAGCAGCCGAGGTGCGTGCCGGTGATGCGTGCCCACACTGCGCTTCACCTATGAGCATCGACCGAGGAATTGAAATTGGCCACGTATTCCAACTGGGTCGCAAATATGCAGAAGCGCTCGACTTGAAGGTGCTCGATCACAATGGCAAGCAATCGGTGGTCACTATGGGTTCCTATGGCATTGGCGTGTCACGAGCTGTAGCAGTGGTTGCAGAAACTTGCCATGACGAGCTTGGGTTGTGTTGGCCACGTGCCATTGCTCCTGCCGATGTGCACGTTGTCATTACCGGCAAGGCCGGCGATGACATTTCGGTAGCAGGCGAAAAGCTTGCCCAAGAACTACATCGCGCAGGCGTCACCGTATTGCTCGATGATCGCATTGGCGTTTCACCTGGCGTGAAATTTAAAGATGCAGAACTGCTCGGAATGCCCACCATTGTGGTGGTTGGCAAAGGACTTATTGATGGCGTTGTTGAAGTACGCGACCGCGCAACTGGTGAACGCAGCAACGTAGCAGTTGCCGATGCCGCGCAACATATTGCACACATCTGCCAATCGGGAGCCTGACATGCAACTGGTCAGTGGAGTACATAAACATTACGACTGGGGAGATCACCAATTTCTCTACGGTTTTGTTGGCGCTCCCCTTGCCCCTCAACCCCTTGCAGAAATTTGGTTTGGTACTCACCCCGATGGCCCCGCGGCGCTCACGGCCACGCAAGAAGCACTGGCCAATGTTGCTGGCCCGCTTCCTTTCATGGTGAAGTTCCTCTCGGCAGCATCGCCACTTTCTTTGCAGGTGCACCCCACCGCAACACAAGCACATACAGGTTTCGAGCGTGAACAGAGTGCGGGAATTCCCGTCACTTCACCACAGCGCATTTACCGCGATAGTTCCGATAAGCCCGAACTTCTTATTGCACTCTCTGCCTTTACCGCAGTCTGCGGATTCCATGATGTAGCAAGTTCTGTTGGTTGGTTCCGCGCCATGCAATGGACAGACCTCGCCGACTACCTTGAACAAAATGGCTTGCAGGCCTTTGCACGCGAAGCACTAACGGGAAATGCATTGCGTATTCCTGCACAACTACCTCCATGGGCCAACGAGTTACGAGTCAACTTTCCTAATGACCCTGCACTTCTCATTGCACTTCTCATGCATCGGGTAGAGCTTGCTGTTGGCGAATGCTTATTGCTTGAAGCCGGAACGCTGCATGCGTATCTCAGTGGCTCGGCAATTGAAGTAATGAACACAAGCGACAACGTTGTGCGGGGTGGTTTTACTCACAAACATGTCAATGCTGAGGAACTATTAAACATCACGCTGTGGGAACCTTCTCCCACCCCTGCACGACGTGCCACTCAGGCGCTGCCTGGCATCAGTTCATACCCCACCACTGGCGCGTTTCAAGTGCACAGCATTGCTGCTCCTGCCAAGGTTCCTGCTTCATCAAAAGCTCAACTCGTTGCGTGCATTTCTGGCACAGGTGAAAACTTCTCGTGCGGCCAAGTGGCGCTACTCGCAGCAAATGAAGAAATGCAATTGAGCGGCAACTGCGTAGTAATTGCTACTACAAGCGACACACAGCGTTAAGCGCAAGTTCTAAAACACGCTCACGTACAGAAGTTTGTTTTTCCCAATGGCGGTGGTCCCATGTTTGTGCGCTCACATCGTCACCCGCGTACAACAATTGCCCATAGATCGCGCCACGGAACATAGCGACGGCAAACATCGCCGATGCTTCCATTTCCACGCTGATGCACCCTTGTTCTCGGCGGCGTGCAACTTTTTCTGGCGTTTCCCGAAAGATTGCATCGGTGGTCCAGGTGAGACCCTTGTCGTGGGGCACGCCCGCGGCCAACAACTC
>JBAXNF010000162.1:0-3903 GCA_037133935.1 bacterium
CCAGCAATCTACGAGATATCCCAGCAGGCCACCACAAAGGTGAATTGGCAAGGTTCCGGCGGATTCCCATCAGCAGGTGATGCGCTGTTTAAGAATTGGAAAAGTGGATGTGGGGTGACACATACGAGCGAATGCGCCAACGTGGCTAGCTTTCTAGGAGACAATGGAGCAAGCGAATTGGTGAACCTAGCGACGACATTGACGCAGGTTGTAGGGACAGCACTCGTTGATGCACATAATGAGAATGGGCTGACTTGGTCTAGCACATCAATGGCTGCAGCGTCCGGCTCGTTGCCATATCCAAGAGCCGCTGCTTCCACTATCGTGCAAGAGAACGATAAATCTCTCACCACTCCTCGCAACCCAGCTCGGTATTATTTTACTGATCCGAATAGCTTCAAAAATAATAGGGGACTAAGCAAACAACACGTCTACTCAATCCGAACAGGTGACACGCACTCAAGAAACTACTGGGCACATAATGGTCCTCCCTGCGATGCGCTATACGGTGCAAATGAACAACGACTAGCTGGTGGCACCTACCGTAGTAATTGTGGGGATTATGAATCTAGCGACTTTTGCCACGGCGGCATGCAATCAGGTGGAAACAATGTTCCTAGAGGTAAGTATTTTACGTATGGGGACACGCCAATTCCACATACGTTGGCATCTGTGAGGACCGCCAATTTAGGTGCGTCAAGCCAAGAAGATGAACAAGTTCACGCCATCGCCTCAGCCAACGAGTGGGGAGGATCTATTGACTGTACGGATACTTATGACTCGAGTAGCACTTGGAGCAGCGGCTATATCTACACAATGTTATATCTGTCTGTCTCTTTCCCAGAATACGCACGAACGCTTTATGTGAGGGACCTCAAGCCGAACGAGTTCTACACTTTCAATGATAAGAAAACTGGTGGCTACGGCCCCAAGTCATCTACTAAAATTAACGAAGTTGTTTCCGCGACAATAGGTGTTTTTGGAGTACGTGGCGAATTTAATGTTAAGGCGATAAGCGCAACAGAAGCACGGTGCACTCTCGATCCGGCAACCGCACCAACAACTTTCAACACTTTTCTGACGGTCGACGATAGTTGCAGAGTCGGGTCAACTACAAAATCTCTGAAGCCAGGAAAGCATGTTGTTTACGCAATGGCAAAGTCTGCATCGAACCAATTCACAGAACTCGTGAGAAAAGAAATTAATTTCGTGGGTACACCGCCCCCAAAGGCAGAGTTCACAGTGACGGCCAAAACAAATTCAATCGTCGCTACGTTAACGGCTGCACCTAACAGTGACTACGAGTATGAGGCTACGGCGACTGACGGAACCACGAAGCAAACTTGCAAAATCACGACTACTACTTGCACCATATCCGGACTAGAGAATAATGTTCGAAACGGAGTAACCATAAAAACTTCTTGGGGCACTCAAGTGTCCGTCTCCGAAGAAAAGCAGACGACGCCGTTTGGTCCTCCGCCAGCCTTTAATTGCGTTACCGTGCTAGCAGAAAATAACAAGGTCACTCTCAAATGTTCTTCTCCTACTAATCCTGCCGTTGGTGTTCAAACACCTGTTGCAAAATATGTCGTCAAGAATGGTTCGAACGTGCCTGTTGACTGCCTACCGAATACAAATTGCGTCATCAACGATTTGCAAAATGGTGTGGACACCAATCTTGGAGTAGTGGCAACCAATGACTTTGGCGACACATCGCAGTTCATAACGGTCAGGTCTATCGGCAAACCAACCCCCCCTACAGGTGTAGTCGTCTCTGGATCAGAGGGGAAAATATATGTTTCTTGGAATCGCGAGAGTACTGGTGATGCTGCTGCCAAGTATGTGGCAACCGCAACCAACGGTTCAGCCAAATACTCTTGCATCTCTGCACAAACCATGGACGCCGGAATAATTACTTCTCCAGCACCAACTGAGTGTGTAATTACCGTGCCACTGCCAAAAACAAATTCAAATCTGAGTTATGCAGTCGCAGTCAAAGGCGGTAACGGCAATTGCTCAGACATTGTCCCTGACGTCTGTAATTATTCGGATTCAGCACCAAGCACGCCTACAACTATCAGTCCTCAATTTAATCCTGATAGGCCAACGCTTGTTGCGACAGTCGAAAATTCGAAAATGAAGGTTACGGCAACAGCTGGCACCAACGATGCACAGTCGACTAATAAAATAACAATTGCATCTGCCCCAACAGGCCTTTCTTGCAACGCGTCGTCAGACACTCAATGGAAGTGTGTCTTTGATAATTTTATTCGAGACCAAATCTATACTTTTACTGGAACGGGTTATAACGCCAATAATGTTGGTGGTGCGCTTGGTACGTCCAATGCTGTAACGGTATACACCGCCCCGGCAGCGCCCGTGATTTCACAAACGACGACGTTTGATCAAAAAATTTATGTCACAATAGGATCAAGCACAGACGTGATTGATAGCTACACGGTGACCGCGAACCCCGGAGGCCAGACCTGTCAAATTTCCAAACCGAATAAGTCGTGTGAAGTGATTAACCTGATCAATGGCACGGCGTACTCTGTTTCAGCGACAGCGCAGAACAATGGCGGAGTATCTGCCCCCTCTGTGTCCGTGCTTGGACTGAAGCCATTTGGCATTCCGACTGCTCAGATAGCACCAGCCGTCACGCTCGACACTGCAGGAGGATCCGCAGTATTCCATTTGTCAGTAAAGCCGCCTGCTATCGGTGTTGAAATTACTTCGTATAAGGTGCAGATGCTCAATCAAGAACCAACCTGCACGATCGTGGCCCCAGATACAAAATGTGACATCCCAGTCGACGATTCATTCCTTGGATTTGGGTTGCAGTTCACATCCACGGCCACTAACAGAATAGGCGAGTCCTTGCCATCGCTGCCTTCAAAGACAATTGAATACGAGAAAGCGCCATTAGCCCCACAAGATGTCATTTTAACGACGAATTTTCGAGACATAGTAGTAGAAGTATTGCCAGACGCCGATTCGTCAATTGCGACAAAGTTTGCGGTGACTGCATCTCCTGGAAATTATTCCTGCGCCCCAGCAGCTAATGGTAAATGTGTTCTCCGGGACGCTGCGCGTGGCAAGGTTTATACCGTCACGATGAAAGCAATAAATGCATCTGGTACTTCACCAGCATCGAGTCGTCTGTACTATCTCACGGCACCTCCAGAGGCGCCGCAAGACCTGACAACTTCGGCGTCTTCGGCCGGACTCGTGGTTGAACTTGGCGCTGGGAAAACACCTACCGACACCGCCTCTATGCTTGTTACCGCTACACCATCTTCTGGTGGAGCCCCGTTGTCTTGCAAAATTATTCTGCCAGCAAAGACTTGTGCAATTAATTCTGATCCGACCGAGACATATAATATTACCGCTGCTGGAGAAGCAACATCTGGCGAAAAACCCAGTGCTAGCAAGTCTTTCAAGCCAACTGCTGTAGTGAAAAGTATTGGTATAGCAACTCAGAATCTTGTTGCCCCGGTAGCAACTCTCGTGTCCTCTCCAGAAGTAACTACTGGTCCCCAAATTAATAAGACTATTAACCTTGGGAAAAAAGCAACATCCAAAATCAAAATTGACACTGTCTACAGCGCCTTTATTAAATCTCTGCCGCTCTCTGCCGGCAAGGTGAGCCTCCTTAAATTTTCAGGAAAGGTAAAATCAGATTCGAAAAAAATCTGTAAGACCAAGGGTTCAGATGTGATCTTGCTTAAAAAAGGTGTCTGTAATATTTCAGCAAAGTTCAAGGTGATCGAAAACAAGAAAAGCAAAACGGTTGAACTGCCCGCAAAAATTACAGTCGGATAAGAGGATTGTGGCCTTTGCGTGGTGGTCGGCTATTTGCCACCACGCAAATCAATAAATAACGTTGTTCGATTTTCGACGATG
>JBAXNF010000163.1:0-3901 GCA_037133935.1 bacterium
TTCCGTCGCCAGCGGCAGGTATGAACAGCGCATCGAAACCAAAACCGCTGTTTCCTGTTTCACGTAATGCAATTGAACCCTCGCACACACCTTCCACAACAACTTCGTCGCCATTTGGCCACAACACCACAACCGCCGTAATAAAACGGCACGTACGCGCAGTAGAATTCTCTAACGCTGCAAGCAACTTTTCTTTATTGTCGGCATCGGTTGCTTCTTCTCCGGCGTATCGCGCCGTGCGCACACCTGGTAAACCATTGAGCGCGTCAACAAATAACCCAGTGTCGTCGGCAAGTGCCGGGCACCCAGTTGCATCCACAATGGCGCGTGCCTTGAGGCGTGCATTTCCCACCAGAGTGCTGGCGTCTTCCACCACATCGGCAACCGACGTTGGTCGTGGCAACAAGGAAACTCCTTGAGGCATGAGTTGTTCTATCTCTGCAACTTTTCCTGGGTTAGCCGAGGCGCACACCAGTTGCAGAACCATTACTAACGCCCAAGGGTGCGAGGAACTGGCGGCGTCGACAACACATTGCGCTGCACAGTAAAGATTTGCCCCAGACCATGTGCTGCCAAACCTAAAAGATCATCAAGCTCATCGCGAGTAAATGCTTTTCCTTCTGCAGTGCCTTGCACTTCAACGAAACTTGATTCGCCGCCACCTATTGGTTGCAACATCACAACGTTCATATCGACTTCGGCAGAACTGTCTTCAATGTAAGGAAGGTCGAGAACGGGTTCACCATTATGCATTCCCACACTGATTGCTGCACATTGTGAATGCAACGGGTGCGCCGAAATGAGGCCATTTTGCTGCACACGTGTGAGCGCATCGTGCAATGCAATAAAGCCTCCACAAATACTTGCGGTACGTGTGCCACCATCGGCCTGCAAAACGTCACAGTCGACCACTACCTGGCGCTCGCCAAGAAGTTTCATATCGCATGCTGCGCGTAACGAGCGACCAATGAGGCGCTGAATTTCTACCGTGCGTCCGCTTTGCTTGCCCTTCGCGGCTTCACGGTCAACGCGCTCTGGCGACGAGCCTGGCAACATGCTGTATTCCGCAGTAACCCAACCCTTGCCAGAGCCCTTCATCCAACGCGGCACATTTTCATCGACCGATGCTGTGCACAAGACGCGCGTATTGCCAAAGGAAACCAAAACAGAACCGGCTGCCATTTCGGTGAAATCGCGCTGGAAAGTGAGTGGCCGCAATTCATTCGCTGCGCGTCCGTCTGGTCGTGTCATGTTGTCTCCTTATTATTGAATATTTATTTTACAACCCACGATTGAGCATCGCTCAATTCCGGACCAAAGAGTCGGCGCCCTAAGTGCGCAAACCACTCTGGGTCTCCAGAGGAATAAAAAGAGTGTTCGCCGACGCGACTTGTGTCTTCTTGCAACTCAGCTGCTTCAAGCATCTCTTTCACTGCAAATGCTGTTTCATCACCCGACGACACCAGCACCACATCTGGCCCCATGACGTCGCTAATAACACGAGCAAGATACGGGTAGTGCGTGCACCCCAAGAGCAATGAGTCAACTCCGGCGTGCACAATGGGTGCAAGTAGTCGTTGCGTAAGAAGTGTGACTTCTGCTCCGCTTGTTTGCCCACGCTCTACAAACTCCACCAGCCCAGGACACGCAGCCGACACCAGCGATACCGATGCATCGGCCAACCCCACCGCATTCTCATACGCACCAGAGTCAATTGTTCCTACCGTGCCGATAACACCAACTTTTTTATTGCGCGTTGTTTGCACCAAAGCACTGACCCCAGGTTCAATAACGCTCACAACAGGAACCGGCAAAGTGTCTTTCAATTGCTCAAGTGCAACTGACGCCGCGGTATTGCACGCCACAACAATGAGCTTCACATCGAAATCGTTCACCAAGCTTGTGGCAATTTCATGCGCATAGCGTTGCACTTCTGCTGCAGGTTTATTGCCATACGGGTACCGACCCGTGTCGCCAATATAAACAAGGTCTTCATGTGGCAAAAGATCGATGACTGCACGAGCAACCGTCAAGCCACCAAAGCCTGAGTCAAACATTCCAATTGGCTGCACCATTCCGAGAACAGGTTAGAGCCTGGCGCACACGAGTACGGTTGCATTGTGCTTGGTGCCACACTTCTTGCTCTTGGCGCGGCCATTTTGCACACAAGTTGGAATATTTCCATTAAACAAAGTGAAGATCGCTGGCTTGCTTTATGGGCACAAATGACCATTGCCGGAGTTTTCTGCAGTATTTTCATCATTGCTTCAGGCGGAGTTCCCCACGAGGCATGGTTATGGGCTTCATTAAGCGGCATCACCCATACGGGGTATGTGTGGTTCCTCGCTCGCGCTTACAACCTCGGAGATTTTTCTGTCACCTACCCCATTGCACGTGGGAAAGGAGCAGTACTTGCTGCCATAGGAGGTGTGGTCTTTCTTAACGACCACCTCAGCATCGTCAACGTTCTCGGTATTGCAATTGCTGCAGGTGGTTTGTTTTTACTTGCAGGCCCAGCCGACAACAAGCACGTACTTGCCGCACTCTGCGTGTCTTTAACAATTGGTATCTACTCAACGATCGATAGCCACGGTTCGCGTGTTACTGGCGGCAACTTATACCCACTCACCATTTTCATAACAGGCGCTTTTTTCATTTCACTGAACGGTCTTGCATTGGGTCGCGCTCAGGAAATGAAACGCATCATGCAAACACGTTGGAGGCCACTCACCGTCACAGCATGTGCATCGGTGCTCACATACTGGATGGTTCTCATGGCCGTTCAGCGTGCTTCAGTTGGCTATGTCACAGCATTACGCGAATCAAGTGTTGTGCTCGCAGTATTCTTTGGATGGAAAGTACTCAAAGAGGGAAATGCTCGTCGTCGCATCACCGCTGCCGGCATTGTTCTGCTCGGTCTTATTATTTTGGTGGCGAGTTAGAAGTAAATAATTTTCTCAGCAGCAGCTTCTGCAGCATCGAGATCGTCGGTATAGGCACCGGTCGACAAGTACTTCCAACCACCGTCACACACCACAAAGACCACAACACCTTCTTCAAGGTCTTGCGCCACTTTTACTGCTCCGGCAAGGCTTGCACCCGAAGAAATTCCACCAAAAATTCCTGTTTCAGCAACAAGGCGTCGCGTCCACTCAATGCTTTCGCGTGGCCGCACCACACGCTTGCGATCAAGAAGTTCAAACCCATTCCAGTTTTCAAAAACTGGAGGAATATAGCCGTCTTCTAAATTGCGTAAACCTTCTACACTCTCGCCAAGTGGTGGCTCAATAGCAATGAGTTTGATGTTCGGGTTTTTCTCTTTTAAGAATTTCCCTGTTCCCATCAAAGTTCCTGAGGTACCAAGACCAGCAACAAAGTGCGTGATCTCGGGGCAGTCGCGCCAAATTTCCGGACCCGTACCTTCGTAGTGAGCTTGTGGGTTCGCATCGTTGGCGTACTGATATAAGAAGCACCATTCAGGGTGTGCTGCAGACATCTCTTGCGCACGACGCACGGCACCATTTGAACCCTCTTCACCAGGAGTGAGCACAATGTCGGCACCAAAAATTTGCAACATTTGACGACGCTCAATGGAAACGCTCGTTGGCATCAAGATGGTGATGGGGTAACCCTTAATTTGCGCAATGGCGGCAAGTGCAATGCCAGTGTTGCCCGACGACGGCTCCAAAATACGCTGTCCTGGCATCAATCTTCCATCTTTTTCAGCAGCTTGAATCATCGACTTTGCGATGCGATCTTTCACCGAGCCAAAAGGGTTCTGATTTTCTAGTTTTGCCACCAAACGCACCCGCGGGTTGGGCGACAAGACACTGACATCGACCATTGGGGTATTGCCAATGAGGTCGAGCACGCTTTCGTTCAACATGTAGACCTCTTTCAG
>JBAXNF010000164.1:0-3890 GCA_037133935.1 bacterium
GCAGTGTTGTAAAAATCACCGCGGTCGTTTTCATAAAGGGGGAGCACGATAACCACCCCAAGTTCCTTGGCAAGCGACATCATAAGTTGTGTCGAATTACCGGAGGGAACCGGCTCTGCCAGGTTGAACCACTCTCGTTGTTCAACCTGGCAGAAATACGGCCCCGTCGCAAGTTCCTGCAAGCAGATAACTTGCGCGCCCTTCTTGGCGGCTTCCTTCACTAGTTTTACTTGTCTTTGAATAATGTCCGTAGGGGACATCATTCCCCCCGTCTGGATAAGTGCGCACCTTACGATGCGTGACCCAATAGCGTGCGGGGAATTTACAAGATGAGTGTTAGAAACCGCCATGTCAGACTCCTACTCAGCCACCTGCGAAGAGAACTGCAGGGTCAAGCGTTTGAGGAGTAAAGCTTGCACCGTTCAGGTCTTCTGAGGCGAGCTCAGCAGCAGCTGCGTCGCGGAATGATGTGTCGACTACATCGCTGTAGAGGGCTTTTTTCTTGATAACACCAGAATCAAACAAGATTCCAGCTGACTGATCAAACATTCCCTGAGTCAACGCAAACAGGCCATTTGTTGATGGCCAGATCAGCTTGTTGACTTCGTTCATTTGCCAGGTCTGGAAATTCTCTTGCAGTGCTGAACCGTTCTTGAGAACGATCTGAACACATGCATCTGGATTATCGCGGCAGTACATCCAACCCTTCATCGTGGCCTTCAAGTAATTCTTAACCACGTCTGGATTAGCTGTTACCCACTTGCGAGTTGTTGCGATGGTGTCTTCCATTACAGAAGTTCCGTCTGCACCAAAGTCAAAGAGTGAAATTGCTCGTCCCTTTGCGCCAGCGAGTGCTTGTGCGTATTCGTTGTAACGCATCGCGCTGATCATGTCGACTTCGTCGTTCAACAATGGAAGAACGTCGAAACCTTGGTTGACAGTTGTGAAGTCTTTGTCCTGAACTAGACCGTGCTTTCCGGCCATTGCTGAGAACGAAGGTACAAAGCCACCCCAAAGTGCAACTTTCTTGCCCTTGATGTCTTCGGGTGCCTTGATTCCCTTATCTGTGAATGACAACAGTGAGAATGCGCTGCGCTCAAACACTTGACCGATTGTGATTACGTCTGCGCCGTCATCACGAGCGGTGAGAACTGCACCAAACTGAACACCAACAAGATCGGTGTCACCAGTTAACAAAAGTTGCACTGGGTTGATGTCTGGTCCACCTGGTTGAATTTGCAGGTCGATACAGGCATCTTTGTAGAAGCCTTGATCTTGTGCAGCAAAGTTTCCAGCAAACTGAGCTTGAGTAACCCACTGAAGAGTGATCTTCACTGGAGTTAAGGTCGTGCAAGCTTCTGCGCCTGCTGTTGTATCGGCAGTTGCCGTGTCAGCTGTTGATGAGCCACTTGATGACCCACAGCTTGACATTCCGGCGATGCCGAGCGCTCCTCCTAAGAGAACCGCAAGGATCCGTTTTGAACTCATAAAATATTTCCCCCTTGTTAATGTGATTTGAGTGAACCAACGGTTTACAACCGAGGGTCGATCAGGTAACTTAGGGACTCGGGTGACGGATGTCAAATAGAAATTTGATATCTCTATTAAGCGGGGCGGGGGTCCAAGAATGAAGCTGGTCATTGCGCATCTTGTGCACGAGTCCAATTCCTTTTCGCCCGTACCCACACCATGGGAGTCGTTCGGTCCGGACGGACCATATGTTGGCGACGACGCATATCGGGCAATGGTCAATACAAGAACGGGTATCGGTGGGCTGCTCGATGTTGCCATCAGTGAGGGTGCCGAAATTGTGGTTCCGTTGGCGGCGTATGCATTGCCAAGTCGTCCTGTTGAAGTGGATGCGTTCGAAAGATTTAGCGAGATAATTCTGAAATCAATTGCTGCAGGATGCGACGGAATCTTGCTCGATCTACACGGCGCGATGATCGTAGGTGGCGGTCTTGAAGATGGCGACGGTGAATTGCTTGCACGCATTCGACACCTACATCCAGAAATCCCCATCGGTGTGTCGCTTGACTTACATGCCAACGTGACGCAACAAATGGTTTCGAATTGTGATGTGATCGCGGGTTACAGCACCTACCCGCATGTCGATATGCATGAGACCGGTGTACGCGCCGCGAGTGCATTCGTGAAGTTTCTTCGAGGTGAAGTTCGTCCAGTCATGGTTTTGCAACAAATTCCAATTTTGGCTCAAACACTCAAAATGAATACTTCTGAGGGTGCAATGAAAGAGTTTGCTGAAGCGGCGAAAAATGCTGAGAAAATTCCTGGCGTGTTGTGCGCAAGTTCATTCGGTGGTTTTCCCATGGCCGATATTCGCGACGCAGGAACAAGTGTTGTTGTCGTCACTGATGGTGACCCAGATCTTGGAATTCAAATTTGCACCAAGATCTCAAATGATGCGTGGATAAATCGTGAAGACATGATTTGGTCGAGCGAGCCGTTAGATGTCTCTCTTGAGCGAGCAAAGACTTTAAAGCAAGGACCAGTGTTGCTCATTGATCACGCAGATAACTGTGCTTCGGGCGGCACGCAAGATGTGATGATGGTTCTCCGCGAAGCGATTGATCGCGGAATTTCTTCAATTGCAGTTGGTCCAATACGAGATCCACAAGCGGTAGCTGAATTGATTAATGCTGGTGTTGGTCAGACAATTACATTGGAAATTGGTGGCAAGTTGGATATGCCAGCGATTCAACGAAAAGGTCAGCCGCTGAAACTCACCGGAGTAGTGAAGGCAATTACCGACGGTGTGTATGTCATAAAAGGCCCTCAACTCACCGGGGTAACGGCACTAATGGGTCGTTCGGTTGCATTCGAAACCGAACATGCAACTCTTATTGTTACTGAACGACTTCAGGAGCCTTGGGACTTGGGCGTATTCACGAGCCTCGGTGTTGATCCGCTCGACTTCAAATACATCATGCTCAAGTCTCGAATGTACTTTCGACCGGTCTTCGTCCCGGTAGCAGAAGCCATTATTTACTGTGACGGCGATGGGGTAACTTCTTCAAATAACGAAAAGTTTGAATTCAAAAATATCCGTCACCCGATTTTTCCGCTAGATGTAGATTCCACATTTACGGCTAATCCAATTTTGTGTAGGCAAGGAAAATAACGTGGGAATCTTTGACCGAATTGGAATCATGATTGATTCAGGCAAGTGTGGGTTACCTAACGGAACTCGTGAAGTAGTAGCTGAAGCACAGTGGGCCGAAGATGCAGGTTTCTTCAGTGTTTGGGTGGGGGAGAGTCGACTCACAGTTGATGCGATGATTCCAATTTCGCTGATTGCAGGAAGCACGAAGCGAGTCAAAGTTGGAAGTGGCGTACTCCCTTATCGAACTCGTAATGCTGCACTGCTGGCACTGTCATTTAAGACTCTTGAAGTGCTTGCACCAGGTCGAATTCGACTTGGCCTAGGTGCATGGTGGGAACCACTCGCTACTCAAACGGGTTTGCCAAATACCAAACCGCTGAAGGCAATGCGAGAAGTGGTCCAAGTGGTGTCCGGGCTTATCGGCGGCAAGACAGTTTCGTATCAGGGTGAGTTTGTCAATGTAGATCGCATCAGATTTGATGGTCCAGATGACGACGACGGACGAGCTTACGATATTCCGATTTATATTGGTGCCGTGCGGCCCAAAATGGTTGAACTCGCGGGCGAAGTGGCAGATGGAGTGCTGCTCGACTTTCTTGTCCCGCCTTCGTACACCATTGATGCCATCGAACAGGCACGTGCAGGTGCACAAAAGGCATCGCGAGATTTCAGCAAGTTCGAAGTTCCGCAACTCATTGGTTTTTCTGCAAGCGACACCGACCCAGATGAGTGTGTCGAATACTGCCGCGCATTTCTTACTCAGTAC
>JBAXNF010000165.1:0-3875 GCA_037133935.1 bacterium
ATTGAAGCACTCATCACAGCGCAACCCGACCTTGCGCAGCCCCTCATTGATGGCCTTCCCTACTTGCGTGCTGAAGCAATGTACGCAGTAACCCACGAAATGGCCTTCACGCTCGATGACGTTCTGTCGCGGCGCACACGGGCGCTCCTTTTCAACCGCGCAGCGGCGAAAAATGCAGCGCGTAGTGTGGCTGAACTCATTGCGCCACAAATGAACTGGAGTGAATCTGACATCAACGACCAAGTTGCACACTTTCATGGCATCTGTGCCGAAGAAGAAGCTGCCGGGTTAGTTACTGAATCTGAATTTGTCGCAACGACGAAAGAGCAACCATGACACAACCCATGCAAGCAACAGCACCCATTGAATTCTCTGGGTCGGCCGCTTCGGCAACACCACATTTTCCCACTCAAGCACGCGGCTCAATCAGCGCAGACGTACTGGTACAACTTGCATCTATTTGTGCTAGCTCTACCGATGCCGCAACGCTTGCTGAAAGTGGTCGTGACTGGTGGCCTTTGTCATTGTCGTGGGCACTACGCAATGAAACCGCTGCTCTGCCGGGCGTGGTGTGTCGACCACTCAATACGTTGGAAGTTTCGGCAGTGATGCGCATTTGCCACAAAGAAAATATTCCCGTCACTCCTGCCGGTGGTCGCAGTGGAGTAACTGGCGCCTCCATTCCGCTCTACGGCGGTGTCTTGCTCGATCTCACTTCGCTTCAAGGCATCATCTCTGTCGATGCTCTGTCGGGCATTGTTGAAGTACTTCCTGGCACCTTTGGTCCAGATATGGAAACTGAGTTGAACTCGCAACACAAACTCACCGTGGGGCATTATCCGCAATCTTTCGATATCTCCACCGTAGGTGGTTGGATTGCTTGTCGTGGTGCTGGTCAATTTTCAACGCGTTACGGGAAAATTGAAGACATGGTGGTGGGTCTTGAAGTGGTGCTAGCCGACGGAACAGTTGTTCTCACCGGAGGAGCCCCTGCCGCAGCAGCGGGGCCCGACCTCACTGAAGTATTTCTCGGTTCCGAAGGAACCCTGGGCGTTATTACACGGGCGTGGCTTCGCGCCCACCCCTTGCCAGAGTTTCGCGCAACAGCCGCATACCGATTCCCTACCTTTACCCAAGGTATTGAAGCTTGCCGT
Organism: bacterium; assembly: GCA_037133935.1. Taxonomy (GTDB): domain Bacteria; phylum Actinomycetota; class Acidimicrobiia; order Acidimicrobiales; family Ilumatobacteraceae; genus F1-20-MAGs119. Next base: position 1,155 of record JBAXNF010000165.1, read on the forward strand.
CAACTCATTCGCGCAGGCGCCACACCTGCAGTGCTGCGCTTATACGACGGAAGCGAAAGCAAGCGCTCACATGAAGGCGATGGCACTCAAGCAACTCTGCTTGTACTCGACGAGGGCAACGAGCAACTTGTTCTAGCAACAATGCATATTGTGAAGCAGTACGCCACATCGAACAATGCCATCGTGGCCGATACTGCGCTCGTCGAAAAATGGTTGTCGCATCGCAACGACACCAGCGCTTTGCAAGCCCTCACCAAAAAAGGCTTTGTTGTAGACACCATTGAAGTTGCTGCACCATGGAGTCAATTGATGCAAGTCAACGACGCAGTAGTAAAAGCAATTCTTCAAGTTCCACACGCACGGAGCGCAACATGTCATTTATCGCACAGCTACCTCGATGGTGCATGTGTGTACTTCACATTTGCGGCAACCCCACCAGCAGAAGAGTTTGAGAAAACCTATGTTGCGCTGTGGGATGCAGCCCAACGTGCAGCACTTCTAGCTGGGGCAAACCTGTCGCACCACCACGGAGTGGGCCTCAACCGGAACCGCTTTATGACCGAAGCCCTCGGAACCGGAATGAAAGTTCTGCAGTCACTGAAGGCGACACTTGACCCAAACAACATTTTGAACCCAGGCAAAATGGGCCTCAGTACTGGGTCGAACGACGCAGCACTCTGGCCAATGCGCTAAACATAAGCAATGAAAGATTTCGACACTCTTGCTCTACAAAAAGGGGCATCAGTCACCGCTCTCTTTGCCGTTCCTCCCACTCTCATTGCGCGATTCATCATCGACAATTCCGACAATCCAAGTGGATGGGCACCATTACTTTCATTGTTTGCCATTTGCGGGTTCGTCATTGGCAGCGGAGTGGCTGCATGGCATCAACAACTCGGGCGTCCGCTCATGCATGGCCTTGTTGCTGGCGCGGGAGTTTTTGTTGTGGTGCAAAGTTTTTTTCTTCTCATTCGCGTCGCCACTGGCGGTGAAGTACGTGTGAGCAGAATTATTACCGCATTTTCTCTTGCGCTAGTTGCCAGTATTTTTGGCGGCGTGCTCGGTAGTTTCATGCAGAACTCAGGAGTGCGCCCCAAATGACAACGCCATCAATTTTGGTCATCGATGTAGGCACAACTGGCTTACGTGCAGCGCTCGTCAATGGCGCGGGGCAAATGACCGACGTGCAGTACTGCAAGAATCCACCATCAACTCCTTTTTCAGGTCTTGTTGAGTTCGATGCAATGCATATGTTCACTGCTGCACGCGAGGCAGCACTCACCGTGCTGCAGCGCAACCCCAAGTCTGCAATCGGAATCGGAATCACCAACCAACGCGCTTCTACCGTTGTGTGGAATCGCATTACTGGCGAGCCCCTCGGACCTGCACTTGGTTGGCAAGATCTGCGCACCGTTATGGAGTGCATCACTGCACGTTCCGAACATGGTCTCATGTTTGCCCCCAACCAAACGGCCACAAAAGCTGCTTGGATGCTCAAAAACTACGGGGCGGAGTTGCAAGATGAAATTCAGCGTGGCGATATTTGCATTGGCACCATTGACACTTGGCTGACATGGAAGTTCACCGACGGACAATCTTTTGTTACCGACCACACCAACGCTGGTGTAACCGGGCTCTTTTCTGTTGACACACTGAACTGGTCCGAAAGAATTTGTGGAATTTTAAATATTCCACTCGTTGCACTTCCCACCATTGTTGCGTCATCGCAAGTTGTGGGTAACGCAATTGAATTAGACAACCTTCCCATTGCATCACTCGTTGGCGACCAACAAGCATCTTTAGTGGGGCAAGGTTGCATTACTCCTGGCAGCACAAAAATTACTTTTGGCACTGGTGGCATGCTCGACATGTACACGGGCACCACCGCACCCACAGCGTCATCTCGCAGCACATCAGGAACTTTTCCCATCGTTGCCTTTTCACTCAATGAAGAAGATGAAAAAGGTGTCACGACAGCAAAAGTGCACTGGGGCGTTGAAGCCATCATGTTGTCTGCCGGTACCAATATTGAATGGCTCATTGAAGACATGGGGCTCATCGACAATGCCCAAGAGAGTGCAGAACTTGCCGGCACTGTTACAAGTAGCGATGGGGTCATGTACGTGCCCGCTCTCTTTGGCCTTGGAACACCGCACTGGGACTACGGCGCACGCGGAGCACTCTTGGGCATCACACGCGGCACCACACGTGCACACGTTGTACGAGCTGTTCTGGAAGGAGTGGCACACAGAGGAGCCGACCTCTACGAAGCCGCCGCCCACGACGGGCGATTTTTCAAAATGGCAGGGGAGCACCGAGTCGCAGCAGGCGATGTGGTCGGTCCGATCGTTCCTGCTGCTAGCACGGCTCGGCGTGGATCGCGCGCATCTTTTTTTATTCAACGATAACGACGAACCGCACCTGCACGCCGGCAGTGGCATCACGAGGAACTTCGAGCCGAAGCCTGTATTTCACGCGCTCGCATGGCTCCAACGCTCGCTCGGCGAATACCGTTTTGTCCGCGTGGACCGTGAGGATGCGGACGAGTGCTACGCTTACGAATTCACGCACGCATCGCAGCCTGCGAAACGCGCATGGGCCGTGTGGCGTCCGAGCGGTGCGCCGCGCGTGGTGCGGCTCTTCAATGACCCGCTGCGCGTCGTGCACGCAGAGCGGATGCCGCTCGTCGCAGGCGATGCGGAGAAGGTGGAAGTGCGCCAG
>JBAXNF010000166.1:0-3868 GCA_037133935.1 bacterium
GTACGTCGTTAGCGCCACGTGCCGATGGTTCGTATGGCGTGGGCAACTCATTTCTTGATCGCAGCCCAATCATTGGCTCAATGAACCCCGTTGCGCCCCCCATGACAATTGAAATTCGTCAGCTCGCTGCTGGAGACCACTCCACGGCACGAGTGGTTGGCCGAGTAAGTTTTGCCGATGTGTTTGAGGGTCCTCCTGGGTGTGTGCACGGAGGTGTTATAGCTGCAGCGTTCGATGAAGTACTTGGTATCACGCAGTCGCTTACAGGAAACCCTGGAATGACGGGGCAGTTAACGGTGCGTTATTCCTCGCCAACGCCGTTGCATGCTGAGCTTGTTTTTGAAGGGCGCATTGACCGTATTGAAGGCCGAAAAATTTTCACTGTGGCAACTCTGATGAACGGCGAAACGAAGTGCGCTGAAGCCGAGGGGCTTTTTATTTCCATGCGACCCGAAGTTTTTGAGCGCCTGCTACGTATTCGGCGCGGTGAACTGAGCGAGTAACGGCAAGAGGCTTGGCGCAAGTGACTCTGCAGTAAGCGCTCCAAAAATTGTGGCGAGCTCTTCTAGGGAAGTTGGCATTTCTTTTTCGAGGCGAGCAAGTGTCGCATCGTTGCAAATGCCTACCTCGGTGGTTTTCAGCTGGCGCGCACGCTCTTTACGCCATACCCGCAGTGCCCCTTTAGGTGTGGTACTGCTCACAGCTTTTGCGTATTGCATCATTTCTTCTGGCATGCGAACTGCAGTGGTTTCACCGAGGGGAAGGTTCACAAAATATTTGCTCGGGCGAGCTTTACGGCTATTGCGTTCGGCGGCATGGGTAACAAACAGCTTTTCTGCAGCACGAGTAATAGCAACGTAGGCCAAGCGCACTTCTTCAGCCTTTTGGGCCGCCGTACGTGAAGAGGAGTGTGGGAGCAAACCCTGTTCGGCTCCGGCAATAAAAACAGTATTCCATTCGCGACCTTTAGCGGCATGGAAAGTGAGCAACTCGATGCCGTCTTCGCTGTGGTTGGAGCGCTGGCCAACGGTAGACAGCCAGGTCATAAACATGGAACCATGCGCGGCACCCGTGGGGTGATCTTGAAGAAATTCATTCACCTGTTCAGACAAGAGAAACTCGGGAGACTCGGGTTCTGACGCCATGCGGAGTTCGAGCGACCAATCGGCAAGTGCATAGCGGTGAGTGAGTGCGGCAACTTCTTGCAACAAGGGAGCAACTACTGCCGATTGACCTCGCGCAAGAACAGGTATGTGGTGTTTCTTTAAAGCTCCAGCAACAATTTCGCGCTGAGTATTGGTGCGCACAAGAACGGCGATATCGCTCCACCTGGCAAGTGAGCGATGAGATTGCGTAGCAAGAAGTGCAATGCCATTCGCTTCGTCGTGTTCATTGGCGTAACCCTGGATAGTGATTGCGTCGCCGTCGAGTTTGGTAGACCGTGCCGTTGCGGGAATGCCGTTGTTGGTGAGAACATGCAAGCCAGCGGCAACAATGACAGGGGAGCAGCGATAGTTGTTGACCAAGTGCACAACGTGTGCTCCACCAAGCTTTTCGGGAAGCGTGTCGAACAGCGATGGTTCTGCTCCGTTCCAACCATAGATAGATTGCAGTGGGTCACCCACAACAAACACGTCGCGATTTTTTCCACGCAGTGCAGAAAAGAACGCAAACTGCTGAGGGTTCATGTCTTGAGCCTCGTCGACAAGCAGGTGCCTGTATCGCCACCTCGTTGCTTCGGCATAGTCAAAATCGTTTGCAATATCGTGAGTAGTGCGCGTCAACAGATCGCCCAAATCGACCACACCACGCTTTGCCTTTGTTTTTTCGTATTCCGAAAATACCTTTTCTAGGTCTTCTGGTTTGGCAGTTGTGGTGCGCTTTGCTGCCGCAGCGGCTGCGCTGTAAGCAGGGGCCTTTAATGCTCTCGCTTGCAGCCATTCAAGTTCGCTGAGTGCTTCATTAACGTTGACTCGCGAGCGAATGAACTTGATGGATTCATTGACGATGCCGTACCGATTGGTGAGCACCGTGGGCAGGGGTCGACCTTGGTCGGTGCAGCGCTGGCGTAAGAGTGCAAAAGCTATGGCGTGAAAAGTGCCGGTATGAATTCCGCGCGGTGTGCGGCGGCGTAGTTGGGCTGCTGCTTCACGGGTGAAGGTGATAGCCAAGGTATGTTCAGCGTCGGCGGTTGCGTTATTGATGCGGTAGTCGATGCGTTGAGTGAGAACTGTTGTTTTGCCCGAACCAGCACCTGCCAGAACAATGACGGCGTCGGCTGGAGCGGTGACCGCCTGGTGCTGTTCAGCATCTAGGGCATACAGGAGCGACGAAGCAGACATTGCCTTCACGATAGAGGTTGGGTGCCACAGCGCGCGACAAGAGAGGTGTTACGTGGGAAATCTTTACTATTATGGGCGTATGCCGTTGCCGCAAGACATGCTGAACCAGAACGAAGATCTTATTCTCGACATTCACCCCCATTGGTGGTACTTCGCCGAGTCGGTAGGAGTACTTATTCCTGTTGTCGTCGCCGAAGTATTTATTGCATCAAAAATTGATGACGGATTTTGGAACTTTCTCCCCAAAATCTCTGCTGGCGTATTGGCTCTGGCGGCTCTGTGGGTGGGATGGAAGTACCTCTTGTGGCGCAACACGCATTTTGCTGTAACTTCTTACCGCGTGATTTACCAAAGCGGCTTTTTCTCGAAACAAGGAATTGAAATTCCTATAGAACGCGTGAACAATGTGAACTTCAACCAAAGCATTATTGAACGCATACTTGGTGCAGGCGACCTGCTCATTGAATCTGGTGGGCAAGACGGGCAGCAGCGATTCTCCGACATTCAACGGCCGCAAATTGTGAAGAAAATGTTGCTCGAACAAGTGCAACTTCGCATGGATGGTCGTACCGGAATGCGCACCAACGATGTGGCAACTCAATTGGAAAAACTTGAGGGCTTATTGCAGCGTGGTGCAATTACTCGTGAAGAATTCGAAAGAGAAAAACGCAAGATTATTGATTCATGAAAATTGTTAGTCTCGTTCCATCGGTAACGGAAACATTGCTGGCGTGGAATATTGAACCAATTGCATGCACGCGGTTTTGCGAACAGCCCTCCTTGCGTCATGTAGGAGGTACCAAAGATCCCGATATTGCCGCCATTGTTGCGTTGAAGCCCGACCTTGTGGTTCTTGATCGTGAAGAGAATCGAAAAGAAGATGCCGAGTCGCTCATTGCGCATGGCCTAGCGGTGTGTGACCTGCACGTGGTGTCGGTGCACGATGTGCAACGTGAAATGCAGCGCTTGTCAGACCTTGTTAGTGGGCCAACACTGCCGCTCGGCGAACTAGTAGAGCAGGAACAGCGCAGTGTTGCATTTGTTCCTATATGGCGGCGACCATGGATGACCATCAGCCGGGAAACTTATGGTGCCACCTTGTTGCGTTGTCTCGGCATCCACGTTTTTCAACCCAATTCTCCCGACGCGTACCCCACGCTGAGTGATGCAGACCTTGCGGGTCTCAATGCGCAAATGGTTTTGTTGCCAACGGAGCCTTACGTATTTGCCGAGCGCCACATTGGCGAAGTGCAAGAACGTACAGGCATTTCCGACGTGCGCATTATTGATGGCAAAGACCTTTTCTGGTGGGGCGCTCGCACAAATGACGCGCTCGTACGATTAGGCAAGGATCTCGCTCGTTTGTAAAAGCACTACACCTTGTAGTTTGAAGAGATGAAATATTCTCCGCTTGGTCGTACCGGAATGCTCGTTTCGCCTTTGTGCCTGGGCAACATGATGTTTGGGTCTTGGGGCAACAGTGACCACGACGACTGTGTGCGCATTGTGCATCGCGCCCTCGATGA
>JBAXNF010000167.1:0-3830 GCA_037133935.1 bacterium
TAAAAGACCAGCAGTCACTGCTTGTGGCATGTCGCGCCCACCAATGCCACCGGTGGCTCGCTGCGAACGTGACGGCATCGGACGTTGCGATGACGGTCGCGCACCACGACCAACAGGTGCTTGACGAGCGACCGGACGTGAATTGCCACCCGTTGGCTGATGCATTTCGGGTCGACGCGCACGCTCGTCGGTGGGGTCACTTCCAATAACTAGGCGTGGTTCACGACGCGCGCCAGGAACAGGCGCAGCATCATTTTCAAAATAGCGTGCCTCACGAGTTGGCTCATCGCGATACGGCGGCTCAGGCGAAGCGTTTGGCTGCACTGCAGGCTGCGAAAAGGTTGACCATACATCGGTGTCATCTGCAGGTTCTGACTGCAAAAACTTTGGCAGTTCGCCTGTGGGTGGCTCGGTCCAATGTGGAAGAGGACCCGTGTCGTCACCAAATGACAAAACTGGCTCTACTGCATCATCGCCAAATTGAACGGTGCCGAAGTCGTCACCAAAGTCGGTGCCGTATCCCTCTGCATCACGGTCTCCCGTGTCGTCGCGTCGTTTCCAATCGTCGGTCATATCTTCCCTTTCGGGTAATGCATGGGCAACACCCATGCAGTTGGTTTACACCTCTAGTAGTTCGTGTTCCTTGCGAGTAAAAGCCTTATCGATGAGATCTATCTGATCGTGCGTTAATTTTTCCAATTCCTTTTCCGCACGCTCAAGTTCATCTTTAGAAATATCGTGATCTTTTTCAGCAGTTTCCAAATTTTTGCGCACATCTCGGCGCACGTTACGCACTGCAATTCGGCCTTCTTCTGCCATTGCCTTCACCACTTTGACGTAGTCTTTGCGGCGCTCTTCGGTGAGCGCAGGAAATGCAAGTCGAATGACCACACCATCATTTGATGGGTTGAGCCCGAGGTTGGAACTTTGGATGGCCTTCTCAATAGCAGCAATGGCTCCGCGGTCGTGGGGCTTCACCACCAGCATCCGTGCCTCGGGAACCTGGAACCCAGCAATTTGCTGCAAAGGAACCGTTGCCCCGTAATACTCGACAGCTAATTTTTCCACGATCGAAGGGGTTGCTCGCCCCGTGCGAATAGTGGTGAATTGGCCCTGTACATGTTCGACTGCTTTTTCCATCTTGTCGATGGCGTCGAGGAGAGCTTCTTCGGTCACCCGACTAGCGTACCCACTGCCTCACCTCTGAGGATGGACTTCACATTGCCCTGGCGCAAAAGATCGAACACCACAATGGGGATCTTTTGGTCCATGCAGAAGGTAATTGCCGTGGAATCCATTACTTTGAGGCCCTTACTCATGACATCGAAATGAGAAATACGGTCATATCGGGTGGCTGTTGGGTCGAGTTTTGGATCGGCCGTATACACGCCATCGACACCGGAATGAGTGCCCTTCAAAATGGCTTGAGCAGAAATTTCCGCGGCGCGCAATGCAGCAGCGGTGTCGGTGGTGAAAAACGGGTTTCCCGTTCCGCCGGCCAAAATGACAACGCGACCCTTTTCCAAGTGGCGTTCTGCACGGCGACGAATGTAGGGCTCGGCAACCTTTGGCATTTCAATAGCCGACATCACTCGTGAATGCTGACCCACGCGCTCGAGTGCATCTTGCAACGCAAGACCATTCATCACGGTGGCAAGCATTCCCATGAAGTCGGCCTGCGCTTGGTCCATACCCTGACCAGCACCTTTCATGCCGCGCCAAAAGTTACCGCCACCAACAACAACAGCAATATCGACGCCAAACTCTTCGTGCACTTCGTGCAACTCAGTTGCCACTTGATGTAAGACATCGGTGTCGAGACCAAACCCGGTGGATTCAGCAAGAGCTTCACCTGACAGTTTTAAAACAATGCGATTCCAACGTGGCTGAGTCCGAGGACTCGCTTTTGTGGAAACCCCATCTTTAGGCATTCAGAACTAGCCGATCTCGATCTGTGAGTACTGAAGAATATTAGCCGAGCCAATGAACTGCGTAACCGACAACTTGTCGTCTTTTGCATATGGCTGTTCCACAAGTGCAACGTCTTTGTAGAAACCATTTATGCGGCCTTCAACAATTTTCGCAATTGCTGCCTCTGGCTTGCCCTCGTTGCGCGTAATGGTTTCCAATGTTGTGCGCTCATGAGCGAGAACATCTGCAGGAATTTCATCACGTGTAAGGAACCGCGGACGAGCAAAACCAATGTGCACTGCAACATCGTGTGCCAACTCTTGAGTAGCGCCTGACATTTCAACAAGTACACCGTTGACTCCGCGACCACCTTGAATGTGCAAGTAAGAGTCAATGACGTTTCCTGCAGCTGCTTCAATGCGCACCACTTCGCCTAAGTCAATATTCTCTTTGAGAACAATCTTCAAACTGTCGAGTTGCTCTTGGCGCTCTGACACTGCAGCAACGCCTTTATCGATGATGAGGTTTGCCAATGCTTCAGCTTCAGCTTTGAAAGCATCGCTACCGGCAACAAAGTCGGTTTCACACTTCAGCTTTGCCATTGCACCAACATTGCCGCGAATCACCAAAGCAACAACGCCCTGATTGTTATCGCGGTCGTCGCGCTTTGCACTTGCTGCAAGGCCTTTTTCACGGAGCCACTGTTTGGCTTCGTCAATATTGCCGCTGTTCTCTTCAAGTGCTTTTTTGCAATCCATCATGCCTGCGCCGGTGGTATCACGCAGAGTTTTTACGTCTTTAGCTGTATACGACATTCGTGAATCAGGCTCCTGGAGTAGGTGCCGCAGGGGGTGCGGGGATGGGTTTTGGTTCAACTACCGATGCTCCGACTGCAGCAACTGCAGCAGCAGCATTGACAACAGCAGCGGCTGCGGCTTGTGCTGCGGCAACTGATGCCTTCTTCGATGCCATGTGGCGTCCTTCAAGTGCTGCTTCAGCAATGACGCGGCACATGAGGTCGTTGGCGCGAATAGCGTCGTCGTTTCCAGGAATAGGGAAGGTCACAACGTCGGGGTCAACGTTGGTGTCGACCACTGCAATAACTGGAATACCGAGCTTGTTTGCTTCGGTCACAGCGATGTGCTCTTTCAAGGTGTCAAGTACAAAGACTGCATCGGGACGACGCGTCATTTTGCTAATACCCGACAAGTTTTTTTGCAACTTGACAAGTTCGCGCGACAAAAGAAGTGCTTCTTTTTTCGGCATCGCTTCGAACTCGCCAGTTTCAACCATGCGCTCGTATTCCTGCATTTTGCTGACGCGCTTTGAAATGGTTTCGAAGTTGGTGAGCATTCCGCCCAACCAACGCTCGTTCACGTATGGCATGCCGCTCTTATCGGCCCAGTCACGCACAGGATCTTGTGCTTGCTTTTTGGTGCCAACGAAAAGAATGGTTCCGCCTCCGGCTACAAGATCACGAGCAAAGACGTAAGCAGTCTCGACGCGAGTCATTGTTTGTTCAAGATCGATGATGTACACACCGTTGCGCTCGCCGAAAATGAATCGCTTCATTTTGGGGTTCCAACGGCGGGTCTGGTGTCCAAAGTGGCAACCAGCTTCAAGCATTTGTCGCATTGTGACGACGGCCATGATGATTCTCCTCTCCTGTGGTTAAGAGACTGGCCTCCGCGCCGAAGCGACCACAGGAAGAGACACAGTGCAATGACGTGATAATGGGTTATTCGTGGCCGCCGCCATGCCGCCGTGTGGACGGTGGCTTGACGACAGCCAAGAAGAGAGGCTACTGCCCGATTCCCCTTGTGCCACAAACGATCGCGCCACCAATGGCGAAACCAGCCTGGCACGGGGTCGGGTGAGGCCAAAAAAGACAGCGGGGTCGTAGTAGTTGCCCTCGGCCC